>NZ_JAQIRG010000012.1:0-107832 GCF_050600725.1 Klebsiella sp. 141251
GAGGTATATGCCAACTACGGCTTTGACTCAAAAGCGGTGGACAGCGACGCGCGCCTCGATGCCTGGCAGGGCGGGCTGGTACTGAGCCATAGCAATGACAGCGGGGTGAACAAAGTTATTCTGCGCTACTCCGACAACTCGGATAACAGCGTCTACAACAAGACCGATGACCTGACCACGGTCTACGCCAGCTTCGAGGGCAGCCATAAGTTCACCCAGCAGGCGCAGATCGAGTATCTGCTGGCCTTCCACGATTACGACAACGGCAAGGACAATACCGATAACCGTAAAAACTACGGCGCGATCGTCCGGCCAATGTACTTCTGGAACGACGTTCACTCGACGTGGCTGGAAGCGGGCTACCAGCGCGTTGACTACGACCAGGGCGGGGATAACCACGGCTGGAAGCTGACGCTGTCGCAGAACATCGCCATCGACATGGGGCCCGAGTTCCGCCCGATGCTGCGCTTCTATGTTACCGGCGGCCAGGTGGATAACGAGCACACCGCGAAGGTCAACGACACCAGCGACGAGCGGCTGGATTCGTTAAACATCGGCGGCATGTTTGAGGCATGGTTCTGAGGCAATAACCTGTGTCCGCATTTATGCCGGATAGCGGCATAAATGCCTTATCCGGCCTACGGTCCGTGCGGCCTGCCTTTAATTTATTCACCATGCTGGCTGAAACTGCCGCTGTTGGCGGCCTCAAAATCCCCGGTGGCGCTGCCGCTTACCGGGGCTACAGCGCTGAGGCAATCCGATTCCCGGCTGGCGCTACGCTGAGCCGGGCTACAGCTCCGGGTACAAATTATCTCTGGCTTAATCGGCGGGCGATGCGCTCAAGCTTCATCATCAACAGCAGCGTGACGCCCACCAGCACAATGGTCAGCGCCGAGCCATCGGCGATATTACCGCGATCGGTGAGGCTGAAAATGGTCACCGGCAGCGTCGTCCAACCCGGCGGATAAATCATCACCGTCGCCCCCAACTCCCCCATCGACAGCGATAGGCTCAGCGCCAGCGCTGAAATCATCCACGGCGTCATCAGCGGCAGCGTCACATGGCGCAGGCGATACCACGGCGAAGCGCCCAGGCTTGAGGCGACGTTTTCAATATCGGCGGAAATCCGCGCCAGCCCGGTCGTTACGTTGCTGAAGGTAAAGGCGGAGATCAGCACGAAGTGCGCCGCCAGAACGATAAAGAAGGTGCCGTTCATCTGCAGCGGCCCCTGGCTGAACGCCACCAGAATGCCCAGCCCGACGGAAACCGAGGGGATGGCGCTGGGCAGATAAAACGCCAGGCCAAGATATTTCTGTAGCGTCGCGCCATACTGGCGCAGCGCCAGCGCCGCCCACATCCCACACAGCAGCGCCAACAGGCTGGCGCAGAAGCCCACCATCAGGCTCGAAAACAGCGAATCCCACGCCGCGCCGCGAAAGGCGTTAACAAAGTGGGCAAAGGTAAAGCCGGTGGGCAGCAGGCCGTTCCATTGTTTACTCAGGCTGGAGAGTAAAATCACCGCCAGCGGCAGCAGGAAAACGCCGGCAAATAGCGTCACCGCCAGCGCGCCCGCCGCCGCGCGGCCTTTACGCGACCAAATCAACATCGTTAACTCCTTACGCCAGTGCGCGCCGCCGCCAGCCGATAGAGCATAAACAGCCCCAGCGACAGCAGAATATTAATCAGCGCAATCATGCAGGCCACGCTGTAATCCGACTCCAGAATCGCCTTGCTGTAGACCATCATCGGCAGGGTATTAACTCCTTTGGCGCCAATAAACAGCACGATACCGAACTCGTTAGTGGTCAACAGCAGGCACAGGCTGCCGCCCGCCATCAGCGCCGGTAGCGCCGCCGGGAAGATAACCTGGGTAATCACCCGTAGCGGATGGGCGCCGAGAATACTCGCCGCTTCCAGCTGGCTCTTATCTATCTGCCGCAGTCCCGCCATCAGCGGGCGCATCACCAGCGGCGTAAAGACGGTAATCTCCGCCAGAATCACGCCGTTAATCGAATAGAGAAAGTCTACCGGCGGCAGCTCAAAAGCAAACAACGCCATCAGGGTGCCGTTGAGCAGCCCCGCCGAGCCGTAAATAAAGGTGAATGCGAGGGTAATCAGGAAGGTCGGCAGCGCGATAAACGTATCAATGACCCGGCTCACCAGTTGGCTGCCGGGGAACGGAATAAACACCAGAATCAGCGCCAGCACGCTGCCGAGTACCAGGCAGCCAAGGGTAGCGAACACCGCAATCTGTAAGGTATTGAGCAGCGCGCCAATAAAGCGTTTTGAGTCAATCACCTGCCTGAAGGTCTCGAGGCTCAGGTTGCCGCTGGCGTCGCGTAACGCCTGTTCGGCGATCAGCAGTAGCGGATAGAAAAACAGCGTCGCCAGCACCAGCAGCGGCAATGCCAGCCACAGGTAAGGGCGTAGGTTTCGCGCCGGACGCGCGAGCGTTAGGGTTTGCGCCATTATTGCACCTCGATCAGAACCGCATCGCCAGGTTCGAAGTAGAGCGCCAGCTTGTCCCCCGCGCGCGGCAGTGGGTTCACGTGGGTCATCACAATCCGCACCGCTTCGCCGGCGACGTCGCACAGCAGATGCGTCAGATCGCCCTGCCAGTGTATCGAGGTCAGGGTGGCGTTGAGACGATTACTCATCGCTGAACGCGGCGCCAGGCTCATGTGCTGCGGGCGAATGCATAACAGCTTGTTGTTGCCATGCAGGCCGCCCCGGCTGAAGGCGTTAATCAGGCCGCCGCCGCAGCTCACGCTAACCAGCCCCGGCTCGGTGCTGTCCTTCAGCGCCGTCGCCTGCAGGATATTGGCGCGGCCGAGGAATTCGGCGCTAAAGCGGTTCGGCGGATAGTGGTACAGCTCGTGCGTTTCACCGTGGGCAATCAGCGAACCGTCTTTCATGATGCCGATTTTATCCGCCAGGGTCAGCGCTTCGGTCTGATCGTGGGTGACGTAGAGAATGGTCAGTTCCGGCAGTTCGCGATGCAGACGGGCAATCTCTTCCACCATGTTATGACGAATTTGCGCATCCAGCGCCGACAGCGGTTCATCAAGCAACAGTACCCGAGGACGCACGGCAATCGCGCGGGCTATCGCGACGCGCTGCTGCTGGCCGCCGGAAAGCTGATGCGGGTAGCGGGTGGCGTAATCCGCCATACCGACGATTTTTAAGGCTTCAGCCACCCGCTCGGCGATAAGCGCCCTGGGCTGCTTTTGCGCCCGCAGGCCGAAGGCGACGTTATCTTCTACCTTCATATGCGGAAACAGCGCGTAGTTCTGCACCACCATCGCCAGCCCGCGTTGATACGGCGGCAGCTGGGTGACGTCAGTATCGCCGATCACAATCCGACCGCCAGCCGGTTGCACAAAACCGGCGATCGCCCGCAGCACCGTGGTTTTCCCGGAACCGGAAGGGCCTATCAGCGCCAGCACCTCACCGGGTTCAATGGTCAATGACAGCGGTTTTAAGACCACGTTGCCGTGGTATGAAACGCGCAGCGAGTCCAGGGTGATCCCGGAAGTCCCCGCCAGCGACGGGGAAGAAGTGACGGTGGTTTTCATCAACATCAGGCTTACTCGCTATCGGTCACTTGGTGCCAGCGGGCAATGTCAGCCGACAGCGATACCGCGACATCATCCCAGTTCGGCTCCCAGCTCTTCACGCCGTCGAGCGCCGCTTTCGCCGCCTTAAAATTAGCGTCATCCGGCGCCACGTCGCTGCGTACCGGTAGGCCCCAGGAGCGCGCGCTGACGCTGGATTGCGCCGGTTTATCCAGCAGGAAATTGATCAGCTTCTTGCCGTTTTCGCTGTTCGGCCCGTTCTGCACCAGCCCGATGGTGTAGGGCAGCGCCAGCGCGCTGCGCTCGCCTTTGTCATCCGCCGGCCAGAAAATTTTAACGTTCGGGTTACGCGCCATCTGCGACAGGTTCATCTGCAGATCGCCATTGGCGACGTACAGCTCGCCTTTGTTGACCAGCGCCGTCAGCTTGCCGGTCGAGGCCGATGGGCCAACATTATTGGCCTGTAGCTTACCCAGATACGCAAAACCGGCGTCTTTACCGCCGAGGCTGTGGAACGCCTGCAGCATCACCGCGGTACCGTCGCCCGCCTGCCCCGGCGTGGAGTACTGCAACTTGTTCTTGTAGCGGCTATCCAGCAGATCCTGCCAGCTGGCCGGCGCGCTTTTCAGCAACTGGCTGTTATAGATAAAGGTCAGATAGTTGTTCACCAGCGGCGCGTAGCGGTCGTTAGCGCCGGGGATCTGCGCGCTACCTTGCGGGGTAAAGGTTGCCAGCAATTGCTCTTTCGCGGCGCGCTGGATAAACGGCGGCACCGTGACCAGCACATCAGCCTGTGGATTGGTACGCTCCTTCGCCAGACGTTCAACGATCGCGCCGGATCCGCCTTCCACATACTGCACTTTGATGCCCGTCGCTTTGGTGAAGGCGGCGAACTGGCTCTGATACCAGCTGTTATCGCCGTCATGCAGGCCGTCGGCGGAGTAAACCGTGACGACGCCGTCTGCCCAAACCGGAGAGCTGGTCAGCGCGAACAGGGACAGCAGAGCAAGTCGGGGGAGTTTCATCGTATAAGCCTCATCGGATAGTCAATTATTCTGGTGTAGACCAGATTTGCCTTCACGCTACCGGGGGTTTATGACAAAACGATGAAAGAAGTGTGTCGAAAGAGTTAAAACGAGGGGAAGTGCATAGCCCCGGCACGCGCTAGCGCCCCGGGGAGATCAAAAAATTTAACCAATAAAATCAATGGGTATCGACTTCAATCCGCAGGCTGTCATGCCGCCAGTATTCAATATCGTAATCGAGAATACGCCCGTGCTGATCGTAATTCAGCCGGCGCAACAGCAGCGCCGGGCGCCCTTCCATCACCCCCAACGCCTCTGCGGCCTGCGGCGGCATTGAGGTGGGATAAAACGACAAATGCATACTGGTATAGATCAGGTCGTACTGAGTTTGATAAATCTCGGTCAGACTGCCGTTGAGATCGTGGCGCAGCAGCTCAGGCACCCGCGCGGGCAGGCAGTGGTTTTCGCAGTAGCACACCGGCCGGCCGTCGGCATAGCGCAGACGCGTCAGCAGGTAAACCTGATCGAAGGGCTGCAGCGCCAGCGGGGCCATCACGTCCAACGGCACGGCGGTTAAGCGTCCTTCAAGCAGCACCGTTTTCGGTTCGCGCCCCTGCTCGAGACACAGCTTGTGGAAGTTGGTATTTTGCGTCGGATCCAACCACAGACGCTCCGGCGTCACGAACCAGCCGCGGCGGTCGGCGCGGTAAATCACGCCGCTGGCCTCCAGTTGCGCCAGGCTCTCGCGTACCGTAATCCGGGTCGTGTTGAACAGCGCGCACAGTTCGCGCTCGGAAGGCAGCTTATCGCCGCTTTTCAACGCGCCGTTTTGAATACGCGCCTGCAGCTGCGCCTTAATCATCAGGTATTGCGGCATCTCGCCAGAGGGTGATTTCATGTTTACTCACTGCCACTTTTCGTGCGCTCATTATACATAGCCAGATGAATTTTTTGTTGCAGCGCCACATTTCCTTTGACCCTACCCCGGCTTTGTCTCCATGATAAATATAAATCTGGTATAGACCAAATGGTGAGACAAATGACTTCACGGAACTACCTGCTGCTGACCCCCGGCCCGTTAACCACCTCCCGTACGGTGAAAGAGGCGATGTTGTTCGATAGCTGTACCTGGGATGATGATTACAATCTCGGCGTGGTACAGACCATTCGCCAGCAGCTGGTGCAGTTGGCTACCCCGGCCGACGGTTATACAGCGGTGCTGCTGCAGGGTAGCGGCAGCTACGCGGTCGAAGCGGTACTCGGCAGCGTCATAGGCGAACAGGGGAAAGTGCTGATCGTCAGCAATGGCGCCTATGGCGCGCGTATGATTGAGATGGCACAACTGATGGGTATCGCCTGCCACCCTTACGACTGCGGCGAAGTCTCCCGCCCTGATGCGGCGGCGATCGAACAGATCCTGCAGAACGACCCGGCGATCACCCATATCGCGATGGTACATAGCGAAACCACCACCGGCATGCTGAATCCGATCGAAGAAGTGGCCGAACTGGCGAAACGGTACGATAAACGCTATATCGTCGATGCGATGAGCAGCTTTGGCGGCATTCCGTTGGATATCGCCGCGCTGAATATTGATTACCTGATAAGCTCCGCCAACAAATGCATTCAGGGCGTGCCGGGCTTTGCCTTCGTGATTGCCCGCGAAGCGGAGCTGGCCGCCTGCAAAGGCCGTTCACGCTCGCTGTCTCTGGATCTGTACGCCCAGTGGCGCTGCATGGAAGATAATCATGGTAAGTGGCGCTTCACCTCGCCGACGCATACCGTGCTGGCCTTCGCCCAGGCGCTGAAAGAGCTAGCGCAGGAAGGCGGTGTCAGCGCCCGCCATCGGCGTTACCGCAACAACCAGCGCCGGCTGGTCGCCGGAATGCGCGTACTCGGCTTCCGGCCGCTGCTCGACGATAGCCTGCACTCGCCGATTATTACCGCCTTTTATTCACCGGATGCGCCGCAGTACCGCTTTCACACCTTCTACCAGAAGCTGAAAGATCAGGGCTTCGTTATCTATCCGGGCAAAGTATCGCAAAGCGACTGCTTCCGCATCGGCAACATTGGCGAAGTCTACGACGCCGATATCACCGCCCTGCTGGCGGCTATCGACAACGCCATGTACTGGAAACAATAAGGAACCGCCATGAACCGTATTAGCGCACTGATCCTTGACTGGGCAGGCACCACCGTAGACTTCGGCTCTTTCGCCCCGACGCAAATTTTCGTCGAGGCCTTCCGCCAGGCCTTCGATATTGAGATCACCCTTGAAGAGGCCCGCGTGCCAATGGGGCTTGGCAAGTGGCAGCACATTGAGGCGCTGGGCAAACTCCCTGCTGTCGATAGCCGCTGGCAGGCCAAATTTGGCCGCGCGATGACTGCCGCCGATATCGATGCGATCTATGCCGCGTTTATGCCGCTACAAATCGCTAAGGTTGTCGATTTTTCCGCACCGATTGCCGGCGTTGTCGACACCCTCGCCGCGCTGCGCGCCGAGGGTCTGAAGATTGGCTCCTGCTCGGGTTATCCGCGCCCGGTGATGGAAAAGCTGGTACCGGCCGCCGCCGCCCAGGGCTACGCCCCGGACCACTGGGTCGCCACCGATGATCTTGCCGTCGGCGGTCGTCCGGGCCCGTGGATGGCGCTGCAGAACGTGATTACCCTGGGCATAGACGATGTGGCCCACTGCGTGAAGGTCGACGACGCCGCACCGGGCATCAGCGAAGGGTTACATGCCGGAATGTGGAGCGTCGGCCTGGCGGTGTCCGGTAACGAATTCGGCGCTACCTGGGAGGAGTACCAGGCGATGTCGAAAGAGGAAATCGCCACCCGTCGCGAGCGGGCGGCAGGCAAACTGTATGCCGCCGGGGCTCACTATGTGGTTGATACCCTGGCGGATCTGCCGGAAGTGATTGCCGACATCAACGCCCGGCTGGCAAAAGGCGAACGGCCGTAAGCGGGTTAATTCACCTTCACTTTGGTCGTCACCAGCAGGCCGGTAAACAGCATTAATATTCCTGACAACACCAGCGGCGACAGCAGCCCTAAGTGGTCGAGCGCAACACCGCCGACCGCGGCGCCGCAGGTGTTGGCAAGCTGGATCACCGCCACCTGAATCGACCCGGCTTTTTCCGCCTGATCGGAGAGCGAACGGGTGATCCACGTTGACCACCCCACCGGGATCAGCGCAAACGCGAAGCCCCAGATAATCGCCACCGTCGAGGCGACGATTTTGCTTTCTCCCCACAGTACCAGCGCCGCCGCGCAGGCTGTCAGCACCAGCGGCGAAATCGCCAGCGCCGCTTTGACCGAGCGCTTCAGCACTACCGAGGAGAGCGAGGTGCCGATAAAGCTGGCGATACCAAAGCTCAGCAGCACCAGCGTCAGGCCGTCGACGTCAAAACCGGCGAGGGTCATGTAAACCGGGCGAATATAGGTAAAGAAGGCGAACTGTCCGGCAAAGGCCATGAAAATGGCGCACATCCCGGCCATCACCCCCGGACGCTTCAGCAGACCAAACATATTTTGCTGCTGAGCCGCCGATTCACCCGGCAGCGACGGCAGCGCTTTTAGCACCCAGAGCGTACACAGCACGCCCATCACCGCCGCGCCGTTAAAGACGTTGCGCCAGCCGATAAGCCCGCCAAGGAAACTGCCCAACGGGGCGGCGATCACCAGCGCGATTGATACCGCGCCGAAAATAATCGATAGCGCTTTCGGCACCACGCGCATCGGCACCAGACGCATGGTCAGTGATGCCGACATCGCCCAGAAACCGCCGAGCGCCAGGCCCAGACAGGCGCGTCCCAGCAGCAGCAGGGTGAAACTATCGGCAAACGATACCAGCAGGCAGGATAGGGTCAGCAGCAGCGAAAACAGGATAACCACGTAGCGGCGATCGGTTTTGCCGATAACCGCGGTGATAAACAGACTGGAAAACATCGCGACGAATGCCGTCGTCGTTACCGACTGCCCGGCCATCCCTTCGGAGATGCCTAAATCCAGCGCCATCGGCGTTAACAGGCTGACCGGCAAAAACTCGACGGTAATCAGGCAGGCGACGCAGAAAGCAACCGCGAAGACCGCCGACCAGTTTGGCCGCGCGAGATCGCGTGCATGGGGTTTGGTTTCATTTGAATGACTCATGAGGACCTGCGAAGAAAGTGGCGGAAAGCTGCGCAGTGTAACATTTTGTATGTGACGTACTTAACGTTTTCGCAACTCTTCTCGCTTTTCATAACGTAATACAAAAGCGTAGCCTGAGAATACAGGCCTCGTCATTCTGCCGGATGGCGCTTACGCTTATCCGGCCTACAAGTGACGAGTGCGTAAACCGTAGGCCGGATAAGGCGCAGCCGCCATCCGGCACACAAAAGCGATGAACCACAGGCCGGATAACAATGAGATCAGTGCAGCCAGTGCACGCCGTCTTCCGGGAGAAACAGGTCGTTATAGCGCTGCTGTAGGTTATGTAAATCGCTCACATCCGGGTCCAGCTCGCGCAGAAAACCTTGCGCCAGGCGGATCTGCGCGTCGGTAATCGGCGCCGCTAATCGCGCTTTTTGCATCAGGCGATACCAGTAATGCAGGTTTTTTTCGCTGGCGTCGACAATCGCCACCTGCCAGATGAGCAGCACCTGCGCGGCATTCTGCAGATGTGCTTCATTCGGCCGCTCCAGGTAACGCAAATACTCATTACCGGCGGTTTTTCCCAGCTGATCGATCATCGATTCCAACGGAACAGGCGTAATGCCAAGGCGTTCGCTCAGGCGACGAATCGCGCGGCGTGAATCAGAGGTAAGCACCCGAAATCCCACAACAAATACCACTATCAGGGTGGCCAGTCCTATCCAGATCATGCATCCTCTCATCCAATCGCAGCCTCACTATCATAATGGGAATTTGCCTGCTGTCGACTGTCGGACGAACCATAATGTGACTTATCGCGTTACTTTATAGTTTTAACGAATTAATCAATCATACTGACATAAAGAAACAATATATTAAAAACAAATATTCGCATTAATGTAATTAGCTTAATCTATGAATTGCTATTTTTGCACTGTAATAATTAAGCATGTTATCCTTTTATGGATTCACTACCCTTATCAAGCAACGGAATGCATATTATGCAACACACCTATTTAGCAAAACATATAGATGACGATGGCCTTGCCAGACTCAATGCCGAGACGAGAAGTAATACAGATAAACTCACGCACGCGGGTAAACTCTCCTGTGTAAATGATGATTATTGCGAAATAACTCGTAACTACACATCATTTTATGGCATGAATATTCTGTGCATTGCATTGTTCTTACCAATGGTTATGTTGATATTTCTTGGGGTCATTGCGTTTTTATATGAAGCAGCTTTTGATTTTGAATGGTATATTGACTCATTCTGGGCCGACCCAAACAAACAACAAGTGACACTGATTTTACATTTTACAATATTAGTATTATTCGCACTGGCCTTTCCTTTAGCAGCACTGGTAAATTACTCGGTTTTCTCCCCCAGGCATTATCCAATCCGTTTTAATCGCAAAACTGGGAAAGTTTATGTTTATGAGTATATTCTCCATGATTTATTTCATACTCAGCCCTATACATTTTTCTTCCACCATCCTTTCTATAAAAAGACAAAACCTGAATACAAAGAATTTGCCTGGAGCGATATTAAAGGAATTTGTCAGTTTTCGAATAATAACGCGCGACTTAACTGTCATGTATATGAAAACAACAGCATCGTTGACTCCTTTACACTCACTACGGGTGATATGGGAACAGAAACAATGCTGTTGAATAACTATAAACTATGGCTGTGGATCAGTAGCTATATGGATTTCAAAGACGAGATATTAGATATGACCGTCAATCCTAACGTGGGTATTTACGGGCGCAAAGTCGAATGGCCTGAGGTGATGCTTAAGAAATCTACGGCGTCATCATTAGATGAATATGAAAAAATCACCGAAACGGTATCATAGTCAATAGGCAAAGGAATGCATATGCTCCCGATCCAGAACCATTATTTAGCAAAGCAAATTACCGATACGGAACTTAAAAACCTTATCGCAGAGACTCCAGGCGATACAAATAAGTTAACGCATGCGGGGAAATTATCCTATGTTAATGATGACTATTGTGAAATCACTCGCAATCACTCTTCATTTTATGGGATGAACATTCTCTATATCATTATGCTATTACCTTTGGTTATTTTATCATGTTTGGGAATCATTATGTTTTTATACTATATGATTTTCGATTTCAAAAGTTACGCGGCTTTTTTTTGGCAAGAGAAAAGTGAACTCCTGCTAACACTCACTATCCACTTTGGCGTCATTATTATATTGCCCATAGCTTATTTCTCCTCATTTGCAGTAAATTACTGCTTCTTTTCGCCACGACATTACCCAATTCGTTTTAATCGAAAAACAGGAAAGGTTTATATTTGCGAATACGTTTTTTTTGTGCTACTCCAAAGACCGAACCGCAACTATAAAGCCAGAACCCGCTTTCCATTCTATAAACGGACCCGGCCAGAATACAAAGAATTCTCTTGGGATTCTATAAAAGGCTATTATGATTTTTATCAGCAAAGGTCGTGTATTTGCTGCCATGTTTATCAAAATGAAAACATTGCCGACACATTTACGCTTATTTCAGAAAAAACTATTATTGAGTCTGAATGTTTTAATAACTATAAACTCTGGGCTTGGGTTAACCACTATATGGATTTCAAAGACGAGATGTTAGATATGACCGTCAATCCTAACGTGGGTATTTACGGGCGCAAAGTCGAATGGCCGGAGGCGATGCTTAAAAAATCTACCGCGTCATCGTTAGAAGAATATGAAAAAATCGCCGACTAATTTAATGCGTTTGCCGCCCAGAAAACCCTATAAAAAAGCCCGGCGCAATGGCCGGGCAAGGTTACCAAATACCTGGTGAATCAGGCAGTCTGCAAAACTCGATTCTTTTTCTCGCGGCGAATTTTACGCTCTTCGAAGATAGCCACGATGGCCATCAGGCAGATACAGCCGATGGCGGCGGCGTCCAGCGCCGCAAAGGTGCCGGCCCAGCCGGTCAGGCCGAAGACCGGCGTGCCGTCGGCGATCATCCCGAGCCCCAGTTTGGCGAAGCTATCGCCGATCAGATAGGCGAAGGTGCCCTTGATTCCATCGGCGGCGCCGATCGCTTTTTTCGGCACAAAGCCGACGGCGGCGACGCCGATCAACAGTTGCGGACCAAACACCAGGAAGCCCAGCGCAAACAACGAGGCCAGATAGACGTACTGGTTGCTGGCATGTTGGTAAACCCCGAGGGTGGCGATAATCAGCGCCAGCGCGACGCAGGCTACCAGCGCGCGGCGGCCGTTGGCCAAGTCCGACAACCAGCCCCACAGTAGCGTGCCAACCAGCGCGCCGACTTCAAATAGGGTAAAGCCCTGAATCGCCACCTCTTTAGACAGCTTCAGCTCCTGGAAGGCATACACGGTGGACCACTGATCGATACCGATACGCACCACGTAGAGGAAGATGTTGGAGAAACACAGCAGCCAGATCACTTTGTTTTTCAGCACGTACTCAACAAAGATCTGCCACTTGGTCATCGCATTTTCTTCAGTCTCTTTGTCCTCTTCGCTGATCGCTTCGCCAAACAGCTCTTCCGCCGTGCCGAGGCCGTAGGATTCCGGAGAGTCGCTACCGTAGCGCAGGCCAATAAAGCCAACGATCAGCGCAATAATCGACGGGAAGATAAACATGCCTATCACATGGCCGTCGAACAGATAGTTGGCGCCAAACAGCGCCACGCCCGCCGCGCCCGCGCCGCCGAGGTTGTGGGAGATATTCCAGAAGCCGAGGAAGGTGCCGCGTTTGCGTCTGGGCGTCCACTTGGTGATGGTGGAATAGCTGCACGAGCCGCCGGTGCTCTGGAAGAAACCGCTCAGCGCATAGAAGGCGATCATCAGGAACAGGCTGGTTGAGCCCGCCCCCATGCTGGCGCTAAAGCCCAGCATACAGATAGCGGAGAGGATCAGCATAAACGGCAGGAACTGCTTGGTGTTTTTACCGTCGGCATAATAAGAGACCAGCGTCTTGCCCACGCCGTAGGTAATGGAAAAGCCCAGGCCAATCATCCCCAGTTGCGTCATGCTCAACCCGTAGGTGGAGATCATGTCGTTCTGAGCGATGTTAAAGTTCTTGCGGATCAGATACATGGTCAGGTAGCCGATGAAGACCACCAGGTAGGACTGCATGAAAGGTTTGAACCACATTTTGCGCCGCACGTCGAGCGGCAGATCCAGGGTCGGCTTGCGCACCTGATTCAGAAAGGCCAGCATGGGTATCTCCTGAGCTGATTTTTTATGCCTGCGTAATAACCAGGCATTGTAAAAACCAGCGCGCCGTCTGGCCTGAGACGGCGTCCAGGTGAAACCGGGAAAATTTCTTAGTTTTGCCCCGTTCGCGGCGAAAGGGTGAGCTACATCACGCTTCGCTGGCGGTACGCGGCGCCTGCGCGTTTAAAAACGGCAGCAGCAGCAGCGCGGAAATGCCGGCGGCAATCGCAATCACCACGAAGAATCCGGTCCAGTGCCAGATATCCATCACCTGCGCCAGCGGCCAGCCGGAAAGCGAGGCGCCAAGATAAGCGAACAGGCCGACAAACCCGGTCGCCGCCCCGGCGGCTTCTTTATGCGAACATTCCGCCGCCGCCATGCCGATCAGCATCTGCGGGCCGAAAACGAAGAACCCGGTGGTGAAGAAGCAGGCCGCCTGCATGACGTAGCTGGCAAACGGCATCAGCCACAACCCGCCAACCGACAGCAAAATTCCGGCGGCGAAAATCAGGTTCATCGGCCCGCGATTGCCGTTAAACAGCTTATCCGAGCCCCACCCCGCCACCAGCGCGCCGATAAAACCGCCCAGCTCAAACATGGTCACCGCCGAGTTAGCGGTCACCAGATCGACGCCGAGCGTCTCCGACATATACAGATTGCCCCAGTCGTTAATCGCCGCCCGCACCACGTACACCAGCACATAGCACAGCGATAACAGCCAGATATAGGGATTGGCCAGTACGTAGCGGGTCAGGATCTCTTTGCGCGTCAGCCCTGCGCCTTCCTGCTGCTGGGCGATTTCCAGCGCATCGTGACGCCAGTCGCCTACGGCGGGTAACCCCACCGCCTGCGGGCGATCGCGCAGCCGCCAGCACAGATACAGTCCGGCGAGGATCGCCAGACAACCGGCAATCGTCATCCCCGCACGCCAGCCGTAGTGCAGCGCCGCCGCCCCCACGACCATCGGGATCAGCGCGCCGCCGACGTTATGCGCGGTATTCCACAGCGCCCACCAGCCGCCGCGTTCGGTCCGCGAATACCAGGCCGTCAGCAGCCGGGCGCACACCGGCGAGCCCCAGCCCTGGAAGAAGGCATTCAGCGCCCATAGCAGCGCGAAAGCCCACAGCGAGGTGGAAAAACCGAACAGAATATTCACCACCCCGGTGGCGATGAGTCCCAGCCCCATAAAATAGCGGGCGTCGGAGCGGTCGCTGACGATACCGGAGAAAAATTTCGACAGTCCGTAAGTGATGTAAAACAGCGTGGCCAGCAGGCCGATATCGCTGCGGGTCAGCACATTGCTGGCAAGAATTTCAGGTACTGCGGCATTAAAGCTTTTGCGGGTGAAATAAAATAGCGCGTAACCAAGCCAGATAGTGAGCAGAATATGTCGACGCCAGTAACGATAACGCTCGTCCAGCTCGCGTTTATCGCTAATTGGCGCGGCGTCCGGCGGCGCTTTTAAAAAGGCAAACATCGGCGCTCCTTTCAGGCGTAACGCAGCGGTAGATTGACGCACACGCGGGTACCGTGTGTGCAGGAGATAGTTAACGTACCGCCCAGCGCGGTCACGCGTTCACGCATGCCGGTCAGGCCGAACCCCTGCAGATTCGACCCCGGCGGCAGGCCGCAGCCGTCATCCTCCAGCACCAACATCAATCGCCCATCCTGCTGCCAGCCCTGGAGGGTGACGGCGCTGGCGCTGGCGTGCTTGACGATATTATTCAGTCCCTCCTGGCAAACGCGAAACAGCGTCACGCGCTGGTTTTCGCTCAGCCCCGCCTCGTTAATCCGCCATTCGAGATGGCTGACGATACCGCGGTCTTCCAGTTCCATTTCGCGCATCAACGAACGTATCGCCTGTTCAAGCGGCAGATCGTCAAGCTGGCGCGGACGCAGACGACCAAGCAGTCTTCGCACGGAGTCGTAAACCCCCAGCGACAGTTGTTCTATCAACTGACCGCTCTGCCGTACGCTACCGTTGTGTGGCGCCAGACG
Organism: Klebsiella sp. 141251; assembly: GCF_050600725.1. NCBI lineage: Bacteria > Pseudomonadati > Pseudomonadota > Gammaproteobacteria > Enterobacterales > Enterobacteriaceae > Klebsiella > Klebsiella sp. 141251. The sequence goes on from NZ_JAQIRG010000012.1 coordinate 14,952, forward strand.
CTGCACGATCCCCGCCTGGGTGCGAATTGCTGTGATAGTCTGACCAATATCATCGTGGAGCTCGCGCGCCACGTCGCGCCGCACGCTCTCTTCCGTTTCCAGCAGGCGTTCCGCCAGCCGCCGATTACGTGCCAGCTCGTTCTGTAGCGACAGGTTAAGCTCGCGCAATCGCTGGATCCCCGCCCCCAGCAGCAGTCCGGTCAGGCTCTGGGCCAGCAGGGAAAGCAATAAATCAACCGGGTGATCGTGCCAGGTCTGGCTGGCGATCAGCGCGATGGCGTTCATCAGGGTGGCGATCAGCGCCCCCTGCCAGCCGTAGTGCCAGGCGAGAGCGATAATCGGCAGCGCCAGACAAAAAGGGGTAAAGCGGGAGAGTTCGGCGGGCAACCCGAGCTGTAGCCACAGGCTGACGGTAAAGAGCAGCAGGTACCAGATCAGATGCCGGCCGCGCCAGTTAACCGGCTGCGACACCAGCGACGGTCCCAGCGGCCGCCAGACGGTGCTGGTAAGATAGTGCCAGATAACCAGGCACGTCGGCGCCAGCGTCAGGCCGCCGGTCAGCGTCAACAACAGCGCGGTCAATCCTTCGCTCCCTTGTGCCAACCACGGCAGCGATTGCAGCAGCGAGGCGGCGATCAGCGCCCCGCCCTGGCGCAATAATGTCAGCCAGTCGCGCTGATGGCGATAGCGTGAAATCAACGCTACCGGCAGCAGGGTCAGCAGACTTCCGGTCATCAATATTATAGGGTGCGCCAGCGCCACTTCCTGCGCCAGCCAGAAGATAAGCAGCCACTCGGCTCCCAGCAGCACCGGCCAGTAGCCACGCGGGCACTGCAGCATCAGCCCTAAACGCAGGCCAAAGGGAAACAGCAGCACCGCCAGGTCCGCGCGTTCCACCAGATGCAGACTGATGCTCCACAGGCAGAACCAGGCGGCTGAGAAGATAAAGGCGCAGCCGATCACCGACAGCAATCGTGAGACGACGGCCTTCATTGCCAGCTATCGAACATGCGGCGCGCCAGCTCAACGTCGTTACTGACGCCCAGTTTTTCCAGCAGGTTGGCGCGGTGAACGTGAACGGTTTTCGGCGACAAGCCGAGCTCGGCGGCGATCTCTTTCACCGCCATGCCCTGCGCCAGCTTTTCCGCCACCTGGCGTTCACGTTTGGTGAGCGGATCCTGGCGCCCTGCAGCCAGCTTCATGGCGATATCCGGCGTGAGATAGCAACCGCCCGCCGCCACCGTGCGGACCGCGGCGATAAGTTCATCCGGACTGCAGCGTTTCGACAGGAAGCCGCGCGCGCCGGCGTTCAGCGCCTGCTCGATCAGCGCCGGGCTATCGTGCACCGACAGCATGATGGTCGCCATCCCCTTCGGCAATTGGCTTAGCAGCTCCAGTCCGGAAATATCCGGCATTGAGATATCGCAGATACAGACCTGTACACCGCGCCCCGGTAGCCCCGCCAGCGCCTCCCGTCCACAGCCGAATTCAGCGACAACCTGAAAATCAGCTTCCAGCCCCAGCAGCTGAGCAAAACCGGAGCGAACAATCAAATGATCGTCAATAAGGGCGATGGTAGTCATGGTGTTTCCTGGTGCTTGAAAGCGCCGGATGGCGGCGTAAACGCCTTATCCGGCCTACGGATTCACTCCCTGTAGGCCGGATAAGCGCAGCGCCATCCGGCAAAGGCGCTTACCTTAGCGGTAAGCGCGTAGCTGTTCAAGCCTTGAGCGTTATTCGAAGAACACCGCAATTTTGTTAAACATGGTGGGATCGGACTGGTTACGCGCCACGTTGGTGACATCTTCCAGCTTTTCAATCTGGCTAATCATCTGCCCCAGCCGCTGGTCATCATTTACCAGCAGCCAGATGCGGCTGTGCTCGCTGCCCTGGATCGGCAAGCAGAGAATGCCTTCAACGTTAAACGCGCGGCGGGCAAATAGCCCGCAGACGTGGGTCATGACGCCAGGGTGGTTGCGGACGGTGAGTTCCAGAATGACGTTATCGTGTTGCTTTTGCATGGCTTATTCCCCCACCATCTCAGTATTGGCCGCACCCGGCGGTACCATCGGATACACTTTCTGCTGCGCGTCGATACGCACGTGGATCAACGCCGGACCCGGACGGTCGATAATCGCCTGCAGCGCCGCCTGCGGATCTGCTTCGTTATTTAAATCACAGGTTTGCAGACCAAAACCGGCGGCGATCTGCATAAAGTTAATCATCCCCGGATAGGTCGCGGCGAAGACGCCCTGTTGATAGAACAGGCTCTGCTGCTGATGCACCAGCCCCAGCGCTTCGTTGTTCATCAGGATGATTTTTACATCCAGCTGATTTTCGGCAGCGGTGGCCATCTCCTGAATATTCATCATCAGGCTGCCGTCGCCAGAAAAGCAAATAACCTTACGCTGTGGATTGGCCAGCGCCGCGCCGATGGCCGCCGGCAGGCCGAAGCCCATGGTACCGAGACCGCCGGAAGTCAGCCACTGGCGCGGACGGTTGAGCGGATAGGCCTGCGCCGTCCACATCTGATGCTGGCCAACGTCGGTGGTGATGATCGCCTCATCATCAACGCAGGCGGCCACGGCGTTAATCAGGCCGTAATGGGAGAGCGGGTCGCTTTCCTGCGGGATGGCGCAGGGGAATTCTCTTTGTAAATCAGCCACCAGCTGGCGCCACTCATCACGCGGCTGCGCTTCAATCTGCGGAATAAGCTGGGCTAAGACCTCCGCCACATCGCCCTGAATCGCTACGTGCGGTTGCTTAATTTTGCCCAGCTCCGAGCGGTCGATATCGACGTGAATAATCTTCGCGTTCGGGCAGAACTGCTCGGTCTTGCCAATCGCCCGGTCATCAAAACGCGCACCTAAAACAATCAGTAAATCAGCCTCTTGCAGAATAAAGTTAGTGCTGCGCGCGCCGTGCATCCCCAGCATGCCCAGCGACAACGGATGTGCCTTCGGCAGCATACCCAGCGCCATTAAGGTCATGGTGGTCGGCAGGTTGGCTTTTTCCGCCAGTTCCCGAATCGGCTGCGGCGCGTTAATCACGCCGCCGCCCAGATACAGTACCGGGCGTTTCGCCGCGTTGATCATTGCCGCCGCTTCACGCACGCTTTCAGGCGCGAATGCCGGGGCCGGGGCGCGCTCGCCTGGCTCCGGCAGCGTTTCCAGTTCAATCGTCGCCGACTGTACGTCCTTAGGAATATCTATCCACACCGGCCCGGGGCGCCCGGACTGGGCAATACGGAAGGCGTCGCTCATCACCTGCGGCAGCTCGGCGATGTCGCGCACCAGGTAGTTATGCTTGGTGATGGGGATAGAAATGCCGTAGGTATCGACTTCCTGGAAGGCATCGGTGCCAATCATTGAGGCCGGAACCTGGCCGGTGATGCAGACCAGCGGAATAGAATCGAGGCGGGCATCGGCGATGGCGGTAATCAGGTTGGTGGCGCCCGGGCCGCTACAGGCCATGCAGACCGCGGGTTTACCTTCGGTACGCGCCATCCCCTGAGCGATAAAACCCGCCCCCTGCTCGTGGCGCGCCAGAATGTGGCGGATCTGCGTGCTTTGGCTCAAGGCATCGTAGATGGGCAGGATGGAGCCGCCCGGAATGCCGCTGACCATAGTGATACCCTGGCGTTCCAGTAAATGAACAACCAGCTGCGCGCCGGTAAAGCGCATTGTGTTTGATGTGGTGCCCGAACTTGCCATGCTCCAGTCCTTTTATTCTGGGCCGACTTTACCGGGGGGCTCGCCAACAAAAAACCCCGCTCGGTTTGCGCCGGCGGGGTTTGGAATTCGTGTTGTTCCGGACCCTACGGCGCATTGCCGACGACGACCACCACAGACACGACGACCACCGCGGCAGGCGCGGTTTTTAGTAGGGTCGAAATCATCATGGCAGCGTTCATTAGGGACCTGTTGTGTCAAAAAATAAGCTGAATTTATACAAACACAGGTTTTGCGTTTTCACAATGGATTTATTTTCATCCACGAGAATTTGCGCGAAAGATCACAATTCGCGACATCAGCGGCAGAAAACAAAAAACCCCGCAGGAGCGAGGTTTTTATCAGCATTTTTACGGGTGGTAGCCGCAAGCACACTGTATTACGTCAACGACAAAAGTATACGCGATCGCTGCAATTCGCGCAATTTAAGGTCGAAATTTCTCTGTCATAGAGTATGGATGGCGGATGCGAATTTGTCCAAAAAATACTGTTCATACATACAGTATTTATCTATACTGGATGTGTTCACTTTGTGCCATTCGGGGGCCGCAAGTTTGACCGGCGCAACGAAGTCCTGGCTGAAACGGGTGGTGCCGTCAGTGCCTTAACCCCGAGAGAGCACACTGTGTTACGTCAACAATGCGTCGTGTCCGGCCCGTGCGGCCATCACTGCGCAACCCCTGTGAGAACAGGGATAAGCTGGCAACAGGCAGCGGAAAGGTACGTCAGCTTATTGTGCTCCTTAACCACAGGAGACGCGCGTATGGGCGGAATGGATATTATTATTTTAATCCTGAAACTCATGGTTGCTGTGTTGCAACTACTTGATGCAGTCCTGAAACAGTTCCGCTGATTCAGGTTCAAGTCGCACCTGAGGGGGGTGGGCAACCGCCCCCCTGCAGGCGCCCTGCGGGCGTTCCGGGATGACTTGATGGAGGAACCATGCCACCGCTATTAATTGCCGCAACGACGCCGGATGATCCGGGGTTCGTCGCGCTGCGCGCCGAAAGCCTTGAACAGCACTTCAATATGCTGCGTCGGCTGGCGGAAAACTGGCAAAGCGGCAAAAACCGCTTTAACGCCCCTGGTGAAAAGCTGCTGGGCGCGTTCGTCCGTGGCCAGTTAGTTGGGGTCTGCGGTCTGAACGTCGACCCCTTCAGCCAGCAGCCGCGGGCCGGGCGCATTCGCCATCTCTATATTCGCGATAGCCATCGCCGCCAGGGAATTGGCCAGCAGCTGCTGGTCTCGGTCATCACGCATTCCGGCGCCTGGTTCGATTTCCTTAATACCCATGCCCCGGCGCAGGCCTGGCCCTTTTATGAACGCTTTGGTTTCCGCCCGGTATACGATGAGCCTCGGGTTACGCATCGCCTGTTCTGCTCGCTGTAAGCGCGGCTGGTTGGCGCAGCGGGCGCGTGTTACAGTCCGCTGACCTTAACTGCTGAATTTGCCTGCGATGACCATCACCGTATTCTGCATTTTGCTGTTCGCCGCACTGCTGCACGCCAGCTGGAACGCTATCGTCAAAGCCAGCGGCGATAAAATGTACGCGGCGATAAGCGTCAGCGGGTCGGCCTCGCTGATCGCCCTGGTGATGCTCCCCTTCGCGCCACAGCCGACGCTGGCCAGCGCCCCCTATCTGGTGGCGTCATGTGTATTACAGGTGGTGTATACAGTACTGGTGGCGAAGACCTATCAGGTGTCGGATATGAGCCAGACCTATCCGCTAATGCGCGGCACCGCGCCGCTGCTGGTCGCGGCTATCAGCGTGATATTTCTCGGCGATCGCTTATCGCCGCTGGCCTGGTTGGGTATTGGCGTCATCTGTCTGGCGATTCTGGCAATGGCCTTCAACGGCCGCGTCAGTTCCCGCAAAGGCATCATGCTGGCGCTGATCAACGCCTGTTTTATCGCGGGCTATACGCTGGTGGATGGCACCGGGGTTCGGCTGGCGGGTTCGGCGCTCGGCTATACCCTGTGGACCTTTTTTATGAACGGTTGCTGCCTGCTGTGCTGGGCGATGGCGGCACGGCGGCGCGAAGCCAGCCGTTATTTACGCCAGCACTGGAAAAAGGGCATCCTCGGCGGCGTCGGCACCATGGGATCCTACGGCCTGGCGCTATGGGCGATGACTCAGGCGCCGCTGGCGGTGGTCGCCGCGCTGCGTGAAACCTCCATTCTGTTCGGCGCGCTGATCGCATTTATCGTCCTGAAGGAACAAGTGGTAGCGCTGCGCATCGTTGCCGCCTGTGGTATTGCCGCTGGAGCAATCCTGCTGCGTCTCTCATAGATTAAAATGGCAACATTAGTTGCCGATCCTGTTTACAAAACCTGCCTGAATTTTCCCCAATAATCGGTGCTATGTAGTTGTTCTGTCATTTTATTGTGGTAGATTCCTCCATCGTTTAAGGGGTGTGTCAGTCACATATTCTTCATTTCTCATTGCTCACGAAGTATTCATCGACATGAAACGGCATAAGAACTTCAATTTGTTGTTGATGCTGGTACTGCTGGTGGCCGTTGGCCAGATGGCGCAGACCATTTATATTCCGGCTATCGCCGACATGGCGGTATCGCTTAACGTCCGTGAAGGGGCGGTACAAAGCGTAATGGCGGCCTACCTCCTGACGTACGGCATTTCGCAGCTGTTCTACGGCCCGCTCTCTGACCGCGTGGGCCGCCGCCCGGTGATCCTCGTCGGGATGTCTATTTTTATGCTGGCGACGCTGGTTGCCATCACCACCCATAGCCTGCCGGTGTTGATCGCCGCCAGCGCCATGCAGGGGATGGGCACCGGCGTCGGCGGCGTCATGGCGCGCACCCTGCCGCGAGACCTGTATGAAGGCGCGCAGCTACGTCACGCCAACAGTTTGTTAAATATGGGGATACTGGTCAGCCCGCTGATTGCGCCGCTGCTCGGCGGCATCCTCGATACCCTGTGGAACTGGCGCGCCTGCTACGCCTTCTTACTGGTGCTGTGCGCGGGCGTGACCTTCAGCATGGCGAAATGGATGCCGGAAACGCGGCCACAAGGCGCGCCGCGGACGAAACTACTGGCCAGTTACAAAACGCTGTTCGGTACCGGCGCCTTTAACTGTTACCTGCTGATGCTGGTGGGCGGGCTGGCCGGAATTGCGGTGTTCGAAGCCTGTTCCGGCGTGCTGATGGGCGCGGTGCTCGGCCTGAGCAGTATGGCGGTCAGTATTCTGTTTATTCTGCCGATCCCGGCGGCGTTCTTCGGCGCGTGGTTCGCTGGCCGTCCGAATAAACGCTTCTCAACGCTGATGTGGCAGTCGGTTATCTGCTGCCTGCTGGCGGGAGTTATGATGTGGTTGCCTGGGCTGTTCGGCGTTATGACCGTCTGGACACTGCTGGTGCCTGCGGCGCTGTTCTTCTTCGGCGCGGGTATGTTGTTCCCGCTGGCTACCAGCGGCGCGATGGAGCCATTTCCGTTCCTCGCCGGTACCGCTGGCGCGCTGGTTGGCGGCTTGCAGAATATCGGCTCCGGCGTGCTGGCCTGGCTGTCGGCGATGATGCCGCAAACGGGGCAAAGCAGCCTCGGCCTGCTAATGATGTTAATGGGGCTGTTGATTCTGCTGTGCTGGCTGCCGCTGGCCTCGCGCTTTACCAGCCACCAGCAGCCGGTATAAGCGCCGCTGGCGCTCCCCGGATAGCGGCTTACGCCTTATCCGGGCTACCGTTCTGATGAAGGCCCCGGCGGTGGGTTCCGTAGAACCGTAGCCCTGCTAAGCGTAGCGCAAGCAGGGAAATCCCCCGGATAGCGGCTTTTGCCCTATGTCAGGCTGTGCAGCCATTCGATAAAGGCGTCGATTTTCGGCCACTGACGGCCCGGCAGGGTCGTCACATAGTAGTGCTGGTGACACTTCAGCGTCATGTCGCCGAACGGCGCGATAAGCTCCCCGCTCTCTAACCGCTTCTGCACCAGCCGTTTACGCCCCATCGCTACTCCGACGTGATTCATCGCCGCAATCACCGCTAAATCAGAACGATCGAAGCCGATACCCGACGATTGCGGCAATTCAATCGCAAACTGCTGCGCCCAGCTGAACCACTCATCGGTGCCGGAATCATTGCTCCATGCCTGGCGGTCATGGAGTAACGTGCAGTAGCGCAGATTGCCTGGATTGTGGATTAACTGCTGCTGTTGCGCGTATTTCGGCGTACATACCGGCACGATCGCTTCATCCATCAGAAAATGATGGCTGAGCTGTGTTGACGGCGCGTCATCAAAATAGATTGCCAGATCGATACCCGCCCGCTGTAGATTGACGTTATCGTTGCCGGTGAGCACAGTCAGCGAGATGGACGGATAGCGGCGAGTGAAATCGCCCAGCGCCGGTACCAGCCAGCACTGCGCGATCGACGGGCGCGAGTACACCGTCAGCGTGCCGGAGAGCTCCTGATTTTTAATATCCAGAATCTCCTGGTTAAGGCTATCCAGCGAGGATTTCAACGCCCAGAATACCCGCCGCCCCTCGCGGGTCAGCTCCACCTTGCGGTGCGAACGTATAAATAGCTGAATACCCAGCTCTTCTTCCAGCTGGTTGATACGATGGCTAACGGCGCTCGGCGTCAGCGACAGCTCTTCCGCCGCCAGTGCAAAGGACTCATGGCGAGCCGCGACTTCAAAGGTGTACAGCTTTGATAACTGCCAGCCGTTTAGCAGCCGGTTGCCTATCTCTTTCATCACATCCATCACAATTCCTCGCCTTTTCTTTGCCGGTAAGTGTAAAAAAAACGCAGCCGGAGCGCGCCTGAAAGATGAATAAAAGTGACCCAATACACATTTAACGGGCTATTTAAGAACCAAATCACGCTTTTGCATCAATTTGGATCACCTGAAAGGCGATTTATATCGTTTGTCAGCCTATGTCGCTTTTCTGTTCAATAACCACACGTTATTTACGGCGAGGTGGGGTATGGAATCTCAAATCTGGGTGGTAGGCACGCTATTTATCAGTATCGTGTTAATCGTTTTAACGATCGTCAAACTGAAGTTTCATCCGTTTCTGGCGCTCCTGCTGGCGAGCTTTTTCGTCGGCGCGATGATGGGCATGGGGCCGCTGGATATGGTCAACGCCATTGAGAGCGGTATTGGCGGTACGCTTGGCTTCCTGGCGGCGGTGATCGGTCTCGGTACCATCCTCGGGAAGATGATGGAAGTCTCCGGCGCGGCGGAACGCATCGGCCTGGCGCTACAGCGCTGTCGCTGGTTGTCGGCGGACGTAATTATGGTGCTGGTTGGCCTAATCTGCGGTATTACGCTGTTTGTTGAAGTCGGCGTGGTGCTGCTAATCCCGCTGGCGTTCTCCATTGCCAAAAAAACCAATACCTCGCTGCTGAAGCTGGCCATCCCCCTGTGTACCGCGCTGATGGCGGTGCATTGCGTGGTGCCGCCGCATCCGGCCGCGCTGTTCGTGGCGAATAAACTCGGCGCAGATATCGGTACGGTTATCGTCTATGGCCTGCTGGTTGGCCTGATTGCCTCGCTGGTTGGCGGCCCATTGTTCCTCAAGCTGCTCGGCAACCGCCTACCGTTTAAACCGGTGCCGACCGAGTTTTCTAACCTTGAAGTACGCGAAGAATCGACGCTGCCCTCGCTCGGCGCTACGCTATTTACCGTGCTGCTACCGATTGGGCTGATGCTGGTGAAAACCGTCGCTGAATTGAACATGGCTAAAGGCGGCACGCTGTATATGTTGCTGGAATTTATCGGCAACCCGATCACCGCGATGTTTATTGCCGTTTTTGTCGCTTATTACATTCTCGGTATTCGTCGCCAGATGGGGATGGGCGTCCTGCTGACTCATACTGAAAACGGCTTCGGATCGATTGCTAATATTCTGCTGATTATTGGCGCGGGCGGCGCGTTCAACGCGATTTTGAAATCCAGCGGCCTGGCCGATAGCCTGGCGGTGATCCTCTCGAATCTGCATATGCATCCGATTCTGCTGGCCTGGCTGGTGGCGCTGATCCTTCACGCCGCCGTCGGTTCCGCTACCGTGGCCATGATGGGCGCCACCGCTATCGTCGCCCCGATGCTGCCGCTGTATCCCGGCGTAAGCCCGGAGATCATCGCTATTGCCATCGGTTCCGGCGCCATTGGCTGCACGATCGTAACGGATTCCCTGTTCTGGCTGGTGAAACAATACTGTGGCGCAAGCCTCAGCGAAACGTTCAAGTATTATACGACGGCGACATTTATCGCTTCTTTACTTGCACTCGCCGCCACCTTCCTGCTTTCTTTCATCATCTAAGCGAACGAGACGTAATATGAAAAACGCTGACCTGACCCAATTAACCGCGACCTTCCCGCTTGTGCAGGAGCTGATCGCGCTGAAAGAAACCACCTGGTTTAACCCGGCGACGACGACGCTGGCGCAAGGTTTGCCCTATGTCGGCCTGACCGCCGCAGATGTAAAAGACGCTCACGAACGCCTGCAGCGCTTCGCGCCGTATCTGGCGGAAGCCTTTCCGGAAACGGCCGCCACCGGCGGGATTATCGAATCAGAAGTGGTTGCCATTCCGGCAATGAAACGCCGCCTCGAGCAACAATTCAATCAGCCGATTAATGGCGATCTGTTACTGAAAAAAGATAGCCACCTGCCGATTTCGGGTTCCATTAAGGCGCGCGGCGGTATTTATGAAGTGCTGACCCATGCGGAAAAGCTGGCGCTGGAAGCCGGACTGCTCACCATCGCAGATGATTATCGCAAATTGCTGACGCCGGAATTCAAACAGTTCTTCAGCCAGTACAGCATCGCCGTCGGTTCTACCGGCAACCTCGGTATGTCGATTGGCATCATGAGCGCGCGCATCGGTTTTAAGGTCACGGTGCATATGTCGGCGGATGCCCGCGCATGGAAAAAGGCCAAACTGCGCAGCCACGGCGTAACGGTCGTTGAGTATGAAGAAGATTACGGCGTGGCGGTCGAACAGGGGCGCAAGGCGGCGGAATCCGACCCGAACTGTTTCTTCATCGACGATGAAAACTCGCGCACGCTGTTCCTCGGCTATGCCGTGGCCGGCGAACGCCTGAAAGCGCAGTTTGCCCAAGCAGGACGCGTGGTCGATGCCGATCACCCGCTGTTCGTCTATCTGCCATGCGGCGTTGGCGGCGGCCCCGGTGGCGTCGCATTTGGCCTGAAACTGGCGTTTGGTGACCACGTTCACTGTCTGTTCGCCGAACCGACCCATTCGCCCTGTATGCTGCTCGGCATTTACACCGGGCTCCATGACCAGATTGCGGTGCAGGATTTAGGGATTGATAACCTGACCGCCGCCGATGGTCTGGCGGTCGGCCGCGCTTCCGGCTTCGTTGGCCGGGCGATGGAGCGCCTGCTCGACGGCCTGTATACCCTTGACGATCAAACGATGTACGACATGCTGGGCTGGCTGGCAACGGCGGAAAACATTCGCCTTGAGCCGTCCGCGCTGGCCGGGATGGCAGGGCCGCAGCGCGTCTGCGCCAGTAAAGCGTACCATCAGCTACAAGGACTGAGCGACGAACAGCTACGTCAGGCCACCCACCTGGTATGGGCGACCGGCGGCGGTATGGTGCCGGAAGAAGAGATGGCGCAGTATCTGGCGAAGGGACGTTAAATCGCTCGCAGCAGCGGCATCAGTTCGCCCGGTGACCGCTGCTGTTTACGCAGATCGCGCATGACCCGCATACAGGGGGCGCTGGCGACATAGAACTGGCGGTAGCCTTCACAGAGCGGGTCGTCGTCGCCCGCGCACAGCCGCCGCCATGCACAGACAAAACAGGCGCTATTGGCGGCCACCTGCCGCTGTTCGCGCAGCGGTTCGCCGCACCAGATACGCAGGGTTTCCTCAAACAACGTAATCGTTATGCGGCCAATATCTTCCCGCGCCCAGATATGGAAAATGGCGCAAAGGAATTTTCCCCATGCATTGGCATCTTCCGCTCTGAGCTGCGGAATAAAACGAACGGCGCGCACGCCCTGCGCGCGTAGCTCCCGATATAGCTGCTGCGGTTGCTGGCAGTGGTGGCGATAAACTTTGACCTCCTGCACTGCCGGTTCGTTGTGAGCGAGGGAGTGGCATTCTGTCCGACATCCTGTCATGTCACATCCTTAAGAAATAAAATGATCTGCCGTAGATGCGTTACAGCAAACAATAATGACAGCGAAAGCACTGCGAGGGAGATCAAAAATTTGTCACGAACTGCTCCCGGCTGCAAAAAATCGCTCTCGGCAACATCCATTAAATGGCGGCTGCGGGTGTAGCGCCAGAGAACGATCGCCACCACAGCCAGTACGCCAATCGATATCCAGAACGCCAGCCCGGCGCTATGCCAGTTATGTTTGATCGCCAGCGCCATCAGCGCCCCGTAGCCAAGCAGAGTACGGAACCACGCCAGCGAGGTGCGCTCCGGCTGTAAACCGGGATCGTTCTCCCGCCGCGCCCGGCGTTTATCCGCCATACAGCACCAGCAGCATCACCGCCGCCACGACCGCCAGCAGCAGGACGCTAATCACCAGCAGCGTACGGGTATAGGGGAGATCCTGCTTCAGGCGCATCGCCTTTTCGTTACTCAACCAGCGCAGATAGCCATACACCGCCAGCCCGCCGGCAAACAGGCACAGCAGCAGCGCCAGCACTTCGCGAATAAGCGGAGTGGCAAAATCCGGCGCCAGCTGATCGAGCCCGACGCCCGCGGCGAGAAAGCCGAGCGCCGTACGGATCCACGCCAGAAAGGTGCGTTCATTGGCCAGCGAAAAGCGGTAATCCGGCGCTTCGCCAATGCGGGAAATTTTCATCAGCAGTCCTTGTTCGTCACGCAAGCAGGCCACAGCATAGCCTAAATCACGAACAGGAGAGAAGAACCGGCACCCGATGGATGCCGGTAAAACGAGGGTTAATGCAGCTCAGGCCAGTACGCTTTATTGGCGGCAATCAGGTCATCGAGGATCGCTTTCGCCACCGAGGCGCTCGGTACGGTTTTCGATAGCGTAATCGCCTGCCACAGCTTGTGATATGAACGCTGCTCCCACGCATCCACCACCAGTTTTTCCACCGCCACCTGCTGGCTCATCATCCCTTTCTGGAAATGCGGAATATCGCCCACCGTCAACGGCTCCGGTCCGTTATGACCGACCAGACAAGGGATCTCTACCATCGCGTCGGCATCAAAGTTATGGATTGCGCCATTGTTCGGCACAATCAACAACATTCTTTCCTGAGTGTTAAAGGCGATAGCCGTCGCTAAATCGACGATATACGACGCGTGTTCGTCGATCTCCAGATCGCCCGCGGAAGATTTACCGGCGGCAATAATCGCCCGGCAGGCGCTAAAGACGTTTTTCTCCCGATGATCCATTACCTCATTCGCGCGGGTACGTTCCGGGTTGGAGTGCGCGACCACGTAATCCGGGAACAGATAATATTTCAGGTAAGTGTTTGGCATCGTTTGCGGATCCAGCGCCTGTACATCTTTCGCTTTGGCAAACGTATCGTTCCAGCTGGCTTCGGTGTGCGGGTCATTTGATGGCGGTACATAGCCGTATTTCGCCACATACTCGCGCAGTTTCGGCATCAAATCGTTGCCGTCGAGATCTTCAATCGAGGTCCACCAGCCGAAGTGATTAAGGCCGTAGTAACGCACGCGCATCTGTTTGCGGTCTTTCAGCCCGACGATTTGCGCCATCCGCCCTTCAATGCCGATCGGCATATCGCAAATATTGAGAATTTTAGCATTAGGCCGCAGGCGACGGGTGGCTTCAGCCACTATCGCCGCCGGGTTGGAGTAGTTGAGCATCCAGGCGTTTGGCGAATATTTCTCCATATAATCCACCAACTCCAGCACGCCGCCGATAGAGCGCATACCATAGGCAATCCCGCCCGGTCCGCAGGTTTCCTGACCCAACACGCCGTGGCGCAGCGGTATTTTTTCATCTTGCTCGCGCATCGGGTATTTGCCGACGCGGATGTGCGCCATCACGAAGTCGACATCGCTAAAGGCGGCCTGCGGGTCGGTGGTGTAGCTGAACTCAATCTCTGGCGCCTGTTCTTTGAGGATAATTTTACAGGCTTCGGCGATAGTCTCCTGACGCGCGCCGTCGTTGTCATAAAATTTTAGCGCCCGCAGCGGGAAACGATCGCGGTTTGCCAACAGCATTAAAACGATGCCAGGGGTAAAGGTGCTGCCGCCGCCTGCGATAACAACTGAGAATTTTTTCATGATACTGCCTCCGTCATGGTGGTGTGTTCGGTCGATAAAGAATCTTTCATTAAGGTTTCCAGCTGGTCGCGAACCTGCGGGACATGCAGACCAACAATGACCTGAATGCCGTTGCCGCGGCGGACCACGCCGTGAGCGCCGAGCGCTTTAAACACCTCGTCGCTTTGCGTTTTCGCCATATCCACCAGCGCGATACGCAGTCGGGTGGCGCAGTTATTGATGCTTTCAATATTGCCGGCCCCGCCCAGCGCCTGCAGGAAGCCGGCGGCCTGGCCCAGCTTGTTTTCCGCAGCTGCCGCCACGCTGGTTTTACCGCGCGCCTCCTGATAATCCGCTTTGCTGTAAAGCTTGATTTCACTGTCTTCGCGACCCGGCGTTTTCAGGTTCAGGCGTAGGATCAGGGTGCGGAAGATGACGAAGTAGATGCCGGTAAAGCAGAGGCCGATGCCTATCTGGATAAACATCATCGACGCGTGGTGATGGAACATCGGGATCCAGTTTTGCGGCAGGAACTGATCGAGCAGGCCGCCGCCGAAGTTCCCCACGACGCCGCAGATATACATCACCGTCGCCATGGTGGCCGCCAGCAGCGCATGCACGGCAAATAGCAGCGGCGAGATAAACAAGAAGGTAAACTCGAGTGGCTCGGTAATGCCCACCAGCACCGCGGTCAGGGTGGCGGGGATCAGCAAACCGGCGACCTTCACCCGGTTTTGCGGCGCGGCGGTGAAGTAAAGCGCCAGCGCAATACCCACCGAACCAAAGACTTTCGAATTGCCATGCAGCGCAAAACCGCCCTCAGGGAACAGCGCTTTCAACGGTTCAACGCTCTGGCTAAATTCCTGCAGATGCTGCGCCCAGTAGACCTGGATGCCGCCCTCCACTACCGCCGGACCAAAGATAAATGGCCCATAGACAAAGTGATGAAGGCCGGTCGGGATCAAAATGCGCTCAAGAAAGATGTAAACCCACACCCCGAGCGCGCCGGCTGAGCGCAGGAAAGCCTGTAGCGACTCAATCCCCATCTGTACCTTCGGCCAGCCGAGCAGCGTAAGCCAGGCACAAGGGATCATCGCGAGAAAAGCAACGATCACCACGAACGACGATCCCTGAAAAATACCGAGGAACACCGGCAGCGGTTTATCGAAGTAACGATTGTGCAGCGCGGTGACGATGCCGGAGATAACGATGGCCCCGATAATGCTGGTATCCAGGGTTTTAATCCCGGCAATCATCGTCAGGCCGCTTCCCGCCGTGGGATCAAGGGAGAAATCAACGCCGAAGAAGTGGCCCCAGGTCATCCCCATGGCGTTGATGAAGTAGTTCCAGGTAAGAAAACTGACCAGTACCGCCAGGCAGGCCCGGCCCTGGGCCTGCTTCGCCAGGCCAATCGGCAGGCCGACGGCGAAAATCAGCGGCATATTACGAAAGACGGTCCAGCCGCCCTCTTCAATGATGTGAACAATTTGCGCGAACAGGCTATCGGGTGCGGTGAGCGCTTCGCCGACAAACATCGGATTACGCAGCATAATGGCGATACCCACCACAATCCCGGCGAATGGGAACAGCAAAACCGGGGTAAACATGGCGCCGCCAAAGCGTTGTATTTGACTGAGCATTTGAAAATCCTCATGTAACAACTCGTAGGGTAAGTGGCCTTTTTTTATTCTTTACCGGCCTGCTTCGAGCATAGGAATTCGCCCCGTCGGCAACATGCTGCGCCGCTGCGATTCGTGATCGCATTCATGGTTTTAATTCGGTCAATGTTGTCTACTTTTTGCGTAAAACATAGACACGATGAATTGAGGTGACGAAATCAATGTCACTTATAGTTTTTAATTTATTGTTTTTTATAATTTTATAATTCACGTCAGCTGGCTATCGCTGATTCATCAATGACGAATAGAGGTCTACTGGTGATCTACAAATCTATTGCTGACAAACTGCGTTTACGGCTCAACTCTTCCGATTTCAACATTGGCAGCCCGTTACCGGGCGAGAAAAAACTGGCGCAGGAGTTCGGCGTGGCGCGCATGACGATTCGCAAAGCCATTGACCTGCTGGTGGAAAGTGGATTAGTGGTGCGCCGCCACGGCTCCGGCACCTATGTCGCGCGCAAAGATGTACACCATGAGACCAGCAACCTGACCGGGCTGGCGGAAGTTCTGCGCCAGCAGGGTAAAGAAGTGGTGAGTCAGGTGTTGATATTCGAAGTGATGCCCGCGCCGCCGGCTATCGCCAGTCAGCTGCGAATTAAAATTGATGAACGGATCTATTTCTCACGCCGGGTGCGCTACGTCGATGGTAAACCGCTAATGCTGGAGGACAGTTATATGCCGGTTAAACTGTTCCGCCATCTGTCGTTGGGTCATCTGGAGGGGTCGAAGTTCGACTATATCGAGAAAGAGTGCGGTATCACCATCAGCGGCAACTATGAAACCCTCACCCCGGTACTGGCGGATAAACAGCTGGCACGCTCAATGAACGTGCCGGAGCAGACGCCGCTGCTGCGCATTACCTCGCTTTCCTACAGCGATAGCGGCGAGTTTCTTAACTATTCCGTGATGTTCCGCAACGCCAGCGAGTATCAGGTGGATTACCACCTGCGCCGGGTCCAGGCACAGAGCCCGCTAACTCAGCCCCCAGAACAGCACGGCCAGTAGTTGAGGGGTGATTATCCGCAGGAACATCACCAGCGGATAAACCGTGGCGTAGGAGAGCGCCGCCGCGCCGCTGGTGGCGTGCAGGTTGTTGGCGAAGGCCAGCGCCGGCGGGTCGGTCATTGAGCCCGCCAGCATGCCGCAGAGGGTCAGATAGTTCATCTTCGCCAGCATCCGCGCCAGTATGCCCACCGTCAGCAGCGGGATAGCGGTGATGAAAATACCGTAGGCTATCCAGCTGAGCCCCTCGCCGTGGAGCAGGGTGTCGACAAAATCGCCGCCGGATTTCAGCCCCACCACCGCCAGAAACAGCACAATACCGAGTTCGCGCAGCGCCAGGTTGGCGCTCGGCGGCATAAACCAGTACAGCTTACCGATGCTGCCGATACGCCCGAGGATGAGCGCCATAATCAGCGGCCCGCCGGCCAGCCCCAGTTTTAACGCCGCCGGGAAACCGGGAATAAATAGCGGAATGGAACCAAGCAGTACCCCGAGACCAATGCCGATAAACACCGGTAGCATCTGCACCTGCTGCAGCTTTTGCTGCGCGTTGCCGAGTTCATTGGCCACCGCGTCAATGGCCTGAGGCCGTCCAACTAAGTTAAGAATGTCGCCAAACTGCAGGCTGGCATGGCTGCTAGCCACCAGCTCAACCCCAGCGCGATTAAGCCGCGAGATCACGACGTCATAGCGTTGTTTAAAGTGCAGATCGCGGATTTTCTTCCCTAATACCTTCTCGTTAGTGACCACCACGCGTTCCACTTTGAGATCGGTACCGCGCGTTGAGAGCGAAGTCGCCACTTCTTTACCAATCACCAGTTGCGCGTTATGTAAATCTTCCGGCCGCCCGACCAGGTGCAGCAGGTCGCCATGCTGGATAAGCGTAGCCGGCGCCGGCACCATCAATAGCTCATCGCGCTTCAACCGCGAGCAGATAATTTTGTCGCTGTTGAGCATTGGCACGTCCTGAATCGCCATATTATTTAGATTCGGGTTTTCCACCCGCACGTTAATGGTATGCAGATGAGCGTGCCCGTTACCGCTGCTCTCATCAAACTGCTGCGCCTCTTTTTCCACATTGATACGAAAGAACAGCCGCACCAGCCACATGGTCAGCAAAATGCCGCAGATACCAAACGGGTAGGCCATCGCGTAACTCATCCCCATCTGATCGACGACATCAAACGGCAGGCCAAGATCGCGCAGGATTTGCTGCCCGGCGCCAAGCGCGGGGGTGTTAGTGACCGCCCCAGAGAAGATGCCGAGAACGACCGGAAGCGGAATATTGAACAGTTTATGCAGGATCGCAGTCACCAGCCCGCCAAGTACGACGATAAGGATCGCGAACAGATTGAGCTTAAGGCCGGAGACGCGTAACGAGGCAAAAAAGCCCGGACCGACCTGAATACCGATGGTATAAACGAAGAGAATAAGGCCAAATTCCTGGATAAAATGCAGCATCGGGCTGCTCAGCGTAATCCCTGCCTGATCCACGAAGTGGCCCACGATAATGCCGCCAAACAGCACGCCGCCGATACCAAAGCCAACGCCGCGGATTTTGACATTGCCGATCCACAATCCCACCACCGCAACCAGCGCCAACACGCTGACGGTCAATGCTATATCACTCATACTATTTTCCCTGTGAATAACATTATCATTAACAGGGATTATGACTGCTGCCGGGTGGGTTGTATGCCGCATGGCGCACAATAATTGCGGAGTAGCTCCGCTACTCGGGAGCATTTTCTTTTTTGCAGCACTTTTTACTCGACAGGCGCAGTAGGGACGCCGCTGCAAGGTGCGCTTTGCGTAGAAGACTCGAGGGGCCTGCGGATTTTGAATCGATCGTTATTGAAGCTCCTCATCATTAAAATACATCCTACTTAACATAGCGGGCAAAGACATAAATAATAAAAATAACAAATACCCCCACAGGCCAAACAGGACCTTCAGGGAAAAATCTGAAAAACACAACGGCGAATATAACAACCAACAAAGCTGGAACATAAGCTGATATTAACGTTTTAAAAAACCGTTTCAAAAGTGACTTCACAAACCCCATATCATCTACCTAATCATTCGTTTAATAATATCAGCAATATCATCATCAGAGATTTGATGCACTCTAAATGCACCGGCCTTTTCAAATATAGATGAGACAAGAAAATACATCATTTCCAGCCCCTTTGAATATAATGCAAAATAATACCATGGATGAAGCGAGCGCAGTTGATTAGCACTCTCAGCTGCTTTTTGTACAATGCCATATACTCCAGCAATCCCAACAGCTATACCAGCAGCCCGACCGGTTAATGCACTCATGCTAAAGCTTACATTTGTACTTACTGCGACAGCCGATGCCACCCC
Organism: Klebsiella sp. 141251; assembly: GCF_050600725.1. Lineage (NCBI taxonomy): Bacteria > Pseudomonadati > Pseudomonadota > Gammaproteobacteria > Enterobacterales > Enterobacteriaceae > Klebsiella > Klebsiella sp. 141251. The sequence continues at coordinate 33,938 of NZ_JAQIRG010000012.1, forward strand.
CAGAGAAAAGCCCTGTTGTGTCAAGGTGCTTGCTGCTATGTGAATATTTACAGTCATGAGGATTTTTTTTATTTTTTCTAATTGCTGTGTCGTTTTGGACTTAAAAATCTCATCAAAATAAACCTTAACCATTTCAAAAACCACACTATCCCCTTCAATAACACGACCAAGACCTATTGTAAATCTTATATCCTCTTGCTTTTGTTGCTTGCAGACATCCTGATATTCACTGGTAAAGCATGAGGAATAATACAACGCTCTTTTAGCTCCTGAACCTATCATTTCAATCTGATTTGACACCCCCACTCTGACACTGGACAGAGCCCTATCAAATTTCAAAGCTAAGATTCTATTATTTTTAAAATATCCCTGAACTTCATTCCGGTAGTACATATCGCTCCTTGCTTCATTTATCATAATAGCTGTTAACAGCATCACTGGAACGGGTGGCCGCTCCCCTCACTTCAAGTGACTGCCGTTCATTCATAACATATCCCTTGTTTTAGTAAGCCTATATGGCAAGCATTCGTTTTTAAACTGAAACATCTGTTGCAGCAAGGTGATTTAATGCGCTTTCACGCACAAAAAAGCCCCGAGTTATCGGGGCTTGAAAGCGATGTGGCTTAATTAACTATTCAGCGCCGGGCGCTCGCTAATCGCGATACGCTGCGGGGCGGCGACTTCCGGCTCGTGGCGGGTTAAGTCGATATGTAACAAGCCGTTGGTGAAGGTGGCGCCAGAGACTTCCATATTATCCGCGAGGGTGAAACTCAGGCTGAAGGCCTGATTCACCAGCCCCTGATGCAGCCATTTGGTCTCTTTTTCAGCCGCCTGCGGCGTGCCTTTAACGGTCAGACGCGTACCTTCCAGCTGAATATCCAAATCTTCCTGACGGAACCCAGCTACCGCGAGGGTAATGCGGTAATGGTTATCGTCGCTTTTTTCGATGTTATAGGGCGGGAAGGTTTGGCTTTCACCGGCGGTTTGCAGGGCGTTAGCCAGTTTGTCAAAACCGATCCATTGACGCAGCAGTGGGGATAAATCGTAGTTACGCATAGTGTTTTCTCCTTCTGAGAAGCGAGTAGGTACCTGCGAATTCAGCGAATTCGCATCTGCTCCCTGACGGCGAGCAAGTTGTTTATTCAGGCCGCCGCGCGGCCTGAAGCGGTCAATTAGTTAATTTCGATACGGCGCGGTTTGTTCGCTTCCGGAATCACGCGTTCCAGATCGATATACAGCAGACCGTTGACCAGGTTCGCGCCGCGAATATGAATGTTATCGGCGAGCTGGAATTTACGCTCGAAGTTGCGCTCCGCGATACCCTGGTACAGATAGGTGCGCTCTTTCTGCTCGGCGGCATGGGAGCCTTTCACCACCAGAAGATTGTCTTGCGCGGTTATCTCTAATTCGCTTTCCGCAAAACCGGCGACGGCAATCGCGATGCGGTAATTGTTTTCATCTACTAATTCAACGTTATACGGAGGGTAGCCGCCGTTGCCCTGGCTTTGATTATTTTCTAACAGGTTGAACAGACGGTCGAAACCAATAGCAGAACGATAAAGCGGGGAGAGATCGAAATTACGCATAGTAAATAGCTCCTGAAATCAGCGAGAATTCAATGGCTTTCCATCATGGACAAGCCGTTATGACCCGGAATACCCCTCAGGCGTATCCTCATTGGGTGACACTACTAAAATGGGTGTGCCCCGACGCTTTTCAAGCCCTTTTCGGCCAAATTTTTTTGCAGTTTGCTGGCGAATGCTTAGACTGGTTGCAAAGCACAAAAGGCAAAGTGCGATACTCGCCACAGTGCAGTGCAATAACGCTAGGCATTCACGGGACGGCTCGTTATAACCGAAGTAACCCCGATAAAATGACGGAAGAGTGATGAAAAGCGGATTGTTAAAGCTGGTCCTGTTCAGCGGGATGATTAGTGTGGGCGGTTGCTCCAGCGTAATGTCGCATACCGGCGGCAAGGAAGGAACCTACCCAGGCACGCGCTCCAGCGCCCATACGCTGGGCGACGACGACACCAACTGGGGCGTGAAATCGCTGGTGGCCCTCGATATGCCGTTCACCGCGGTCATGGACACGCTGCTGCTGCCGTGGGATATGTTCCGTACCGACAGCTCGGTAAAATCGCGCGTCGAGAAAAGCGAGCAGGAGACGCTGGCGACCAACTCCGTGATCCCGCCAGCGCCAATGCCTTCGCGCTAAGCTAGCGCTGCGTTTCGGTTATCCACAACTGGCGATAACCGTCGACGTCTTCCATCCACGCCAGGTATTTGCCATCCGGCGAAAATACGACGGCATCCGCGGACGGCGGATTTTCGCGATCGGTCGTCAAATAACTTACCGCGCCGCTGCGGGCATCGCAGAGCGCGATTTTGTTTTCCACCACGCATCCCAGCCACGCGCCCGATGGATGCCAGTTAAACGCCGACTGAATCCCCGTAGCAGTATGTGTTAACTGACGCGGCTCGCCGCCCGCAGGCGGGATAAGCCACAGCTGTACAATGCCTGCATCATCACGCATCAGAAAGGCGATCTCGGTGGCCTGCGGATTGGCGCGTACCCAATGGCGCGGCACATTCACCAGCCCCGGATAGCGGCGCTGGTGGGTAAAGGTCAAACGACGCTGGCTGACGCCTGCCGGCGGCGCGGGCATCGTCGTTGCACTTCCGGCCAGCGGCGCATCGCCCTGCCGCTTCCACCCTGCCTCATCCCGGGGCAGCGTCACAATAAACAGTTCAGGCACTTTGTCGCCGTTTTCCGCCAGCGTATCGCCGATGAACGCTAGTGCATGATTGCCGACCCACCCCTCTTCATAAGCGCGATTGATCTCATCGCTGCCGGGTCCTGGGTTCGCCGTGGTACGGCTTACCAGCACGCACCAGTGGCTGCCGGCATATTCGCGTGGATGGGCGCCCTGCGGGCTCACCGGGCCATAGGGCGCGGCTACGCCAACGTTGCGCAGATCCAGCGCCGGATCGTATTCGTGAAGTACGTGGTCGTTATAGGTGAAGCTAACGAACTGGCCGTCAGGGCTGAAGACATGAACATGGCTGCCGCCGCGCAGCGCGCCGGGAGTATAAGGCGCGGTAATATCCAGCGCATCCAGATTGCGGGTTTCACCCTGCCAGTTAACCACCCCGCGACGGTGATGAAAATCGTAATGCCAGTTGGCGTCCGGGTGTTCCGGGCCGTGAATAAAAACGTATTTATCTTGCGTCGGGTGTACGGTGACCACGCCAACGCAGGCGCCGTCAGCGGCGCGATACAGCGTTTCAACGGCGCCGCTATGGATATTCACCCGTTCAATGGTCTCGCCGGTGAAAGAGGCCCCCGACGGGCGCACGTCGAAAACCAGCCACTGGCTGTCCGGGGTCCAGGTATTGATATTGGTAAGCTGATGATGACGGGGAGCAAAAGTGACTTGTTTCATGACGATACCCTGATGCGAGACTTACGCATCAGGGTAGCGTATCGCCAAAATTTAGCCTACACGTTTCACATCGCCGACCAGCAGGATATAAGACAGCGCGCCTATCAGCGCCACCACGGAGATATAAACCAGCGCCGGGCCAAAGCCGTAATCCTGCGCCAGATAGCCAATCACCAGCGGGACGGTGATGCCGCCCAGTCCGCCAACAAAGTTAAAGACCCCGCCGGTCAGGCGCATCGGCGCAAGGGAGGAGACCAGCGACCAGGTGATAGATGCAAAACCGTTGCCGAAGAATGCCAGCGCCATCAACGCCATGATCCAAACGGGGTCGTTGGTATAGTTCGCCCCCATGATGCAGGTGGAGATCAGCAGCCCGCAGATAATCGGCGTTTTGCGCGCCACGCCCAGCGAGTAGCCTTTTTTCACCAGCTTATCCGCCAACCAGCCGGAGAGCAGGACGCCAAAAAACGCGGCGAGGAAGGGCACCGTGGTCATAAAGCCGGCCTTCAGCGCGGTAATGCCTTTTTCCTGGGTTAAGTAGTTCGGGAACCAGGTCAGGAAGAACCACAGCGTCGAGGTAACCGCAAACTGCCCAAGGTAAACGCCAACCAGCTTACGGTGAAAGACCAGCTTCCAGTCCGCTTTCGATAACGGTTGCCGCGCCTCTTTCTTCAGCGGCGCATCGCCATCCACCAGGCCGCCGCCGTCGCGGATATAGTCGAGTTCGGCTTTGCTGATGCTTTTAGTCAGACGCGGCGGTTGATAAACCTTAAACCAGATTAACGACCAGATAATGCCGATACCGCCGGTAACGATAAATACCCAATGCCAGCTTAATAGCTCCTGGATCCAGATCAGTAGCGGCGTGAGGAAGGCCAGGCCCACAAATTGCCCCGAGGTATAAAACCCGACGGCGGAGGCGCGTTCGTGCTCCGGGAACCAACTGGTCACCATGCGGTTATTGGTCGGGAAGGCTGGCGCTTCGAAGATGCCGGTAATGGCGCGTAAACCAATCAGCGACATTAAGCCGGTGGCGAAACCTTGTAGCAACGTCGCCACCGACCAGCCAAATATAGCGATAAAGTAGGTGAGTCTGGATCCCACGCGGTCAAGGAACCAACCGCCAGGGATCTGACAGAGGGTATACAGCCAGGCAAAGGCGGAAAATACGTAGCCCATTTCCGCTTTGCTAATACCAAACTCCTCCTGAATATGCGCCGAGGCGACGGCGAGGTTGGCGCGGTCAACATAACAAATAACCACGGTAATAAAGATCATGATGAGCGTCAGATAACGGCGACGCCCGGTTTTTACAGCGGTAACTGAAATATCCATCGCAATCTGTCTCCAGATTTTGGGCATAGCGAAGCCGCTCACCATGCCCGGTAATTTACAGAGGGTGTTTTTGTTTTTTATTAATAACTATGTTGCGATGCGCTAAATAATTCGTGCTGGGGAAAGGCGGCAAATTTTCGCATCCCTGGGAGCATACAATAGTATGTGACCAGGGTAAGAAAATGCAGCCAACGCATCACCAGTGCGAAGTATGACGCGCATTTACCATTCGGCGACAGAGCCATCCTCATACCGCCACAACGGATTTCGCCAGTCCGGCGCATTTTTACTCAACTCAATCACGCGGGCCTCATCAATTTCTACGCCCAGCCCCGGCTTCATCAGAGGTTTAAAGAAGCCGCCTTCCATATTGAAATCTTCTTTATTTTTCACAAAATCAAGCAGTTCCGCACCTTTGTTGTAGTGGATCCCCATGCTCTGCTCCTGGAAGACCGCGTTATGTGAAACGAAATCGACGTGCAGACAAGCGGCCAGCGCGATCGGCCCCAGCGGGCAGTGCGGCGCCAGCCCAACGTCATAGGCTTCCGCCATTCCGGCAATTTTATAGCATTCGGTAATACCGCCTGCGTGCGACAAATCGGGCTGTAAAATAGCCACCCCGCCCGCTTCCAGTACTCGTTTAAATTCAAAGCGCGAGAACATACGTTCGCCGGCGGCAATTGGAATATGCGTTTGCGCCGCCAGCCGTGGATAATATTCCGCCTGCTCGGCTAATACCGGTTCTTCAATAAATAATGGGCGATATGGCTCCAGCTCTTTAATTAATACCTTAGCCATCGGCGCGCTAACGCGGCCATGAAAATCGAGACCAAACTCAATTTCATTGCCAAACGCTTCGCGGATTTGCGCCACGGTATTCACCGCCGCATCAACCGCGCGGGAATTATCGATGAGCCCCATCTCTTCGCAGCCGTTTAATTTAAAGGTGTCGAAACCAATGCCGCGCAGTTTCTTAATCCCGTCAATCACTTCGGCGGGGCGGTCGCCGCCCACCCAGCTGTAGGCTTTAATTTTGTCGCGCACCAGCCCGCCCATCAGTTGCCAGACCGGGGCATTCAGGACCTTACCTTTAATATCCCATAATGCCTGGTCAATACCGGCGATGGCGCTCATCATAATCGGGCCGCCGCGGTAAAAGCCGCCGCGGTACATCACCTGCCACAGGTCATTAATCCGCGCCGGATCCTGGCCAATCAGATAGTCGCCAAATTCATGAACGGCCGCCTCTACCGTGCGGGCGCGCCCTTCAATCACCGGTTCGCCCCAGCCGACGATGCCTTCATCGGTTTCAATTTTCAGGAACATCCAGCGTGGGGGTAAACGGTACGTGGTGATGTTGGTTATTTTCATTTCACTGCCTCTCGATACGCTTTTACGAATGCGGCTGCCTGCTGCGCGGTACGTTCAACCGGCTGGCCGGCGCGATAGAGATCGCTACCCAGCCCTGCCCCCACACAGCCGGCATTAATCCACTGCGCCAGGTTTTCCGGCGTCACGCCGCCGACGGCAAAGACCGGAACCTCCGGCGGTAGCACGGCTTTCAACGCTTTGATGTAATCCGGGCCAAAAGCCGATGACGGGAAAATTTTCAGCGCCTGCGCGCCAGCATCCAAGGCACTGAAGGCTTCGCTGGCGGTGGCGCAGCCTGGGCACACGGTCATGCCGTAACCCACCGCCCGCCGGATCACTTCCGGTTGAATGTTTGGCGTCACAATCAGCCGACAGCCCATGGCCGCCAGCCTGTCGACCTGCTCCGGTTGCAGCACGGTGCCCGCACCGATAAGCGCCTGCTCGCCGTAAGCGTCGACGACCTGCGGAATACTCTTCTCCCACTGCGGCGAGTTCAACGGGATTTCGACCGCGTCGAAACCGGCGTCGATAACGGCGCCAACGTGAGCCAGCGCCTCGTCTGGCGTAATACCGCGCAGGATAGCGATAAGCGGAAGGTTAGTTTGCCACTGCATAAGCGATGCTCCTTATTCCTGTCTGAAATGCCGTATCGCCCGCAATCGCGGTGACTTCGCGGCCAATGGCGGCAAATGCCTGCTGATAGCGGGACGTTAACGATGACCCGGCGACAAGGCTAATAGCCTGCTGCCCGGCGAACGTGTCGCTGAGGGTGGCAACTTCAGCGCCAATCAGCAGGCCGGAAAGAAATTCGCTAACCTGCTCGCGAGGCAGCGCGCCCAGCACATGCGAAGCGCGAACTTCAAACAGCTGCGGCAGGACGGCGGGGTTGTTGATACCGCGCTGCAGACCGGCCGCGAATGCGTCGGTGGACGTCTCCTGTGGCGGTAAGCCGGCGCCCACCAGCGAATGCTGAAGCAACAGATGATGCAACTCACCGGTCAAAACGGTACGAAAATCGTGAATTTGCAGGCGATCGGTCAGTACCCACTTGCAGTGGGTTCCCGGCATCACGTAGACAGACGAAGGCGCTAAGGCGCGTGCGCCCAGCAGTTGCGTTTCTTCCCCACGCATGACGTTATGGTTATCGTCACGGGAAACGCAAAGACCGGGAATTATCCAGATATTGTCGCCAACTGCAGTTAACTGCTGGCCAATGTCCGAGAAAGCGGCAGGAAGCGGCAAATAGGGGGCGATTTTCCAGCCCACGTTGCTGCCAACCATACCTGCCATCACCACCGGTGTGGCGCCATCGCGCCAGTGTTGGGTAATTTCCGCTAACACCGCAGCGGGAGAGCGACCGTTCAGGCGCGTTACGCCTGCTTCAGATTGCCTGCTTTCCAGGCATTCTTCGCCCTGATAAAGCCAGGCGCGTAAATTCGTCGATCCCCAATCTATTGCGATGTAGCGAGCCGTCATGTGATTTCCTTGAGCCTTCGTGTCGAGCTGGCGATCATCGTCAACGCCGCCTGCTCCGCCGCGTCGCTATCCTGATGCCGAATGGCGTCAAATAGCGCTTTATGTTCCTGGAGGGTTTTCGGCATGTTGCCTTCATCGCCCATCCAGGTCCGTTCAAATACCGCCCGCTGCAGCGAACTGATCGCCACGCTAAGCTGCTGCAAAACCGGGTTATGTACTGACTGCAGCACCGCTTCGTGGTAACGAATATCGGCCTCGTTAAAGGCATCCCGGTTTTGGTTGTTGGCGATCATGTCATTGAGCGCCGACTCGATTTCCGCTAGATCGCTTGAGGTGGCGCGTTCCGCCGCCCAGCGTGCAATGGCGGGCTCTACCAGATTACGCACTTCACTCATCGCGCTGATAAGACGCGGGTCATAATCATTTTCCAGTACCCACTGCAGAACCTCAGTATCGAGGTAGTTCCACTGGTTTCTGGGAGCGACAAACGCGCCGCGATAACGCTTCATTTCGATCAGCCGCTTCGCCATTAGCGAGCGAAACACTTCGCGGATGATGTTGCGCGAAGTTTCAAACTCTTCACACAGTTCCGCTTCGGCCGGTAGCGCCGAACCCGGTACGTACTTACCGCTGACAATCTGTTTGCCCAGCGTGATCACGATGCGATCGGTTTTATTGAGAGTCATGGAGAGTCCTTATGCTCTATGTGTACTGCTCTACTTTACCGTCGCTGTCGAATTTCGCCTCACTTTTGTACTACTAGCGTGATGTCAGGCGTCGTCGTCATGAGCTCAATGTAGTACAACATGATTGTGTTGTACTACAATTTAGATCACAAAAAGAACAACCCATAAAAATAAAAATGCCTGTGACCACGACAGATGGCGCCGTCAAAGCAGGAAAGGAGGGTAAATAAGAGTTAGAACGCTTCGCCGACCTGGAAGTAAAAGCCGCTGCTGCCCTTACCGATACCGTAGTCGAGGCGAATATTAACGCGAGGTTTGAATTCAAAGCGGTAGCCGACGCCCGCCGAAGGTAGCCAGCGTCCATCATTCAGTGAATCAATGGATGGCCCCATGGTGCCCGCGCCGACCCAGGCAACAACGCCGTGTCGCCACGTCAACTGACGACGGTATTCAAGCTGAGAGCTGACCACGTTTTTATCGCGGTAGCGCCCCTGGTAATAGCCGCGCATACGTTCATCGCTGCCGAGTAGCGGCATCATGCTCCACGGCACATCGCCCTGGGTGAAGGTGCCATCCGCTTCCCAGGCCAGCACGCTTTTATCGCTCAGGGCCTGATAGCGGCTGTAGTGCAGGCGAAACTCATCAAACCGCGTGTCGCTGCCGAGTCCCGGCGCATAGTGGGTATAGCGAAAATCGGCATACTGGCCCTTGCGTGGGTTGGGGACAAAATCGCGATCGTCCCAGTTGATATCAATACTGGCGCCGGAGCTGAATACCGACGGCCCCTGTGGGGTGTTTTCTATTTTCGGCAGATCGTCATGGTCCATCTCATCGGCATTTTGCGCCGCCAGCGACCACCCCGCTCCCAGATAAACATTATCGATGAGCTGCCGGTAGACCATCGGGCGCAGGGTCAGCACCTGGGCGGTATATTTTTCTTTCTCATTGTCTTTGTCGCCGGCGTGAAAACCTTGTCCCCAGTAGTATGTCGGCGTGTTGGCCATCGAGCCTTCAACAAATACCCGCCACAAATCGTTGTCGAAAAAAGCATAGTTTTTAACGCTGAGGCCAAATGCGCCGGTAGAGCTAACGTAGCCGCTAAGCGTCAGCGTGGAGTTCTGGCTGATGGTGTCACTTGGGTCCGGGCGATACATGCCAACGACCGCCGTACCCAGCCCAAGCCCCAGCTCCGGCGTATAAAATGGCCCCGGCATGACGCCCCAGTCGATGCCTTTGCTGGCGTCAAACTTGTCGCTGGCGCCAAGGCTCTGCAACCAGCCGTCGATTTTTTCGCGGCTGAGCGCCTGCGCCTGCGCCTGCCCAATAACAAGGCATGTTAGCAACAGCAGGATAGGGTTAAACGGTCGGCTCAAAAGCGATACTCGCCGGCGATAAAGAAGCTGTTACGTTCGGCAAAACCAAACTCCGTAGTGATATTAAAGTTCCGGGTCATCTCATACTGCGCGCCCACCAGCACGTTCCACGGCGACTGCAGATGCTGTTTCACATCAAAGCGACCGTTGCCGTTCTTGTTGGCAAGATTGACCATGTTTTGCAGCATCGTCGACGGCATCGACAGATCGTTCAGGCTGCCCTTAAATTCCTGCTGCACATCCTGATACATACTGCCTACCCAGACATTCAGCTTCCCGTTCGGCAGATGCAGCGCATCTACCGACGGCGTATTGAAACGATAGCCCAAACGCGGCGAAAAGGTAAAAGCATCAATGCTGCCGTCGAGAATATCAAAACGCGTCTGCGTATAGTTGGCATCTAATACCGTGAACCAGTTGCCGACGCCGCCCACCAGCGTGGTACCGACGCCGTAGGTAGTGCCTTTAAAATCAAGACGAAAATCAAGATCCTGCATACCTGGCATAGGTACTACTTTACCATTCGGCCCTTTCAGACCGACGGCGATTTGCGAGATAGAATGGCCTTTAGTATGTCCAACCAGGCCATAGACGTTCATAAACGGCAGCAGCCAGGCATCCAGCTTAAGGGTCTCGGTTTTACTGCTTTCCCGCGTATTACCGACGCCAATCTGGAAGGCGTTATCCAGTGAAAAATTACCTAACGATAAGCCGGTAAAATTAATGCTATCGACATTAATATTTTGCCGCATATCCATATAGTTAACGCCGACGCCAAACGGCAGCGGCAGGACGTAGCCGTGTTTTCTGGCTTCATCACCTAAAAAGGGCAATACCGATGTCGATTCCGGCGCCGCGGCCTGACTATTGTCAGGCGCGGGCAGATCCGCCGGTTCGCTATCGTGCCAGGCGTATACGGGTTCAAGTTGGGTTGTTGGTTCTGCGGCCGCGCAGACCTGAAGAGAGGAGAAAGGCAGCGCAACCAACATCAAAAAGTGATTTTTATTCATAGGAAATATGATGTTAGTTATTAACGTATTGTTAAAAGGGGGCGGGTAGCTTATAGAATCCCGGATACTGATTAAGGGATTTAAATGCGGATTAACATCTATTCATGAAAAAAGAGAAGACAGGCCCGGAGAATTCCGGGCCCGAAATGCGCTTAGGCTAAAACGTATTTTTCAATGGCGAAGGCAACGCCATCTTCAAGGTTCGATTTGGTGACGAAATTCGCCGCTTCTTTAGCGGTCGGGATAGCGTTATCCATCGCCACGCCGACGCCGGCAAATTCAATCATCGCGATATCATTTTCCTGATCGCCAATCGCCATAATTTCTTCCGGCTTGATGCCCAGCGTATCGGCCAGCGACTTCACGCCGGTGCCTTTATTGACGCGTTTATCGAGGATTTCGAGGAAGTACGGCGCACTTTTCAGCACGGTATACTTCTCTTTCACTTCCGCCGGAATACGGGCGATAGCCCGATCGAGAACGGCAGGCTCATCGATCATCATCACTTTCAGCAGCTGAATATTACGGTCCATCTTTTCTGCTTCGCAGAATACCAGCGGAATGGTCGCCACGTAGGATTCATGCACCGTGTAGTAGCTGATATCGCGGTTCGCGGTATAGAGCGTATTACGATCGAGCGCGTGGAAGTGCGAGCCAACTTCGCGAGAGAGTTGCTCAAGGAAGCGATAATCATCGTAGCTTAACGCCGTTTGCGCCACGGTGCTGCCGTCACTGGCTTTCTGAACCAGCGCGCCGTTATAGGTGATGCAGTAGTCGCCCGGCTGTTCCATGTGCAACTCTTTCAGGTAGCTATGGACACCAGCGTACGGGCGGCCGGTCGTCAGCACCACGTTAACGCCGCGGGCGCGTGCTGCCGCGATGGCGGTTTTCACCGCCGGAGAAATGGTATGGTCCGGCAGCAACAGCGTGCCGTCCATATCAATTGCAATCAGTTTAATAGCCATGGGATCCCCGGGTAAGATGAGTCTTCACTCATGCTAACGCGATTCCGCTCAAAAAACAGCTCTCGCAGCGGGAGAAAACGAGGATGGATTGCGCAGGCGGATTCCCCTTTTGCCGCAAAAGAAAAACCCGGCAGCGCAACGCGTACCGGGTTTAGCAAAACCGTAGCCCCGGTAGACATCATGTCACCGGGGAAATACAGGCTTAGATATCGATGTTCGCCGCTTTCAGGGCGTTCTCTTCGATAAAGGCGCGACGCGGTTCAACGGCATCGCCCATCAGGGTGGTGAACAGCTGGTCGGCGGCAATCGCATCCTTCACGGTGACGCGAAGCATGCGGCGGCTGTCTGGATCCATGGTGGTTTCCCACAGCTGATCCGGGTTCATCTCGCCCAGACCTTTATAACGCTGGATAGAGAGGCCGCGACGCGACTCTTTAACCAGCCAGTCGAGCGCCTGTTCGAAGCTGGCTACCGGCTGGCGGCGCTCGCCGCGTTCGATAAACGCGTCGTCTTCGATAAGCCCGCGCAGCTTCTCGCCGAGGGTGCAGATGCGGCGGTATTCCGCGCCGGTGATGAACTCGTTATCCAACGGGTAGTCGGTATCGACGCCGTGGGTACGCACGCGCACGATCGGCTCGAACTGCTGCAGTTCGCTGTTTTCACGAATATCAAACTTCCACTGGCTGCCGTGCTGCTCTTTTTCGTTCAGCTCGCTGATCAGCTGGTTAATCCAGCGGGTGACGGTCTGCTCGTTGCTCAGATCGGCTTCGGCCAGCGTCGGCTGATAGATAAGCTCTTTGAGCATCGCTTTCGGGAAACGGCGCTCCATGCGGCCAATCATTTTCTGCGTCGCGTTGTACTCGGCCACCAGTTTTTCCAGAGACTCGCCGGCTAAGGCCGGTGCGCTGGCGTTGGTGTGCAGGGTCGCGCCGTCGAGCGCGATGGAGATCTGGTACTGATCCATCGCTTCGTCGTCTTTAATGTACTGTTCCTGCTTGCCTTTCTTCACTTTGTACAGCGGCGGCTGAGCAATGTAAACGTGACCGCGCTCCACGATTTCCGGCATCTGACGATAGAAGAAGGTCAACAGCAGGGTACGAATGTGCGAGCCGTCGACGTCCGCATCGGTCATGATGATGATGCTGTGATAACGCAGCTTATCCGGGTTGTACTCATCGCGACCGATGCCGCAGCCCAGCGCGGTAATCAGCGTGGCCACTTCCTGAGAAGAGAGCATTTTATCGAAGCGGGCTTTCTCAACGTTGAGGATTTTACCCTTCAGCGGCAGGATAGCCTGGTTCTTACGGTTACGGCCCTGTTTCGCAGAGCCGCCCGCGGAGTCCCCTTCCACGAGGTACAGTTCAGACAGCGCCGGGTCGCGTTCCTGACAATCCGCCAGTTTGCCCGGCAGGCCTGCCAGGTCAAGCGCGCCTTTACGACGGGTCATTTCACGGGCGCGACGCGCGGCTTCACGCGCACGCGCGGCGTCGATAATTTTGCCGACCACGATTTTCGCATCGGACGGGTTTTCCAGCAGGTATTCGCTCAGCAGTTCGTTCATCTGCTGTTCAACCGCCGATTTCACCTCGGAGGAGACCAGCTTGTCTTTGGTCTGTGAGGAGAACTTCGGATCCGGCACCTTCACGGAAACCACGGCAATCAGGCCTTCACGCGCATCGTCGCCGGTGGCGCTGACTTTCGCTTTTTTGCTGTAGCCTTCTTTATCCATGTAGGCGTTCAGGGTACGGGTCATCGCCGCGCGGAAGCCCGCCAGGTGAGTACCGCCGTCGCGCTGCGGAATGTTGTTGGTAAAGCAGTAGATATTTTCCTGGAAACCGTCGTTCCACTGCAGCGCCACTTCAACGCCGATACCGTCTTTTTCGGTGGAGAAATAGAAGATATTGGGGTGGATCGGCGTTTTGTTCTTGTTGAGATACTCAACAAACGCCTTGATGCCGCCTTCGTAGTGGAAATGGTCTTCTTTACCGTCGCGCTTATCACGCAGGCGGATAGAGACCCCGGAGTTCAGGAACGACAGCTCGCGCAGACGTTTCGCCAGGATTTCGTATTCGAATTCAGTGACGTTGGTGAAGGTTTCCAGGCTTGGCCAGAAACGCACCATGGTACCGGTGCTTTCGGTTTCGCCGGTTACCGCCAGCGGCGCCTGCGGCACGCCGTGCTCATAAATTTGTTTGTGGACTTTGTTATCGCGTTGGATAACCAGCTCCAGCTTCTGCGACAGGGCGTTAACCACCGAGACGCCTACGCCGTGCAGACCGCCGGACACTTTATAGGAGTTATCATCGAATTTACCGCCGGCGTGCAGGACGGTCATGATAACTTCCGCCGCGGAGACGCCCTCTTCCGGGTGAATGCCGGTTGGGATGCCGCGACCGTCATCCTGTACGGAGACGGAGTTATCGCTGTGGATAGTAACAACGATGTCTTTACAGTAACCTGCGAGCGCTTCGTCGATAGCGTTATCCACAACCTCGAATACCATGTGGTGCAGACCGGTGCCGTCATCCGTGTCGCCGATATACATACCCGGGCGCTTACGCACCGCATCCAGCCCTTTCAGGACTTTGATACTGGAGGAGTCATAAGAATTCGACATCAACGTTTCTCGCTCATTTAATCTTGGGTTAATCCGTTATTTTACCCTTTTCCACGGTGAACATCTTCGAATTTTTGTCCGACATGTCCATTACGTGTTCAGCGCTGATTGCGCTGACGAAAACCTGCGATTGCGTGGCTTTTAAGCGGCTGGCAAGCAGCCCGCGCCGGGCATCGTCAAGCTCCGAGGCAAAATCATCTATCAGGTACAGGCAGCGCCGCCCGCTTTCGCGGGTCAGGAACTCGCCCTGCGCCAGTCGTAGGGCGCACATCAGCAGCTTAAGCTGCCCGCGCGACAAGGTATCTTCCACCGGCGCCCCATCGGCGCGAATGCGAAAATCCGCTTTATGCGGACCGTGGGCGGTGTAGGTTAACATTCTGTCGCGTTCGAAATTCCGCTCCAGCACCTCGGCGTAGTCCGTTTCTTTTTCCCAGCCGCGCTGGAAAGAGAAGGTGAGGGTGAATTCCGGTAAAAATTGCTGACAGGTATCCGCCATGTCTTCGACAATAGCGGCGCTGTATTCGGCACGCCAGCGGCTGATTTGTTCCGCCAACGGGATTAATTCCAGGTCCCACGGCCGCAGTTGCGCATATCGGCTCACCTGGCGCAGCGCGGCGTTGCGCTGTTTCAGCAGGCGCTTCAGGTTGCTCCAGGCGGTGAAGAATCCGGCTTCGTTATGAAAGCATCCCCAATCAATGAACGCTCTTCTGTATTTGGGGCCGCCGTTGAGTAAAGTAAACCCCTCCGGCGTGATCAGCTGCATCGGCATCAGGTGCGCCAGTTCCGCCACCTTGTGGCCATCGGTGCCGTCGATACGCACCTTGCTGTCGCCCTGCTTGTCTTTGGTCAGGCCAATGGCGGTTTCGCGCTCTTCGCCCTGTAAACGCCCGTGCAGGACAAACGAATCCTGCTCGTGGCGAATCACCCGGCCAATTTGCAAACTACGAAACGCCCGACCATGGCCGAGCGTATAGATAGCTTCCAGTACGCTGGTTTTGCCGCTGCCGTTTGCGCCAACCAGGAAGTTAAAGCTGGGGGATAAAGCGAGATCCGCATTTTCAATATTGCGGAAATCTTTGATCAGGAGTCGGGATAGCGACATATCAACTCGTCATCATTCAAGGGGCGTGGGTGTCGCAGCCAGTTCGTCTACCGCCAGCGCGCAGAAAGCGGAGCGTACACGAAGTACGCGAGCATTTGCTCGCTCCGCTCGTCCTTCGGACCGTCTTACAGACGTCCAAAACGCATAGCGTTTTGTCGAGCACTGCCGGAAGGCGAAATGGCAAGTAAACCAGCCCCTTTGCAGATTCTACAATCTCATAGGCATAACAACATAGGCGGCGGATTGTGAAGCCGCATCCTCAATCTGCACGCTCGATACGGAATCCGTCAGCAGAATGCGCACATTCTCGCATTTCAGCGCATTGAGCACATCCAGCACATAGCTAACGTTGAAGCCAATCTCCATCTCCGTTCCGGCGTAGGTCACGTCAAGGATCTCTTCCGCCTCTTCCTGTTCCGGGTTGTTAGCGGTGATTTTCAGCTGGTTCTCGCTGACGTACAGCCGCACGCCGCGGAATTTCTCGTTCGAGAGGATTGCCGCGCGGGCGAAAGCCTGCTTGAGAATGTCGCAGCCGGCATCAAGGTGTTTATCCGGGTTTTTCGGCAATACGCGGCGATAGTCCGGGAAACGGCCATCAACCAGCTTCGAGGTGAAGATAAAATCGCCGACGTGAGCGCGGATATTGTTGCTGCCGATCTGCACGCGCAGCGGCGTATCGCCGCCGTCAAGCATACGCATCAGCTCAATCACCCCTTTACGCGGCACGATCACCGAATGATTCGGCAGCGACTCTTCCAGCGGCATTGAACAAACCGCCAGACGGTGGCCGTCGGTGGCGACAGTGCGCAGTTCGCTACCTTCGGTTTCAAACAGCATGCCGTTTAAGTAGTAACGAACGTCCTGGTGCGCCATCGAAAACTGGGTGGCTTCAATCAGGCGCTTCATCGTCGCCTGCGGCAGGGTAAATTCCACTTCGCTCTGCCAGTCGTCGAGATTCGGGAAATCGGCGGCAGGCAGGGTCGACAGCGAGAAGCGGCTGCGGCCTGAGCGCACCAGCATACGGTCGCCCTCAAGCTGCACGGCGATCTCCGCGCCTTCTGGCAGGCCGCGGCAGATATCAAAGAATTTACGCGCCGGAACGGTGGTGGCGCCCGCTTCGTGCGGCTGAATCAGCGACACGCGCGCGACCATTTCCATTTCCAGATCGGTACCGGTTAGCGACAGCGTGCCGTCCGCGACCTGAAGCAGCAGGTTACCGAGAATCGGCAGCGTCGGACGACCACCTAACGGACCGCTCACCTGTTGCAGCGGTTTTAATAAATGTTCACGTTCTACGGTAAATTTCATAGCGTCACGAGGATAATGTTCTGATTAAATTGGAAAAATCTTCTTTAATGTCGTGGCTTTCTTCACGCAACTGCTCAATCTTACGGCAGGCGTGCAGCACGGTGGTATGGTCGCGGCCGCCAAACGCATCGCCGATTTCCGGCAGGCTGTGGTTGGTCAGCTCTTTGGCCAGCGCCATCGCCATCTGGCGTGGGCGCGCCACCGAACGGGAGCGGCGTTTGGACAGCAGGTCCGCTACCTTAATCTTGTAATACTCCGCCACCGTCTTTTGAATATTGTCGATGGTGACTAATTTTTCCTGCAGCGCCAGTAAATCGCGCAGCGCTTCGCGCACGAAATCAATGGTGATAGCCCGGCCGGTAAAGTTGGCGTTAGCAATGACGCGGTTCAGCGCCCCTTCCAGCTCACGCACATTCGAACGCAGACGCTTGGCGATAAAGAATGCGACTTCGCCCGGCAGGCGGATGTCGTTCTCATCGGCTTTTTTCATCAGGATCGCAACGCGGGTTTCCAGCTCAGGCGGCTCGATCGCCACCGTCAGGCCCCAGCCAAAGCGCGATTTCAGACGATCCTCAACGCCGTTGATCTCTTTTGGATAACGATCCGAAGTGAGGATGATCTGCTGATTACCTTCCAGCAGGGCATTAAAGGTGTGGAAGAACTCTTCCTGCGAACGCTCTTTATTGGCGAAGAACTGAATATCATCGATCAGCAGGGCGTCAACGGAGCGGTAATAGCGTTTAAATTCTTCGATGGCGTTGTTCTGCAGGGCTTTTACCATGTCCTGCACGAAACGCTCGGAGTGCATATAGACCACTTTAGCATTTGGCTTACGCGCCACAATGCCGTTGCCGACGGCGTGCAACAGGTGGGTTTTACCCAGACCGGTGCCGCCATACAGGAACAGCGGGTTATACGCGCCGCCAGGGTTATCGGCCACCTGACGCGCCGCCGCGCGTGCCAGCTGGTTAGATTTACCTTCGACGAAGTTATCAAACGTATGCTTGACGTTGACGTTGGAACGGTAGGTGGGCTCTGCCGGCGCCGGAACGTTATCCCAGCCCTGACGGGCGACAGCCGGCGCGACGCGCGCGGTTTGCACCTGAGCGGCCGGGATCGCCGTGGCGACGTTGGCCGTACCCTGGTGGGACGGCGCCGCAGGCTTCGCGCCCACTTCAAAGCGCAGCTGTGGGGCGTCCGCACCACAAAAGTCATTGAGGAGCCCATTGATATTATTAAGGTATTTGTCCCTTACCCAATCGAGCACAAAACGGTTTGGCGCATACAGTGCCAGCGTGTTATCGCTCAGTTCCGCCTGCAATGGGCGGATCCACATGCTGAATTCTGTGGCTGGTAACTCATCCTGCAATCGGGCAAGACACTGCTGCCAAAGCGAAAGTGACACGGCGGACTCCACTCGAACATAAAATCGATATAAAAGAAAAACTGAAACAATCGTGATTGTTGGCACACGTCGCAAGACCCTGCATAAGCCGAAAAAGCCCCTGCGCAAAAGGGGTGACGTGCGAACCGCTATTTGCGGTTTTACCCGGGACGGATCCGTGGATCGCGATCGGGACCGGGGATCATAGCCTAAACTGAGAAAGAGATCTTGTGTTTCTCAACAGATTCTTCCCGATTTATCCACAGGAGGATCGAAACCGGGTAAGTGTAATCGATCCTGGCGAGAGTGCGGCACGATTTCGCCCGCATATTGGAAAAATTAATGAGCTATGCCGGTTTTGAACAGAATCGATCTAACAAAGATCCTTTACGATCCTTGCGCTTTACCCGCCAGGCCGTATAATCCCCCACCCGGCGCGTAACGCCCGTTTTCGCAACTCGTCTCAGCTTATTTTTTGTGCGGCAAGGTGCGAGAAATAAGGAAAGAGAATTGACTCCGGAGTGTACAATTATTACAATCCGGCCTCTTTAATCACCCACGCTGAGGCGTAAGTCGTTCGAAGTTCGTTCGGGTCTACGCAAAAGTCAGTGAATTTATTCAAGTTTAGGTAGAAATCGCCATGAAACGCACTTTTCAACCGTCTGTACTGAAGCGCAACCGTTCTCACGGCTTCCGTGCTCGTATGGCTAATAAAAATGGTCGTCAGGTTCTGGCACGTCGTCGTGCTAAAGGCCGCGCTCGTCTGACCGTTTCCAAGTAATAAAGCTAACCCTGCGTGGTTAAGCTAGCATTTCCCAGGGAGTTACGTTTGTTAACTCCCAGTCATTTCACTTTCGTCTTCCAGCAGCCACAACGGGCTGGCACGCCGCAAATCACCATCCTCGGCCGCCTGAATTCGCTGGGGCATCCCCGCATCGGTCTTACCGTCGCCAAGAAAAACGTTAAGCGCGCGCATGAACGCAATCGGATTAAACGTCTGACGCGTGAAAGCTTCCGTTTACGTCAACATGAACTCCCGCCAATGGATTTCGTGGTGGTGGCAAAGAAAGGGGTTGCCGACCTCGATAACCGTGCTCTCTCGGAAGCGTTGGAAAAATTATGGCGCCGCCATTGTCGCCTGGCTCGCGGGTCCTGATAGGCCTTATCAGGGTCTATCAGCGCCTGATTAGTCCGCTACTCGGGCCGCACTGTCGTTTCACGCCAACCTGTTCTCAATACGGAATTGAGGCATTGCGCAGGTTTGGAGTGATAAAAGGCAGTTGGTTGACGGTGAAACGCGTATTAAAATGCCACCCTTTACACCCTGGTGGTGACGACCCCGTCCCGCCTGGACCATTTGATACCAGAGAACACTAACGATGGATTCGCAACGCAATCTTCTTATCATCGCTTTGTTGTTCGTGTCTTTCATGATCTGGCAAGCCTGGGAGCAGGACAAAAATCCGCAAACCCAGCAGCAGACCACGCAGACTACGACCACAGCAGCGGGTAGCGCCGCAGACCAGGGCGTACCGGCCAGTGGCCAGGGGAAACTGATTACGGTTAAAACTGATGTGCTTGATCTGACCATCAACACCAGCGGTGGTGATGTTGAGCAAGCGCTGCTTCCGGCTTACCCGAAAGCGCTGAAATCTACTGAACCGTTCCAGTTACTGGAAACCACGCCACAGTTTATCTATCAGGCACAGAGCGGCTTAACCGGTCGTGACGGCCCGGATAACCCGGCTAACGGCCCGCGTCCGCTGTATAACGCTGATAAAGATGCGTATGTACTGGCTGACGGCCAGAACGAAATCGTTATTCCGCTGACTTACACCGACAAAGCGGGCAACGTCTTCACCAAAACTTTCACCCTGAAACGCGGTGATTATGCGGTGAACGTTGGCTACAACGTGAAAAACGTCGGCGAAAAACCGCTGGAGATCTCCTCCTTCGGTCAGCTGAAGCAAACGGCAGCGCTGCCATCAAGCCGCGATACGCAAACCGGCGGTCTGTCTACCATGCACACCTTCCGTGGCGCGGCGTACTCCACTGCTGATTCGAAATACGAAAAATATAAATTCGATACTATCGTCGACAACGAAAACCTGAACGTCAGCACCAAAGACGGTTGGGTGGCGATGTTGCAGCAGTACTTCACCACCGCGTGGGTTCCGCATAACAGCGGCACCAACAACTTCTATACCGCTAACCTCGGTAATGGCGTTGTCGCTATCGGCTATAAATCACAGCCGGTACTGGTGCAGCCTGGTCAAACCGACAAGCTGGAAAGCGTGCTGTGGGTCGGCCCGGCTCTGCAGGATAAAATGGCTGCCGTCGCGCCGCACCTGGATCTGACCGTCGACTACGGCTGGCTGTGGTTCATCTCCCAACCGCTGTTTAAGCTGCTGAAATTCATCCACGGCTTCCTCGGCAACTGGGGCTTCTCGATTATCGTCATCACCTTTATCGTTCGTGGCATCATGTACCCGCTGACTAAAGCGCAGTACACCTCCATGGCGAAGATGCGTATGCTGCAGCCGAAGATTCAGGCAATGCGCGAGCGTCTGGGCGACGATAAACAACGTCAAAGCCAGGAAATGATGGCGCTGTATAAAGCAGAAAAAGTTAACCCGCTGGGTGGCTGCTTCCCGCTGATTATTCAGATGCCTATCTTCCTTGCGCTGTACTACATGCTGAGCGCCTCGGTTGAACTGCGTCATGCGCCGTTTATCCTGTGGATCCACGACCTGTCCGCGCAAGACCCGTACTACATCCTGCCGATCATCATGGGCGCGACCATGTTCTTCATCCAGAAGATGTCGCCGACCACCGTGACCGACCCGATGCAGCAGAAGATCATGACCTTTATGCCGGTCATCTTCACGGTGTTCTTCCTGTGGTTCCCGTCTGGTCTGGTGGTGTACTACATCGTCAGCAACCTGGTAACCATTATTCAGCAGCAGCTGATTTACCGTGGTCTGGAGAAGCGTGGCCTACATAGCCGCGAGAAGAAAAAATCCTGATTCGGTGTAGGCCGGATAAGGCGAAGCCGCCATCCGGCAATGCGCGCCGGGTTGCCTGATGGCGCTAACGCTTATCAGGCCTACAATCAAAAGGCGGTCGAATGACCGCCTTTTTTTATTGCGATTTGAAGAGACATATCATGAGCCATAACGACACTATCGTCGCCCAGGCAACCCCACCGGGACGCGGGGGTGTGGGCATCCTGCGTATCTCCGGCCTTAAGGCGCGCGACGTCGCGCAGGCGGTACTCGGCAAGCTGCCGAAGCCGCGCTATGCCGACTATCTGCCGTTCAAAGACGCCGACGGTACGCCGCTGGATCAGGGGATTGCGCTGTGGTTCCCGGGACCCAATTCCTTTACCGGCGAAGATGTCCTAGAACTGCAGGGCCACGGCGGCCCGGTCATTCTGGATCTGCTGCTCAAACGTATTCTGACGTTGCCCGGCGTTCGCATCGCCAATCCGGGCGAGTTTTCCGAGCGCGCGTTCCTCAACGACAAGCTCGACCTGGCGCAGGCAGAGGCCATCGCCGACCTTATCGACGCCAGCTCAGAGCAGGCGGCCCGTTCGGCGTTGAACTCCTTGCAAGGGGCCTTCTCCGCGCGTGTGAACCATCTTGTGGAAGCGCTCACTCACCTGCGCATCTACGTGGAAGCGGCGATTGATTTCCCGGATGAAGAAATTGATTTCCTCTCCGACGGTAAAATTGAAGCCCAACTGAACGACGTGATCGCCGATCTCGATGCCGTACGCGCCGAAGCCCGTCAGGGCAGCCTGTTGCGCGAAGGGATGAAAGTGGTGATCGCTGGACGGCCTAACGCCGGTAAATCCAGCCTGCTAAACGCCCTGGCCGGCCGTGAAGCGGCGATCGTCACCGATATCGCCGGCACCACCCGCGACGTGCTGCGCGAGCATATTCATATCGACGGTATGCCGCTGCATATCATCGATACCGCAGGCCTGCGTGACGCCAGCGATGAAGTGGAGCGCATCGGTATTGAACGCGCCTGGCAGGAAATTGAACAGGCGGATCGGGTGCTGTTTATGGTCGACGGCACCACCACCAGCGCCGTTGACCCGGCGGAGATCTGGCCGGACTTTATCGAGCGCCTGCCCGCTAAACTGCCGATTACCGTGGTGCGTAATAAAGCCGACGTCACCGGCGAAGCGCTGGGGCTCAGCGAAGTAAATGGCCACTCACTAATCCGCCTGTCGGCGCGTACCGGTGAAGGGGTCGAGGTGCTGCGCAACCACCTTAAGCAGAGCATGGGCTTCGATACCAACATGGAAGGCGGCTTCCTCGCCCGTCGTCGCCACCTGCAGGCGCTGGAAACGGCAGCGAACCATCTGCAGCAGGGCAAAGCCCAACTGCTGGGCGCCTGGGCCGGGGAACTGCTGGCGGAAGAGCTGCGTCTGTCGCAACAGGCATTAAGCGAAATCACAGGCGAATTTACCTCTGACGACCTGCTGGGCCGCATCTTCTCCAGTTTCTGCATCGGTAAGTAAGCGTTACTGGTAAGCATCTACTAACCCGCCATAACATTCTGTTATGGCGGGTTTTTTATTTAATGTCCCTAATCACATCAACTCTGTGAAGCAATCACCTGTTTTTCCTTTCAGGAAAAGAGTGTTGTCCAAATGGCAACTCGTACTCCCTGGCCCTAGCCACTATGCTGTACGCCATTCTTATTGCGAGGGTCCTATGGCACGCTTTCTTATCTGCAGTTTCGCTTTGGTACTGCTCTATCCATCCGGCATTGATATGTATCTGGTCGGCCTACCGCGCATCGCTCAGGATCTTGGCGCCAGCGAGGCGCAGCTGCATATCGCCTTCTCGGTCTATTTAGCCGGTATGGCTACCGCGATGCTTTTTGCCGGGCGCGCGGCGGATAAATCCGGGCGTAAACCGGTCGCGATTTTTGGCGCCATCACCTTCATACTGGCCTCGCTACTGTGCTCGCAGGCGCATAACAGCACGCATTTCCTGATCGGCCGCTTTATCCAGGGGATCGGCGCGGGAAGCTGCTACGTCGTCGCTTTTGCCGTTCTGCGCGATACGCTGGACGAGCGCCGCCGCGCCAAGGTACTGTCGCTGCTTAATGGCATTACCTGCATCATTCCCGTTCTCGCGCCGGTACTTGGCCATCTGATCATGTTGAAATATCCGTGGCAGAGCCTGTTCTACACCATGACAGGCATGGGGGTGATGGTAGGGTTATTGTCGGTGGTTATGCTGCGCGAGACGCGCCCGACAACGCATCCGCAGGCAGGCGCACAGCATAATGCCACTGCTGAATCGCTGCTAAACCGGTTTTTCCTCAGCCGCATAGTCATTACGACTCTTAGCGTCACCGCAATTCTGACCTACGTGAACGTCTCTCCGGTGCTGATGATGGAAGAGATGGGTTTCGACCGCGGAACTTATTCAATAGCGATGGCGATGATGGCGATGGTCAGCATGGCCGTGTCGTTCTCCACGCCGTTCGCCCTGACGCTGTTTAAACCACGCACCCTGATGCTGACCTCGCAGACGTTGTTCCTTGTCGCTGGCGTGGTATTGAGCCTCGCCGTCAGCCAGCCCCTCACCATGCTGGGATTAGGCATGATCTGCGCGGGTTTCTCGGTCGGCTTTGGCGTCGCGATGAGCCAGGCGCTAGGGCCTTTCACGCTGCGCGCGGGCGTCGCCAGTTCCGCTCTCGGTATCGCTCAGGTCTGTGGTTCTTCGCTGTGGATTTGGCTGGCGGCTATCATCGGGCTGAGCGCCATGAATATGCTGATCGGGATACTCATTGCCTGTAGCATAGTCAGTATTGTTCTGATACTGGTCGTCTCGCCGGCGCGCGCGACGCAAGATAATGAAGAAATCCCTGTCGAGTCTCGATCTTAATCTCCTGCTGTGCCTGCAGCTTCTGACCCAGGAGCGCAGCGTCACCCGCACGGCGAAACGGATGAACGTTTCGCCGTCGGCGGTGAGTAAATCATTGGCCAAGCTACGCGCCTGGTTTGACGATCCGCTATTTGTTAAAACCCCACTAGGGCTGGCGCCAACGCCGTTAATGAGCAGCATGGAGCAGGATCTCGCCGACTGGATGCAGATGGGCAATCAGATCCTCGATAAACCGCATCACACCATGCCAAGCGGCCTGAAGTTTGAGCTGGCGGCAGAATCGCCGCTGCTGATGATCCTGTTCAACACCCTCTCCCAGCAAATTTATCAACGTTATCCACAGGCGCTGATCCGCTTACGCAACTGGGATTACGACTCGCTGGATGCGATCATTCGCGGCGAGGTCGATATCGGTTTTTGCGGCCGGGAAACCCATCCCCGTTCGCGCGAACAGCTGAGCCTGCTGCCGTGGTATATCGATTTTGATATCCTGTTTAGCGACCTGCCGCAGGTGTGGCTGCGCGCCGATCATCCGGCGCTTAATGAAGAGTGGAATCTGGAAACATTCCTGCGCTATCCGCACATCAACATCTGCTGGGAACAGAGCGATACCTGGGCGCTGGATGATGTGTTACATGATCTGGGCTACAAGCGCACCGTCGCGCTAACCTTACCCGGCTTTGAACAGTCATTGTTTATGGCGGCGCAGCCGAATCACACCATGATAGCCACCGCGCCGCGCTATTGTCAGCACTATAATCAGCAACACCATCTGCCGCTGGTATCGCGCCCGCTGCCGCTGGAGCCGCAGCTACTGGAAAAAATGCGCGTGCCGTTCACCCTGCTGTGGCATAAGCGTAATAGCTATAATCCAAAGATCGTATGGCTCAGAGAGACCCTTAAACAGCTCTATTCCAATACGCTGTAGGGAATTTGCCCATCATCCTCACGTTGTTGCGCAAGAAATTGTAAAAGTCAGACATTATCCCTTCTCAAGGAAGAATTTCCGCATTAAAACCTGCTCATTGTGAGCGATAATATCATTCACAATTTTTATCTCTGACCATTAATCACGGAGCGACGAATGGCAACGCATTTTGCAAGAGGGATACTCAACACCAGGGAGCCGCTATCGACGCGTTTGTCGGCGGCATGTCATCAATCCGCACGTAACCTACCCGAATACCGACAGAGCCGCTATCGCGCCTCGCGTTCGCTGCTCGCTGAACTGCTTTTCATGCTTTATGGTATCGGCGAGCTGCCGGAAATCATCAGCGAACCCAATGGACGGCCCGTATTTCGCGATCCCCACCTTCCCCGCTTTTCCATCTCTTATGCCGGGAATATCGTCGGCGTAGCGCTAACGACCGAAGGTGACTGCGGTCTCGATATGGAACTGCAGCACGCCTCGCGTGGCGTCCATCCGCTACATGCCGCCGATCGCTATGTCTTCAATAGCAATGAGAATTTATGGATTAACATCCAGCACGATCCGGATGAAGCCCGCGCCCAACTGGTCGCGCTGCGCCGCAGCGTGCTGAAGCTCACCGGTGAAGCCCCGGTACGAGTACAACTGCTGCCGGGGTCTGGTCGCCTGCGTACCGCTGGCACCCAATCGATTGAAGCCATCTGTGATGCCGAAACGCTGCTGGTGTGGTCAATTGCCGTCACCCCGAATATCGGGCCGCTGAAGGTCTGGGAATTCGATAGTAAAGAGGGCTGGCGCTGCCTGCCTGATGCGCAAACGCGCGCCAAAGAGACTGACGCGCGCCTGATGCGCTTTACCAGCTTACCGGTAGAAAAAGTATTCTCCCTCAACTGACCGGTTTAGCCGGCCATCATGATGCAAAGGAGCACTCATGTCTGATACGTTGAAAGTTGTTACGTTACTCGGAAGTCTGCGCAAAGGTTCTTTTAATGCCATGGTTGCGCGTACGCTGCCAGGCATTGCGCCTGCGGGCATGGAAATCTCCGCGCTGCCGTCGATCGGCGATATCCCGCTGTACGATGCCGATATCCAACAGGAAGAGGGGTTCCCGCAGAGCGTGCAGGAGATCGCGAAACAAATCCGCGAAGCGGACGGCGTGGTGATCGTTACCCCGGAATATAACTACTCGGTACCCGGCGGCCTGAAGAACGCCATCGACTGGCTCTCACGTCTACCGGAGCAGCCGCTGGCCGGTAAGCCGGTGCTGATCCAGACCAGCTCAATGGGCGCTATCGGCGGGGCTCGCTGCCAGTATCATCTGCGCCAGATTCTGGTCTTCCTCGATGCGATGGTCATGAACAAGCCGGAATTTATGGGCGGCGTGATTCAGAACAAAGTCGATCCGCAGGCGGGTGAAGTGGTCGATCAGAGCACGCTGGACCATCTGCGCGGCCAGCTGACCGCCTTTGGCGATTATATTCAGCGGGTAAAAGCATAAAAAAAGCCCGGCAGCGATGCCGGGCCATTTCATCATGCGTGCGGATCAATGCGCATCGATAAAGACAATTTTCAGCACGAACAGCAGCGAAACGATAATCACGCACGGGCTGAGTTCACGCAGACGGCCAGTGCCAATCTTCATCACGCAGTAGGAAATAAAGCCCAGGGCGATACCTTCGGTGATCGAGAAGCTGAACGGCATCATCACCGCGGTGATAAACGCCGGTACCGCTTCCGTCAGGTCATCCCACTTCACGCGCGCCAGGCTTGAGGTCATCAGCACGCCAACGTAAATCAGCGCCCCGGCGGCGGCATAGGCCGGAACCATCCCCGCCAGCGGCGACAGGAAGATGACCAGCAGGAACAGAATACCCACGACAACGGCGGTCAGGCCGGTACGCCCGCCAACGGAAACGCCGGAGGAGGATTCGATATAGGCCGTAACCGAAGAGGTGCCAATAAAGGAGCCGGCGACGGACGACACGCTATCGACGAACAGCGCCTGCTTCATGCGCGGGAATTTACCCTGCGCATCCGCCAGCCCGGCTTTATCGGTAACGCCAATCAGGGTGCCGGAGGAGTCGAACAGGTTAACCAGCATGAACGAGAAGATCACGCCCGCCAGGCCAAGGTTCAACGAACCGGCCAGATCGACCTGCCCCACAACCGAGGTTACGCTCGGCGGCGCGGAGACGATGCCGGTATAGTGCACATCGCCGAGCATCCAGCCCAACAGGGTGGTGACCACGATGGAGACCAGCACGGCAGCATGAATATTACGCGACGCCAGGATAGCGATAATAAAGAATCCGAGCACGCCCAGCAGCACGCTGTGGGAGGTCAGGTTACCGATGCTGACCAGCGTGTCCTGGTTCGCCACGATAACGCCAGCGTTCTTCAGGCCCATCATGCCGATAAACAACCCGATACCGCTGGTAATGCCCACGCGCAGGCTCACCGGGATATTGGCAATCATCCAGTAGCGTACGCGGAAGAGGGTCAGCAGCAGCAGGCCAACGGCGCCCCAGAAAATCGCGCCCATCCCCACCTGCCACGGCAGGCCCATCGCCTGAACCACCACGAAGGCAAAGAAGGCATTCAGACCCATCGCTGGCGCCAGCGCCACCGGCAGATTCGCGAACAGACCCATCAGGATGCTGCCGAAGGCCGCGATCAGACAGGTGGTCACAAAGACAGCGCTGGTATCCATACCCGCCACGCCAAGAATTTGTGGGTTCACGAAGACGATGTAGACCATCGTCAGGAACGTGGTGAAACCGGCGATCGCTTCAGTGCGCACCGTGGTGCCGTGCTCGCGCAGTTTAAATACGCGCTCCAGCAGACCCTGGCCAGAAGACTGGCTGGTTTGTTGTTGACTCATTATCGGTTTCCGAACGTAAAAGGAGGGAAAATTCGAGGCTATCCTATACCAAATTACGGCACCAGGCGCGGTTGTATGGTAATTTTTTTCATTTATTTTGCTTATACGGCAACGATTGCGTCGCGGCATTGAGCATTACGAAAACGTTAAACTTGTTAAACTGGAAAGAGTATGACCCAACCACAAGCAGTATTTTTCGATTGTGACGGCACGCTGGTCGACAGCGAGGTGATTTGCTCACGCGCCTATGTTCACATGTTTCAGGAATTCGGTATTACGCTGGATTTAGCCGAAATTTTTAAGCGCTTCAAGGGCGTTAAGCTGTACGAGATTATCGACACCATCAACGCTGAATATGGCGTTAACCTGCAGAAAGAGACCCTGGAGCCGGTGTATCGCGCCGAAGTCGCCCGTCTGTTCGATAGCGAGCTGGAGGTCATCCCCGGCGCCGCTGCGCTGCTGGACGCGGTAAAGATCCCGATGTGCGTGGTGTCGAATGGCCCGGTCAGTAAAATGCAGCATTCGCTCGGTAGAACGCAGATGCTGCACCACTTCCCCGACCGGCTGTACAGCGGTTACGACATTCAGCGCTGGAAACCCGACCCGGCGCTGATGTTCCATGCGGCAGAGGCCATGCAGGTACAAGTCAAAAACTGTATTCTGGTTGATGATTCCAGCGCAGGAGCCCAATCGGGGATCGCCGCAGGTATGGAAGTCTTTTACTTCTGCGCCGACCCGCACAACCAACCGATCGATCATCCAAAGGTAACGACCTTCACCGATTTAGCTGAGCTGCCGGCATTGTGGAGAGCGCGTGGCTGGGATATTACTCGTTAAGACCCGGCGTCGCTACGCTCGGCCGGGCTACGGTTGATCACAACGGTAGCCCCGCTGGCCAGCGGCTTTTTAGTGCTGCAATTCCGCCGCTGCCGCTTTATCCGCAATAATCACCAACGAAGGGTGCAATTTGAGCACCGATGCCGGCACCTGTTCGCTGACCGGGCCTTCCACCACCTGCTTTAGCGCTTGCGCTTTCGCCGCGCCGCTGACAATCAACAGCAGGTTTTTTGCCGCCATCACGCTTTTCGGCCCCATGGTGACATAGCTATCCGGCACCACGTTGAAATCGCCCCCCATTTCACCGTTCGCAACAATGCCAACCAGATCCCCATGAATCGGTACTTCAACCGTCTCATCATGAAAGCGCGTGGTGTTCGGCAGGTTGCCGCAAAAATGGCCGTCGGCGCCCAGCCCCAGCACAATCAGGTCAAGACCGCCGACCTCTTCCAGGCGGCGATCGTGTTGAGCCGCATTCTCCAGCGTCAATTTGTGAATGTTCTCTTCTTTGATTTGCGCTGGGGTAAAAAACAGCTGGCGCAGGTTGGAAATCGTCACCCCTTCACGCTGCTGGCCGCGAAAAGGAATCTCATCAAAGTTGTAATAGTGAACCCGATCATAGAATGATTTCCCTTTGATGGCTGCCACCAAATGCTCATACATACGCTTCGGCGTACTCCCCGCCGTCACCGCCAGATTCATTCGTCGCGGCATCGTGATATAGCCTAAAAGATGATGGCAGGCGACCAGGCTCATCTCTTCATAATCTTCCGTCACAATCAATTTCATCTCATCTTCCTTTACTGGTTGAGACAGGGGGCGCCATGCCCCCTGACGGTTATTTAAAGAGCTTTTGCACAAACTCGGCATAGGCCGGACGCCAGACGTCCATTTCATGATTCAGGCCGGGATAAGAGTGGTAATCAAATTTGATCTTCTGCTTTTCCAGTTCGCTTTTCAGGCCTGCAATATCTTTGCCAGTGACGGAGTCTTTTTCGCCAACCACCAGCGTAAAGTTACGCAGTTGCTTATTGATGGCGTCAGGGTTATTCAACTGCGCCTCCACGCCAGCGTCGGGAACCGTAGTTGTCGTAACCCCGCTTAAGGTGGCAAGCCACCCGAAGCTCTCAAGATGGTTCATCCCGGACACCAGCGCCTGGTAACCGCCCTGCGACAGCCCCGCCAGCGCCCGGCCGTCGGCATCTTTACGCACGTTAAATCGGGAATCGATCAGCGGAATGATGTCGTGCATCAGTTCGTTGTCTGCGGCTTTCGCATTGAGTGGATAGAAGTTTTTACGCCGCTCCTGCGGCGGGAAGTTTTCCGCGATCGCTTGAGGAATATCGGTTTCGGTATCCGGCACCACCACCAGCATCGGCTTGATTTTGCCCTCCGCCAGCAGATTATCCATCATTTGCGGGATGCGTCCCTGGTCGATGGCCGACAGACCGCTATCGCCAAAACCGTGGTAGAAATAGAGCACCGGCAAAGGCTCGCCGCTGCCGTTATAGCCCGGTGGCGTCCAGACGTAGACGCGACGCTCTGACTTAAGCGCCGTCGAATGGTAGGTGACGGTACGCAGATCGCCGTGCGGGACCGCCCGATCGTCAAGAATGCTGCCGGGCACCAGGATCAGGCTGGTATTCACCTGGCGTTGCGGTTTCTGGTAGCGGCTGCCGGTATCGACGGAACGAAAACCGTCCACATCAAAGTAGTACTCATAAAGATTGGCGGCCAGGCGATCGCTTTTCCACGTCCATACGCCCTGGGTGTCTTTGGTCATGTCATGAGAGACAAAGGTATCCGGCGTCGACCCCGTGACGACGGAAACGCGCCTGGCATCGGGGGCAAATAATCGGAAAGTCACGCTGTTATCCGTATTCACCTGAGTAATATATTGGCTGACAGGAATAGCGGCATCAGGCATCGTCGGCAGCGGTGCGGCGTGCGCAGTAAATGTGGCGCCAGCCAGCGCCAGGGCGAAGTAAATTGCATGTCGTTTCATTTTGATTCCTTTTTACGTTTTTATTAGCAGGCGCTTGCGGCCTTACCACCAAATTTCAGCCTGCGCGCCGACCGCGAACTGGTCGTTCTTGCCATCTTCAAAAACCGCGGTGGTATTGTTAGCAGCCTTATCCAGATCGATATCTTCGGCTTTAATATAAGTCGCATAAAAACGGATTTCCGGGCGCGAGGTCAGCATACTGGTATTAACTTTGAAGGTATGGAATAAGGTGGTCTTATAACCGGATTCGTTATATTTCTTGCCCGTCACATCTTTGTTCTGCTGTTTGAAGTAGCCCAATTCAACGCCGGTCTGATTATATTTATTCCAGATATATGCCGGACGGACCACGGCGCGAATAGATTCAAAGTCTGAATGGGCGCCGGTTTCATAGCTATAGATGTCATTACCAAATGAGTAGACGATTGCATTCGCCATAATGACATCATCACGCAGATAGGTTTCCCCCTGCGAGGTTAAGCGCACGGCGGTGCCGTTGGTATGATCGCCATAATAACGCCCATTATTGGTGGTATATGGGCTCGAACCGGCATAGCGCGAGAAGCTGCTGGCGATGGAGTTGTTCGCCAGTAATAATGAGAACTCGTTAAAGCCGCCGTTATCAAATTTCTGCGTTAATGAGGTGCCCACCATCCAGGTATCTTTCCATTGGTAGTAACCTTCATTCCCCTCTTTATATTTCTCTGATGAGCTTTGATTGGCGGCGACATAGCGCCCGCTCACCATCAGCGAGGCTTTATCCCACAGCGGAATATCTTTGTAACGCACATCCAGGGTATTGGTATTAATTTGCTGCTTATTAGTCAAAGAGCGGTCATAGTCATCGATGTCTTCGCGCACCAGCGCGATATCAAATTTACCGGCGCCCACCTTCCAGTTTTCAAGCCCCACGCCAGCCGCCGCATCGGTTCTTTGCGTTTTCCAGTCCAGCATCTGGATCTCGATTTTCGGCGCGCCGTGCTTACCGACCCAGAAATCCGCTTCCGGGGCAAACGGCAGAAAGCCTTTGGTGTTGACGTACATATCCGAGAACTGAAGGTAGTTTTCGCCGCCGGCATTGTCGCCAAACCAGCCGGTAGAATACTGCTGACCCACATTGCCATCGAGCATCACGATGGCATCCACACGTTTGTCACCCTCCTGAAAAACGCGCTGTTTAAGCTGTAAATCAAACCAGCCGGAATACTCGTTACCCAAACGGCCAAGCGAGCCGATGGCCCACGATTTTGGCGAACCGTGCGAGGCGGTCCCCCAGCCAGAACGGTAATAGCCGTTATAGCTAAAGCCGATTTCATCTTTTACAAACTTGCTAAAATCTTTCAGCGTCATGGCGCTATAGGTTGGCTCACCGCCCTGCGCCGGCTGTTCATTTTTGACCAGTACCGCATCCGGCTTAGCGGCCGCTTGGGTCGCCGTGGGCGCTTTCGCACTCTGGCTCTTCTGGCTATTTTCCGGTTGCGACCAGGCGGCCCAGACCTGGTTCCTTTTTTTCTCCTGATCCTGATATTTCTTGAGTTCTTTTTGCGTGTCCTGAAGCGCTTTTTCCAGAAGCTCCAGCCGTTGTTCAACCGTAAGTTGCCCGGCAATAAGATTTGTTGAATAAGAAAGCGGCGCCAGCAAAACCATCGCCGAAGCGATCATATTTCTTCTAATCATAATAATCCCTTATATAAGCATTGGCGTAAATGAAACACGTAACAAATAAATAGCGTTATGTTTTTAATAAACTGCATTAATACCATTCCACGTAACTGCAGCTTTTATTTTCCTGCCGAATAAGTGGCAAAAAAAAACCTGAAGGAGACCATCTGCATTAACAGATAATCCTCTTCAGGTTTTGCCCGCTCATTGCGGTAACAACCCTTATCACCAAACCATTCAGCGTCTAAAACAAAAAAACCTGACATCGCCGCCTGGGGCAATATCAGGTTTTGCCTGCTGTCGCAGTAACAATCCATTTGACCTTCTGAGCAGCAACGCCCGGTCAGTGGGAAAGATTGTTACGCGATAAAATTTAAAACTCAAATAGCCAGAGTATTAATTGTGACGATAATCGCAGCAATATGTCAGCGATGCAGACAATCATTGTTGATTCTGATTATTCCCTTTACCAGAATCAACCATCATGATCTTTACTCTTTCGGATCTTTACCCGCGAGCAGTTTATCCAGTTCGTCGCCGCCTACGTGACGGAAATCCTGGCCTTTGACGAAGTAGAAAATATATTCGCAAATATTCTGACAGCGATCGCCGATACGCTCGATGGAACGCGCGCAGAACAGCGCGGTCAGGACGCTCGGAATGGTGCGTGAGTCTTCCATCATGTAGGTCATCAGCTGACGCACGATGCCTTCATATTCCTGGTCGACTTTCTTATCTTCACGATAGATGCGTACCGCCTCATCAAGATCCATACGCGCAAAGGCATCCAGCACGTCATGCAGCATCTGTACGGTATGGCGGCCCAGCGACTCAAGGCTCACCAGCAGCGGCTGGTGCTGCTGAGAAAACTTCTCCAGCGCGGTACGGCAGATTTTATCCGCCACGTCGCCAATACGTTCCAGCTCGGCGATAGTCTTGATGATCGCCATCACCAGGCGCAGGTCGCTGGCGGTCGGCTGACGTTTAGCGATGATGCGCACGCAGGCCTCGTCGATCGCCACTTCCATCATATTGACCTGCTTGTCGCCGTCGATTACGCGCTTCGCCAGATCGCTGTCCTGATTGTGCATCGCGGTGATCGCATCAGAAAGCTGCTGCTCCACCAGCCCACCCATGGTCATCACCTGGGTGCGAATGTACTCCAGCTCTGCGTTGAACTGGCCGGAAATATGTTTATTAAGATTTAAGTTATCCATGATGTCTCCTGATTGCCCATCGGGTTAGCACCTGAAAGCAGAAGGGCAATCAACCGTAGCGGCCAGTAATATAATCTTCAGTTTGCTTCTTAGCGGGCTTGGTAAACAGATCGTCCGTGTTGCTGAATTCAATCAGCTCGCCAAGATACATAAATGCCGTATGGTCGGAACAACGCGCAGCCTGCTGCATGTTGTGGGTAACGATAACGACGGTGTAATCCTGCTTCAGCTCGGTGATAAGTTCCTCGATGCGCCCGGTGGAGATCGGGTCCAGCGCTGAGCAAGGTTCATCGAGCAACAGCACTTCCGGGCGAATCGCGATACCGCGGGCGATACACAGACGCTGCTGCTGACCACCGGAGAGAGAATACCCGCTCTGGTGCAGTTTATCTTTGGTTTCATTCCATAATGCGGCTTTGGTCAACGCCCACTGCACGCGCTCGTCCATATCGGCTCGCGACAGCTTCTCAAACAGGCGCACGCCGAAGGCGATGTTGTCGTAGATGGACATCGGAAACGGCGTCGGCTTCTGGAATACCATCCCCACTTTCGCGCGCAGCAGCGCGATATCCTGGGTATTGGTGAGAATATTGTCGCCATCCAGCAGAATTTCGCCTTCCGCACGCTGCTCCGGGTACAGCTCAAACATCTTGTTGAACGTACGCAGCAGAGTGGATTTACCGCATCCTGACGGGCCGATAAACGCCGTCACCTGGTTCTTAGCGATATCCAGGTTGATGTTCTTCAGGGCATGGAATTTGCCGTAGTAGAAGTTCAGGTCACGAACTGAAATTTTACCCGGATTCGCGTTTACCATACTCATCTCAATCTCTTCCTCATTCGGCGCCGCTTAGGCCGCGCCGCAAAAATTAACCGTGTTTCTTCTTCGCGAAGACAACGCGCGCCAGAATATTCAGCAGCAAGACGCACAGGGTGATAATCAATACCCCGGCCCATGCCAGTTGCTGCCATTCCGCGAACGGACTCATGGCAAATTTAAAAATGGTCACCGGCAGGTTGGCGATCGGCTGCATCATATCGGTGCTCCAGAACTGGTTGGAGAGCGCGGTGAACAGCAGCGGCGCCGTCTCCCCGGCGATACGGGCAATGGCCAGCAGGATACCGGTCATAATGCCGGATACCGACGCCTTAAGGGTGATCGCGGAAATCATCTTCCATTTCGGCGTCCCCAGCGCATAGGCTGCTTCACGCAGGCTATCCGGCACCAGCTTTAGCATGTTTTCAGTGGTACGAATCACGATGGGCACCTGCAGCAGCGCCAGCGCGATAACGCCCGCCCAGCCGGAGAAATGCTGCATCTGCGCCACCACGATGGTGTAGACAAACAGACCCACGACGATAGACGGCGCGGAAAGCAGAATATCGTTGATAAAGCGGATGATTTCCGCCAGTACCGACTTACGGCCATATTCCGCCAGATAGATACCGGCCATGATACCCAGCGGCGTACCAAAGACGGTCGCCCACAGGATCAGCAGGCCGCTGCCCGCCAGGGCGTTCGCCAGACCGCCGCCCGCGGTATTCGGCGGTGGCGTCATTTCGGTGAACAGCGCCAGGCTCATGCCGTCGATGCCACGCGTGATGGTCGACATCAGGATCCAGATAAGCCAGAAGAGGCCGAATGCCATGGTCGCCATCGACAGGGTCAGGGCGATGCGGTTCTTCAGGCGGCGCTTAGCCTGCATCTTGCGACGGGATTCCGCCAGTTCGGCGGTGGTTTGCAATTCGATCGTTGCCATTAGCGTGCCCCCTCGTTCTTAGCGAGACGCATAATCATGAACTTCGACGCGGCCAGAACGATAAAGGTGATAACGAACAGGATCAGGCCCAGTTCCATCAGCGCCGCTACGTGCAGGCCGCTTTCCGCTTCCGCGAATTCATTGGCCAGCGCCGAGGTAATACTGTTGCCCGGCATATACAGCGAAGCGCTGTCGAGCTGATAGGTGTTACCGATAATAAAGGTGACGGCCATGGTTTCGCCCAGCGCGCGGCCCAGGCCGAGCATGACGCCGCCAATCACCCCGTTTTTGGTGAACGGCAGCACAATGCGCCAAATCACCTCCCACGTGGTGCAGCCGATCCCATATGCGGACTCTTTCATCATCACCGGCGTCTGCTCGAAGACATCACGCATTACCGCGGCGATATAAGGAATGATCATGATGGCCAGAATGACGCCGGCCGCCAGGATGCCGATACCGAACGCCGGGCCGGCAAACAGCGCGCCGACAAAGGGGATCGTCGAAAGGACGTTGCCGACTGGTTCCTGGAAGTAAGTCGCAAACAGCGGGGCAAAAATAAACAGGCCCCACATGCCGTATACGATACTCGGGATTGCCGCCAGCAGCTCAATAGCGATACCCAGCGGGCGTTTTAGCCAGGCCGGGGAGAGTTCAGTCAGGAACAGCGCGATGCCGAAGCTCACCGGAACGGCGATCAACAACGCGATAATTGAGGTAACCAGAGTCCCGTAAATCGGTACCAGCGCACCGAAGATCTCATTCGGCGCATCCCACTCTTTGGTCCACAAAAAGGAAAAGCCAAATTTCTGAATACTTGGCCATGAAGAGATGATGAGGGAAACGATGATGCCACCCAGCATCAATAGCACAATCAGCGCAGCCAGTTTTACCAGCGCGCTGAAGATCATGTCACCCTTTTTCCCCGGAGGGTTGAATGCCGGCTTGCTTGCAGCCATAGGTTACTCTTTAAGTTCGGGCCCAAAAAGCCAGCATTTTACTGAGCTTACGGGCAAAGGTAATGCTATACCCGAAATAATTCGAGCTGCAGGAAGCTAGCCGGCAGCTCGACATTCCGCGGGTATTAGTACAGCGCTTTACCGCTGCTGTCTTTCACGTTGGTTTTCCATGCGGCGCGAACCTGCTCAACCACGCTGTCCGGCAGGCTGGCGTAATCCAGCGCATTCGCTTCTTTGCCGCCGTTTTTATATGCCCAGTCGAAGAACTTCAGCACTTCCGCGGTATTCTCCGGCTTATTGGAGGCCTTGTGGACGAGGATGAAAGTGGTTGAGGTGATCGGCCATGCATTTTCACCTTTCTGGTTAGTCAGGTCCTGAGCGAAGGACTTGCTCCAGTCGATACCTTTCGCCGCATTAGCGAAGTTATCTTCCGTCGGGCTGACCGGCTTGCCGTCAGCGGACAGCAGTTTGGTGTAAGCCAGGTTATTCTGCTTAGCGTAAGCATACTCGACGTAGCCGATCGCGCCCGGCAGACGCTGAACGAAGGCCGCGATACCGTCGTTGCCTTTACCGCCCAGACCGGTCGGCCAGTTTACGGTAGAGCCTGCGCCAATTTTAGATTTCCACTCTTCGTTCACTTTCGCCAGATAGCTGGTGAAGACGAAGGAAGTACCGGAACCATCCGCGCGGCGAACCACAGCGATGTTCTGAGCCGGCAGCTTCAGGCCAGGGTTGAGTTTAGCGATCGCTTCGTCATCCCATTTTTTGATTTTGCCCAGGTAGATGTCGCCGAGGGTTTTACCATCCAGCACCAGCTCGCCGGATTTAACGCCCGGCAGGTTAACCGCCAGCACCACGCCGCCGATCACGGTCGGGAACTGGAACAGGCCTTCCTGCGCCAGTTTGTCATCAGCCAGAGGAGCATCAGAAGCACCGAAATCCACGGTGTTGGCAATAATCTGTTTAACGCCGCCAGAGGAACCAATACCCTGGTAGTTAACTTTATTGCCCGTTTCTTTCTGATAGGTATCAGCCCATTTGGCATACACCGGAGCAGGGAAAGTTGCACCTGCGCCAGTCAGGCTTGCTGCTGCGAAAGCAGAGAAAGCGCTCATCGATAAGGTCGCGGCGACAACTGTTGCGACGGTGGTACGCATAACGTTCATAATGTCTCCTGCTGGGATTCGTAAACCGTTGTTTCGAAGCTATGGTGAGCAAAATAGGACAAACAGGTGACAGTAAAATGTACGAATTATGACAGTTTTATGACACGCAGAAATGCGTTCGACGAAAGGAAATTAAAGTCAATATTTTCAATGAATTGGATTTAATTGTGACATCAGGTTTACGGCAAGATTTTACCTGTATGACAGTGAAAATAAGGTTCGAAAATGACAGTCTGTCATAAAGCAGGGAAGCGGATTTTACTTCATCTCTTAAAAGGCTGCCGGGAGGCAGCCCTGAAATGACGTCACTCCGCTTGATAAACCTGACGGCCCTCAAACATCGTCCAGACGACCTTCGCGTCACGCATCTCCTCAATACTCACTTTTTCAAGATTGCGATCGAAAAGTGCAAAATCGGCGCTTTTGCCTACGGCCAGCGAACCTATTTCATCTCCCCGGCCAATCACCTTCGCCGCATTCAAAGTATAGGCCTGAAGCATCGCCTCCCGACTAATTTTCTCACTATCCGGCGGTAGCTCGCCCAACTCCCCCCTGCGCGTGACGGCCGTGTAAATAGCCAATAGCGGGTTCGCGCTGGACACCGGTAAATCACTGGCGCCGGCAATCAATGCATGGTGACGGTACAGATCGCCTGCCGGATAAAGATGAGTTAGCAGAGGTGCAGGTACCTTGCCCTCCAGTAAGGTTGTCGTGGCGCCATCGCCATCCTTACCGGCCCATAATAGCTGCATCGAGGCCGCAACATTAAGCTGCTGAAAACGTGGGTAGCTCTGCGGGCTGACCACTTCCAGATGGGTGATGCTATGTAGCGTCTCGCTATTACCGTTGGCTTTTCGGGCACAAGCTACGGCATCCAGCGATTCTTCAACAGCGCGATCGCCGATCGCATGAAAATGCGCGATCAGATGCTCGGCATCCGTACGGGTAATCAGCTGACAGAACCTGGTTTTATTTAACGATTCGCTGCCGCGATAGCCTGGACGATTCAAATAAGGCAGGCTCAGTTTCGCCGTTTGTGAAGGGTATTCAATGACACCGTCCTGAAAGATCTTAATCCCCGCCAGCCTGAAATCAGGGCTTTGAGAGAATTTATCGCGCAGCGCTAACACATCGTCAATAATTGAAGGCCCGGCATTAATATTCACCAACGCCAGGCCGCTAACATGGGCGGTTAGCTTATTGGCCTTAGCTAACGCCGAGTATGCAGGAAGCAAGCCTACATCGTTGCGATTAGGGCTGGCGTCAAACATCGGTGACAATGGGCGAATATTGCTGAGCGGATCCATCCAGGCAGTAATGCCGAACTGGTTCATGGCATCCGCTCCCGCAATAATGGCGCGGGATAATGTCTCGTCATCAACGGCAGGGATGGCATTCATCACGAAATCCCACGCGCCTTCAGTGACAAAACCGCTGATTTTACCGTCAGCTGTCAATCCCGTTCCCGCTTTAAAAGCGCTATCCGCATGTCGGAGTTTTTCCGTTGTTAAACCCGCTTTACGTAGCATTGCCTGATTAGCCCAGCCGGTATGGGCGTCAGCGCCACCCAACACCACCGGCGTATTTTTATATTCCGGCGCATTGAATACGCTATCCAGCAGACTAATTCGATCCCAGTAATCCAACGGCACATTACTGTAATACTGCACACCATGCAGATCGCGCTGCGGATTATCTTTATTTTTAGCGACGAAAGCACGCACTGCTGCGGCATCCTGCAAGCCGCCGGGGAATTCCAGCGTTAGCGTCTGAAAACCGGCATTAGCGACGTGGGCATGGGTATCAATCAATCCGGGCATCAGATACCGACCTTTTAGATCGATTTGCCGGGCATGTTCGCCAACTAGTTTAAGGACGTCCTGGTATTTACCAACGGCAACGATTTTTTCCCCTTCAATACCAATAGCTTCAGGATGCGGATTTGACGCATCAGCGCTATAAATGTCCCCACCATATATAATTGTTTTATTATCTTGCTGGGAATAAACTGAAAAAGGAGACATCGCCAGTGCACACACCAGATAAAGCATTGAGCGTTTCATTAATAACTCCGTTGCGTTTGCCAATAAAGACCAAATCAATAGTTATAAAATGTTATTCAGCTGGTGTGTTTTTCAAAGGAATACCAATATCGAAAACATAATAATCGCGAGAGACATCCGTTTCTGGATAATATTTTTCATAGCACGGGCTATCGCCTTTTAAATAACCCTGAGCATTAACCCAAGCAAATGCGATATCCCAGGCGGTATCCAAATTTTCCCCATAAACAGCAAACTTACAAATGGCATACCGCCCACTCGCTCGCGTCTGTACGGCAATTTCTCGCCCGGTTTTTACACTGCCAGCGAGTTCTACGCACACATCGGTGCGGCAGCGTAACTCCGGTGTAACTTCTGGCGAATCCCAATAGAGGCAAATCATTCCTCCGGGCTGCAATGGCGTATCAGGAAACAGGGCTAACAGGTCTGCGTGCGTTTGTTGGCACGTCTCTTTCCCATACAGGCCGAATCGCCGCATATATGCCAGACGCACTGCCGGTAAATATTCCACGCCAGCTGCGATAAAACCAGCATCATCCCATGTGCTCAACATCGCGTCGGATTGAGAATAGTCGCTTTCTACAATACTGACGTTTCCAGGTTTGCTTTTCTCTTGTCTCGCAAAACGACGACGAAACTCACCGGGGGTGAGTGAAAAATGCTGACGAAAAGCTTTAGCAAAATTTTGCGAACTGGAAAATCCGATCTGCAAAGCAAGACCGGTGATATCGCCATATGGAGATTCAATCAAATGCATGGCCGCCTTTTCCATTCGCAGACGGCGAGTAAAAGCAGCCACCGTTTCCCCAACCTGAGCTTTAAAGATTCGGTGAAAATGAAAACTTGATACCGCTACTTCACTCGCAATTTCATCCAGCGTTGGATTAACACAAAGATGATCATTGATATAGTCTATTGCTTTAAAAACTTTCTTTCTGTAATCCTGCGGCATCGCTAATTATCTTTACATATGAACCATCTTTATAATTTACGAAGAGAAATTCAATTCTGGAAAAAATAAATAAACATAGTGTGAGCTGGATATAAAAAATCCGATAGTGTTTCATTAACACTACCGGATTTACAGATTTCACTGCCTGATTCAGTCGTATCGACCGTTACTCTACGGTCACCGATTTCGCCAGGTTACGCGGCTGGTCAACGTCGGTGCCTTTGATCAGCGCAACGTGATAAGCCAGCAGCTGCAGCGGCACGGTGTAGAAGATCGGCGCAATCACCTCTTCGACATGCGGCATCTCAATGATGTGCATGTTGTCGCTGCCGCTGAAACCGGCGTCTCCATCGGCGAAGACGTACAGTTCACCGCCGCGGGCGCGAACTTCTTCAATATTGGATTTCAGTTTTTCCAACAGTTCGTTGTTCGGCGCCACCACGATAACCGGCATTTCGGCATCAATCAGCGCCAGCGGGCCGTGTTTCAGCTCGCCCGCCGCATAGGCTTCAGCATGAATGTAGGAGATCTCTTTCAGCTTCAGCGCCCCTTCCAGCGCGATCGGGTACTGATCGCCGCGGCCAAGGAACAGCGCGTGATGCTTATCGGAGAAACGTTCCGCCAGCTGTTCGATGCGCTTATCCTGCGATAGCATCTGCTCGATACGGTTCGGCAGCGCCTGCAGGCCATGCACGATATCCTGCTCGATAGCCGCATCCTGGCCCTTGAGACGCGCCAGTTTCGCCACCAGCATCAACAGCACGGTCAGCTGAGTGGTAAAGGCTTTGGTCGATGCCACGCCGATTTCGGTACCGGCTTTGGTCATCAACGCCAGGTCAGACTCGCGCACCAGCGAGGAGCCCGGAACGTTGCAGATAGCCAACGACCCCAGATAGCCAAGCTCTTTAGAGAGACGCAGCGCCGCCAGGGTATCCGCCGTCTCACCGGACTGGGAGAGGGTGATCATCAGGCTGTTGCGACGCACCGCGGATTTGCGGTAGCGGAATTCGGAAGCAATTTCGACATCGCACGGCACACCAGCTAACGCTTCGAACCAGTAACGGGAGACCATCCCGGAGTTATACGAGGTTCCGCAGGCAACAATCTGGATATGCTCAACCTGCGACAGCAGCGCGTTGGCATTCGGCCCCAGTTCGCTGAGATCGACCTCGCCATGGCTGATACGCCCGGTCAGGGTGTTCTTAATCGCGTTCGGCTGTTCGTAAATCTCTTTCTGCATATAGTGGCGATAAATCCCCTTATCACCGGCGTCATACTGCAGATTAGATTCGATCTCCTGGCGATTCACTTCCGCGCCGGATTTATCGAAAATAACCACCGTACGACGGGTAACTTCGGCAATATCGCCCTCTTCGAGGAAGATAAAGCGGCGGGTCACCGGCAGCAGCGCCAGCTGGTCAGAAGCGATAAAGTTTTCGCCCATGCCCAGGCCAATGACCAGCGGGCTACCGGAGCGTGCCGCCAGCAGCGTCCCCGGATCGCGGGTATCCATGATCACCGTACCATAGGCGCCGCGCAGCTGCGGAATTGCGCGCAGTACGGCTTCACGCAAGGTGCCGCCCTGTTCCAGCTCCCAGTGCACCAGATGCGCGATAACTTCGGTATCGGTTTCGGAGACGAAGACATAGCCACGAGACTGCAGCAGGGCGCGCAGCGGCTCATGGTTCTCGATGATCCCGTTATGGACCACCGCAATATGTTCAGAAACATGCGGATGCGCATTGCTCTCAGACGGCTCGCCGTGCGTCGCCCAGCGGGTATGGGCAATCCCGGTA
Source organism: Klebsiella sp. 141251 (assembly GCF_050600725.1). Taxonomy (NCBI): domain Bacteria; kingdom Pseudomonadati; phylum Pseudomonadota; class Gammaproteobacteria; order Enterobacterales; family Enterobacteriaceae; genus Klebsiella; species Klebsiella sp. 141251. The sequence continues at coordinate 76,148 of NZ_JAQIRG010000012.1, forward strand.
CCGCCATGTAACGGTTGCTCTTCTACCGCCTGAGCCAGCATCTGAACTTTACCAAGACGACGAACGCGGGTCATATGACCTTCGTTATCGACCACTGCCAGACCGGCAGAGTCATAGCCCCGGTATTCCAGACGACGTAAACCTTCGAGAAGGATTTCAGCAATATCACGCTGCGCGACTGCGCCAACAATTCCACACATAGTTAAATTTCCTGATAATGGCGATATGCCATGCGTTGTCGCTGACCTGTATTTGCCCTTTACGGGCGCCCCGAGCCTTGTAGAGAGTGGGGTTATTTTTATGGTACTGCCTGCGGACGGGGACCTATATTGATCCTCTCATCCTGGTTCGCCGGGCGAACTCTCACCCGGCGACAATCTAATCACTACTTTTTCTTTACCGGACGCTGCCAGCCCTGTTTGTGGACCTGCGGCACGCGACTTAACACTAGTTCGTTGTCAGCAATATTACGCGTGACGGTGGTGCCCGCGGCAATCGTCACGCCGTTACCGACGCTGACCGGCGCGACCAGTTGCGTATCAGAACCGACAAACACGTCATCGCCGATGATCGTTTTATGCTTATTTGCGCCATCATAGTTACAGGTGATGGTACCTGCGCCGATATTAACGTTGTCGCCAATTTCAGCGTCGCCGAGGTAGGAGAGGTGTCCTGCCTTCGAACCTTTGCCCAGACGGGCTTTCTTCATTTCGACAAAGTTGCCAACGTGAGCGCCTTCCAGCAGTTCAGCCCCCGGACGCAGACGCGCAAACGGGCCGATGGTGCAGGCAGCCTGCAGTTGCGCATCTTCAACCACGCTATACGGGCTGATTTCGCAGTCATCGCCGATGACGCTGTCTTTGATGACGCAGCCGGCGCCGATCTTCACGCGATCGCCCAGCACAACATGACCTTGCAGAATAACGTTAGTATCAATTTCGACATCGCGCCCGTGTTTCAGCACGCCGCGCAGATCGAAACGCGCCGGATCGCGCAGCATCACGCCCGCCAGCAGCAGTTTTTCTGCCTGCTCTGACTGATATACTCGTTCCAGACGCGAAAGTTGCAGACGGTTGTTCACCCCTTCAACTTCGCTCAGACGCTGTGGATGCACCGCAACGATCTCATGACCTTCCTGATGAGCCATCGCGATAATATCGGTGATGTAGTATTCGCCCTGGGCGTTATTGTTAGTGAGCTTCGCCAACCAGCGTTTCAGGTCCGCGCCGTTAGCAACCAGAATCCCGGTATTGATCTCCTGAATCTGGCGCTGTGCTTCGCTGGCGTCTTTATGCTCAACGATGCCTGTTACCTGGCCATTTTCACGCGTGATGCGCCCATAACCGGTTGGATCATCCAGCTTCACCGTCAACAGGCCGATACCGCCCTGCGGTTTTGCGGCGCGCAGGCGCTGTAGCGTTTCAACCGAAATCAGCGGCACATCGCCATAGAGCATCAAGATATCTTCATCATCATTGAAGAACGGCGCCGCCTGCTGCATCGCATGGCCGGTACCGAGCTGCTCTGCTTGCAGCACCCAGTTGAGGTTATCTTCATGCAGCGTTTGACGCAGCAGATCGCCGCCGTGGCCGTACACCAGGTGTACCGCGGCAGCGCCTAAATCTTTAGCCGCATCAATGACGTGCTGAACCATTGGCTTCCCGGCCAGAGTATGCAGCACCTTAGGAAGATCGGAATACATGCGGGTCCCTTTGCCTGCGGCAAGGATAACCACGCTCATCGCACTGTTTGACATACGCATCCTGACAGCTGTTAGAACGAAAAGTAAAAGCCTTTCACGTTGAAATTGCTACATATTTTTCATCATGAAACGAGACGCGGAGAAAACGTCCAGGCTCAATGCTATACACCATTTTAGGGCGCTATTTTTCACCATCGCAAATCAGTTTAACGCTGAAAAACGATGATAGGGAGAGAAATAGTCGCCTATCTCACTGCTTTTGCTGTTTTTTTTATACATAAATAAAGCATGAGTAAATGGATACCATCTTATGATTAATATGCATTTTATCATTTATGTAAATGGATGGGCGAGTCTGTTTAGCCAGTGAAGCAGTGATGGTTTCATTTCAATAGTCTCTATGGGCATTTTGGTTTACGCTGAGCTAGCTCATTTTTATTTCACTATGCCGTTAGCCAGGAACAGGCTGCTGTTAATCCGCACAGGAAGCGTAATACAATGCATAAATTAAAATTCGGAATTATCCTTACTTTATTGTTATTTATTAATACTTCAGCATGCTATGCGAAATTTCATTCATGCACGGAATATTGGCACGACGATGGCAAAGTTGAAAAAATGTCATGCGGCAGCAATTACAAACCAATACCAGATAGCCCTTATGTATTAAAAAACAACAAAGCCTGGTATACTAATTACAATAGCAGGACATATAATCGGCACTCTGGTTGTGCTGGTGTCACCTGCATGGCACCTGACTTAAATATCCTTCCAGAAATTGAACGTGAAAAAAAACACTATTATTCACTCAATATTAATATCAATCGTATAAATGTAATAAAAGAAAGCGTTAATTATTGTGGACGTAGTAGAATTAATTACATCGCAGATGATAAAAATGTGTATTACAGAGGAACAAAAATAAAAAACGCCGACCCTCAATCATTCAAAGCATACGAAATGAAAGAGCATGACATATACTCTCTCGGATGTTATCTGGCATGGGATAAGAACAATATTTATTACTTAGAAAAACCTCTGGATGTGCCAGTTACCGGTGAAGTCAATCTGATCAATGAATCATTAATTAGCACCGGAAAGCAAATTTATAAAATAGAAAATCAACAAGGTAATTTAATTTTAACGCCTCGTAACGACATCTCTGCCAATCTCTATGCGCTGCCAAGTGGTCGGGGTTTATCCACAGATAACCAGCACCTTTTTTACTATGGAAAGGCTATTGAAACGCTAGCAGGTATCCCACCGACGCTCGTAACACCTGTGTGCCCGGTTCCTGGCTTTCCCCATCTGGAATGCTACCTTCCTGATAATAGTATTTATAATACGATGAAGAATGATGGTTACACTGTTATTCGTACAAAAAATAATATATGGGTGCAAATAAACAAACACTATCATAAAGACATATATAAAATAGGCATCACTCCACAGGACAAGATTTACTTTCTTGTTAAAGCAAAATATAGCGGAAGCGCGTACCTCATTATCAACAACACTTTATATAATCTTGAAAATCATAATAGAAGAGATAAATATGATAGACGTGGCCCCGTCGTTTTTTCGGATTTTCTGATGAGTTATGGTTATTCAAAATTTATTGATAGCCATGGGGTGATTTATGATGAAGCGAATCAAAGCATCGATAATCGTAAGACATTGTTTAAATGTGGTGAAAAAAACAAGAAAAGATTACATTGGGATAAAGATAAAAACACAACCCCAGGAACATTCGTTCTAAGCGATAAGGAATACCGTTACTTTATAGTTAAGGGTGAATTAGCCAAAGTTCAGGATAAAAAAACAAAGCAGTTCATCGACGATAACAAAGGTGATTGTTCAAAATGACCAGGCCTTTGTTCTACTGAAATGAAGAACGGAATTGAGGGGACAAATTCTCCCAGGGCACTCACCGCAGTGACGAACCATACCCTGACAAAAATGCCGATCGCCCTAAGTGACCAGCATCCCCCTCATGCGACCTCTTGTCCGCGGATTCACATCACATATGTTGGCGTTTGAATGAGCGATAGTGTGTGAAAACAGGGTGGTAGCGCAGCGATTAGAAGCTCAGGGCGCTAAATTTGGCGATGATTTTGTGGAACAGTTTCATGATGATTTCCAGATTGCAGGTGCGGGTTATAGTTTTTTGTGATACACATCACAAAACAGAGTCTACGCCTCATCATTTAACTAATCAATAACAAAGAAGGAGGGCCTCGCACTTTTTATGCTACGAACAGGAACCTGAAGGTCTCTCTATATTTAATTCTGATATTTAATTAGCCGAACCCACTTATTAAAAATAATAGCTAATTAAATAAATCCAGAAAATATATAACCTAGCTCAATAATAAAATCAAAAGCCAAGAGAAAATAAAAAGTGTAGACTCAAAAAATCATGCCACAATAATTAAGGACAATTAACCATGCATAAATACCTCACACCTGGCGAAAACTCGTCTTTAAACGCGCCAACTGGATTGGTCACCGTTTCCCATCGGACTGGCAATGGGCTGGATATCAACCTTACCGCTTTTCTACTGACTGCATCAGGAAAGACGGAAGATGATAGCGGCATGGTGTTTTTTAACGCTCAAAAGCATAGCTCTGGTTGTGCTATGTTTATACCACCTGAACTACAAAATAATGTGATTTCCCATAGCATTCATTTTGATTTATCAAAGCTACCAGCTGGCATTACGAAAATAGCCATCACATTGACTCAAGACGGAAGTGCTGGGGGGTTTTCTACTGTTAACGATCTGCAGGCACAAATAAAAGCGGGCGAACAAATACTGGAACTAGCTCCCGGTTCATTTAATCAGGAGACCGGGATTATCGTGCTGGAATTATATGTGCATAACGGTCAATTTAAAGCCCGATCCGTATGGCAGGGATTTTCCTCAGGCCTCGTCGGGCTTTGTAATATGTATGGTGTCGAGGTAGAAAGTGAACCGGCGCCTGCAACTGCTGACTTACAAAAACCTAATATAAACAATGCGGTAGTTTCGCTCAAAAAACCAGAAGATAAACACCGCGTTTCGCTTATAAAGGGAAGCGATGCGCCCCCAAAAATTACGATTAGCGCCACATGGGTAGATAACGGCGATGGTCGCGATAATGATGACCTGGATTTACGAGTAGGAATTCTGTGGCCTGACGGTAATATGTCCCTCATTCAGGCGCCGGATAAATCAGGTGCGTTTAATAAAAAACCCTGGGTTTACCATACGGGCGACGTCGTTAGCGCAAGTCTTTCTGCGCCTGGCGTTGAAAAGGTAGAAATTAACCCTGAAATATCCCGACTGGCGGGTGGGAAAATTGCGCTGGTATGTAGTGTCTATTCCGCCGTCAGTAACGGTGTGGTAGCCGTAGCGTCATTAAAACCGAAAATGCGCATGGAGTATGGTGACAAGATTGTAGAATGCTCTTTTGATTTCACGAAAAAGAAAGGTTTCTTCAGTAGCTGTATTTATACCTACGTTATTGGCCTGATTGAAATAGATCAGGATACTATCGAATTATATCCATCAGGTGTGACATCTAAACCGATGAGTGAATCCACTCCTTGGTTAACCCGCCGACAAGACAACAGCCTGGAACTCACGATGAATGGCCCTGCCGTATTTAAAGGCAGACCTAACAACCGTAGCGGAAGTAAACAATACATCTGATTCTAAACTCAGGGTAGGTCATTAAGCATAAAAAAAGCCAGTCTGTTGCCAGACTGGCTTTTAGCTTTCAAGCCGGTGTTACATCGCTTTTTTGGTCAATTCGATAACGCGCAGTTTAGCGATCGCTTTGGCCAGTTCCGCGGACGCCTGAGCGTAATCCACGTCGCCGTGAGAGCTCTTGATGTGCTCTTCCGCTTTACGTTTCGCTTCCAGGGCTCGTGCTTCGTCGAGGTCCTGACCACGAATTGCCGTATCGGCCAGAACGATCACGTTGCCCGGTTGCACTTCAAGAATGCCGCCGGACAGATAGATAAACTCTTCGTGACCGAACTGTTTAACGATGCGAATCATACCAGGCTTAATGGCGGTGAGCAGCGGCGCATGACCCGGGAAAATACCCAGTTCACCTTCGCTACCCGTTACCTGGATTTTCTCGACCAGGCCAGAGAACATTTGTTTCTCTGCGCTGACGACATCCAGGTGGTAAGTCATTGCCATATCACCCTCCGATTAAGGCGTTAAAGTTTTTTGGCTTTTTCCACGGCTTCTTCGATGGAACCGACCATGTAGAACGCCTGCTCCGGCAGGTGATCGTATTCGCCTTCCATGATGCCTTTAAAGCCACGGATGGTGTCTTTCAGCGAAACGTATTTACCCGGAGAACCGGTAAATACTTCTGCTACGAAGAACGGCTGGGACAGGAAGCGCTGGATCTTACGAGCGCGAGCTACCACCAGTTTATCTTCTTCAGACAGTTCATCCATACCCAGGATGGCGATGATGTCTTTCAGTTCCTGATAACGCTGCAGCAGGGACTGTACGCCACGCGCGGTGTCGTAGTGTTCCTGACCAACAACCAGCGGATCCAGCTGACGGCTGGTGGAATCCAGCGGGTCAACGGCCGGGTAGATACCCAGAGACGCGATCTGACGGCTCAGTACCACGGTTGCGTCAAGGTGCGCAAAGGTGGTTGCTGGGGACGGGTCAGTCAAGTCATCCGCAGGTACGTATACCGCCTGAACGGAGGTGATAGAACCGGTTTTGGTGGAGGTGATACGTTCCTGCAGAACGCCCATCTCTTCCGCCAGAGTCGGCTGATAACCTACCGCTGAAGGCATACGACCCAGCAGTGCAGATACTTCAGTACCGGCCAGGGTGTAACGATAGATGTTATCGACGAACAGCAGAACGTCACGACCTTCGTCACGGAATTTCTCAGCCATGGTCAGGCCGGTCAGCGCAACGCGCAGACGGTTTCCCGGCGGCTCGTTCATCTGGCCGTAAACCAGGGATACTTTATCCAGAACGTTAGAGTCGGTCATTTCGTGGTAGAAGTCGTTACCCTCACGAGTACGCTCACCGACGCCCGCAAACACGGAGTAACCGGAGTGCTCGATCGCGATGTTACGGATCAGCTCCATCATGTTTACGGTTTTACCTACACCCGCACCACCGAACAGACCAACTTTACCGCCCTTAGCGAACGGACACATCAGGTCGATAACTTTGATGCCGGTTTCCAGCAGTTCCTGAGAGCTGGACAGCTCTTCATAGGAAGGCGCCGCGCGGTGGATAGCCCAACGCTCTTCTTCGCCGATGTCGCCTTTCATGTCGATCGGCTGACCCAGGACGTTCATGATACGGCCCAGAGTCGCTTTACCTACCGGGACTTCGATCGGATGCTCGAGGTCTTTAACTTCCAGACCACGACGCAGACCGTCGGAAGAACCCATGGCGATAGCACGAACTACGCCACCGCCGAGCTGCTGCTGAACTTCCAGCACCAGGCTCTCATTACCATTCTGTACCTCAAGGGCATCGTACACGCGTGGTACGGCATCCTGAGGGAACTCGACGTCGACCACGGCGCCGATTACCTGGACAATCTTTCCAGTAGCCATCTTAAATCCTCTACGAAATAACCTGGTTAAACCGCGGCGGCCCCCGAGACGATCTCGGTGAGTTCCTGAGTAATGCTGGCCTGACGAGCTTTGTTGTATACCAACTGCAGCTCTTTAATCAGGCTGCCGCCATTATCGGTCGCGGCTTTCATCGCCACCATACGGGCGGCCTGCTCGCTGGCCAGGTTTTCTACCACGCCCTGATAAACCTGAGATTCCACATAACGACGCAGGAGGGTATCCAGCAGCGCTTTCGGATCGGGCTCATACAGGTAATCCCAGGACTTACGTTTCAGATCATCATCTTCTGAAGCCGGTAATGGCAGCAGCTGAGTGATGGTCGGAGCCTGAGACATGGTGTTAATAAATTTGTTGCTGACAACGTAAAGCTTGTCCAGACGGCCTTCATCGTAGGCCTGCAACATCACTTTTACCGGGCCGATCAGTTCGGACAGGGACGGGTTATCACCCATACCGGTCACCTGGGCCACAATATTGCCGCCCACGGAGTTAAAGAAAGACACGCCTTTAGAGCCGATCATTGCGAGGTCGCACTGAACGCCTTTATCGGACCATGCTTTCATATCCGCCAGCAGTTTTTTGAACAGGTTAATGTTCAAGCCACCGCACAGACCACGGTCGGTCGACACCACCAGGTAGCCCACGCGTTTAACGTCGCGTTCTTCCAGGTACGGGTGCTTATATTCCAGATTACCGTTCGCAAGGTGACCAATCACTTTGCGCATAGTATCTGCATATGGACGGCTGGCCGCCATGCGATCCTGCGTTTTACGCATTTTGGAGGCGGCGACCATCTCCATCGCTTTGGTGATCTTTTGCGTGTTCTGGACGCTTGCGATCTTACTACGTATCTCTTTTGCGCCGGCCATGAGCTTCTCCTCAATGCCTTGCGGCCTGCCCTAAGGCAAGCCGCCAGACTTTACCAGGACTGGGTTGCTTTGAAGGAGTCGAGGATGCCTTTCAGCTTGCCTTCGATCTCGTCGTTATAGCCACCGGTCTGGTTAATCTCTTGCATCAGCGGAGCGTGGTCACGGTCAACGTAAGCCAGCAGAGCGGCTTCGAAGCTACCGATTTTCGCCAGTTCCACATCTTCGAGGTAACCGCGTTCAGCAGCGAACAGTACCAGGCCCTGCTGTGCTACAGACATAGGTGCATACTGTTTCTGTTTCAGCAGTTCGGTCACTTTCTGACCGTGGCTCAGCTGCTTACGAGTCGCTTCGTCCAGATCGGATGCGAACTGAGAGAACGCAGCCAGTTCACGATACTGCGCCAGCGCGGTACGGATACCACCGGACAGTTTCTTGATGATCTTGGTCTGAGCAGCACCACCAACACGGGATACGGAGATACCCGGGTTAACCGCCGGACGAATACCGGAGTTGAACAGGTTGGTTTCCAGGAAGATCTGACCATCGGTAATGGAAATTACGTTGGTCGGAACGAATGCGGAAACGTCACCCGCTTGCGTCTCGATAATCGGCAGCGCAGTCAGGGAGCCGGTTTTACCTTTAACTTCACCATTGGTGAATTTCTCAACGTATTCCGCGTTAACGCGGGATGCGCGCTCCAGCAGACGGGAGTGGAGGTAGAACACGTCGCCCGGGAATGCTTCACGTCCTGGCGGACGACGGAGCAGCAGGGAAACCTGACGGTAAGCAACAGCCTGTTTAGACAGGTCATCGTAAACGATCAGCGCATCTTCACCGCGGTCGCGGAAGTATTCGCCCATTGCGCAACCGGCATACGGCGCCAGGTATTGCAGCGCAGCAGATTCAGAAGCGGTCGCCACAACAACAATAGTGTTGGACAGCGCGCCGTGCTCTTCCAGTTTACGCACCACGTTAGAGATGGTGGACGCTTTCTGGCCGATAGCTACGTATACGCATTTGATGCCGGAATCACGCTGGTTGATGATCGCATCGATTGCCATCGCGGTTTTACCGGTCTGACGGTCACCGATGATCAGCTCACGCTGGCCACGGCCGATTGGAATCATGGCATCAACAGATTTGTAACCGGTCTGCACCGGCTGGTCTACGGATTGACGATCGATAACGCCCGGAGCGATAACTTCGATTGGCGAGAAGCCATCGTGCTCAACAGGACCTTTACCGTCAATCGGCGCACCCAGGGTGTTCACCACGCGGCCTAACAGACCACGACCGACCGGAACTTCCAGAATACGGCCTGTACACTTAACCTTCATGCCTTCGGCGAGGTCAGCATACGGACCCATCACAACCGCACCAACGGAGTCGCGCTCCAGGTTCAGTGCGATAGCGTAACGGTTACCCGGCAGGGAAATCATTTCACCCTGCATACAATCGGCCAGGCCGTGGATGCGGATAACACCGTCACTTACAGAAACAATAGTACCTTCGTTGTGAGCTTCACTCACAACATTGAACTGAGCAATGCGCTGCTTGATCAGTTCGCTGATTTCGGTGGAATTCAGTTGCATGCTCCAGTCCCCTTAAGACTGCAAGACGTCTGCCAGGCGATCAAGACGGCCGCGTACGCTACCATCAATGACCATATCACCCGAGCGGATGATAACTCCTGCCATAACAGACTTATCGATTTTGCAATTCAGCTTAACTTTGCGTGACAGACGCTTTTCCATCGCGCCGGAGATCTTCGCAAGCTGTTCTTCACTCAGTTGGTTGGCAGAAATAACATCTACCTCTGCGATGGCCTCGCTGGCCGCACGCAGGTGAATGAACTGCTCAAGAACATCCGGGAGCACCTTCAGACGACCATTTTCAGCCATCACCCGAATCAGGTTCTGACCATTTTCGTCGAGTTGCTCGCCGCAGATAGCGATAAACGCATCTGAGAGCGTTTCCGGCGCCAGGGCACCGGAGAGAAGCTCTGCCATTTGTTCGTTTTTAGTCACTTCAGCGGCAAACGCCAGCATATCCTGCCAGCGCTCAACACTTTTGTGTTCGACGGCAAAGTCAAAAGCTGCTTTGGCGTAGGGGCGAGCTACCGTTACAAATTCAGACATCAGCCCCTCCCTCCTTACAGTTCAGCGACAAGTTTATCCACGATGTCGCTGTTAGCAGCTTCATCCACGGAACGTTCGATGATCTTCTCGGCGCCAGCAACAGCCAGGATAGCAACCTGCTTACGCAGTTCTTCGCGAGCACGTTTACGTTCGGCATCGATTTCAGCCTGCGCCTGTGCGACGATTTTAGTGCGTTCCTGTTCTGCTTCAGCTTTAGCTTCGTCCAGAATCTGAGAGCGACGCTTGTTCGCTTGCTCGATGATTACCTGGGCTTCCGCTTTCGCTTTTTTCAGCTGGTCGGTCGCGTTGGCCTGTGCAAGGTCCAAATCTTTCTTAGCGCGTTCTGCAGAAGCTAAACCGTCAGAAATTTCTTTCTGGCGCTTTTCGATGGCAGCCATTAACGGCGGCCATACGTACTTCATGCAGAACCATACGAAGATAACAAACGCGATGGCCTGGCCGAGGATTGTTGCGTTCATGTTCACAGCACAATACCTCTTAAATTAACTCTGTGGCTTAGGTTTCTTTCGAACAACTTACTACGCGACAGCAAACATCACGTACAGACCCAGACCTACAGCGATCATCGGGATAGCATCCACCAGACCCATAACGATAAAGAACTGAGTACGCAGCAGAGGAATCAGATCCGGTTGACGCGCTGCGCCTTCCAGGAATTTACCCCCGAGGATGCCGATACCGATCGCAGCACCGATTGCCGCCAGACCCATCATCACAGCGGCAGCCATGTACAGCAGATCCATATTCAGGTTTTCCATGACAGTCTCCAGTTTGTTTCAGTTAAAACGTAGTAGTGTTGGTAAAAATCAATGCTCTTCGGATGCCATCGACAGATAGACAATCGTCAGAACCATGAAGATGAAGGCTTGCAGCGTAATAATCAGGATGTGGAAAATGGCCCAAGGCACATTCAGAATCCACTGTGACCACCACGGCAACAGACCAGCAATCAGAATGAAAATCAGCTCACCGGCATACATGTTGCCGAACAGTCGCAGACCGAGAGAAACCGGTTTGGACAGCAGGCTTACCCCTTCAAGGATTAAGTTGACAGGAATGAACGCCCAGTGATTGAACGGCTGCATGGTCAGTTCTTTAACGAACCCACCAACGCCTTTCATTTTGATGCTGTAGAAAATAATCAGGATGAACACGCCAAGCGCCATCGACAGGGTGATGTTCACGTCCGCAGACGGAACCACGCGCAGTGCAGGCAGGCCGAAAATGTGTTCGCCGATATAAGGAATCAGGTCGATTGGCAGCAGGTCCATCAGGTTCATCAGGAATACCCAGACGAACACAGTAAGCGCCAGCGGCGCGATGACCTTGCTCTTGCCATGGTACATGTCTTTGACGCTGCCATGGACGAAGCCGATGATCATTTCGATGAAGGTTTGGAATTTCCCTGGTACGCCGCTGGTCGCTCTCTTAGCAACGCTACGGAACATGGCAAGGAACAGCAGACCGAGAACCACCGAGAAAAACATGGAGTCAATATTGAGCGTCCAGAAGGTGGCTGGGGGGTTGTGCGGATCCACCAGCGAGAATGTACGTAGGTCCAACTGAAGGTTGTTCAGATGGTGTCCTATGTAATCCTGCGGCGTCATATTTTCTGAAGCCATGATGCCTTTTACCCTTTGTTGTTAATTACAGCTGGAGCCAGAATTTGTACCACCAGCACCAAAACCCACGTCACTATCAGCGGCAAAAATACCACTTCAAAAACCGCCAGCGCCATCGCCAGTAGGGCGAAGGTCAGCAACACCTTGAATGCTTCACCGAAAGCGAAGATCCAGGCCACTCGGCCTTGTGCTGGTGTATGCGCCTGATGGCGCCAGGCAAAAATCATAAACAACGCGTTTGGCAAAACGACCGCCAAACCTCCGCATATGGCGGAGATGCCCCAGAAGGGGTCTTTGAGGCTGAACAGCAGTCCGCTTGCTATTACTGCCAGTAACTGAATAAACAGAAGCTTTCGAGCAACGTTTCGACTCACGAGCGACATAGACATCACGTTTTTACTCCTGCTCCCTTCGAGGTATGCCGCGTGTCGTATAAAACGTTCTTTAAGACCAAGAGTCAAGCGTCAAAAAGCGGACAAATTATACGGTGACAACACGTGATTTCAAACATTAAGTAGCAAAATAGTGAATAAATGTTTAATTATTTTCTGAGCGGCAATTTTTCATGCATTTCGTCAATCAGTGAGGGATCAACCAGAAGTGCAAATAATGAGAAAACGCGGCCATTAAAGCGTGCATTAGATCACATAATAAACATTTTCGGTGCAATCGAATTAAATCTGTACAGAATCAGTAAGTTTTCATCTTTTTGATATTCAAGATAAAAAGTGAGGTCTTTTTGCAAAACAACCCCACATACAATAAAAACCTTTTATTGACATTTATAATAAAAATTTAACATCAATATGAACTGACAGTTCATCGATTTTTAGCACCCTGATATTTTCAAAGTTGACTATTCTGCCAGTAAACCACCACGCTAAAGTTAAACGCTAGAAAAGCCATAGTAAAAACAAGGTTAAAAGTGGCCAGATAATACCCGCAGGTAACTTTGATTTTTGTAACATGCGCAGGCCACATTTTTTCCACATTTTTTGATAAAAATTATAAGGTGTTTGGCTTAATGACCACCAAATGTCTCTCCCCTTCCAGCTGGGGGACATGCAGTTCAATCACGTCACAAACCTGGTAACCTTCTGGCAGGTTTGCCATTTCACTTTCCTGCGCCTGTCCTTTCAACGCGTAGAAATGTCCGTGTGGCGCCGGCAGGTGGTGGCACCAGCTCACCATATCGTTCAGCGAGGCAAAAGCACGGCTAATGACGCCATCAAACGGCGGCTCTGCGGGAAATTCTTCCACACGGCTCTGCACTGGGGTGATGTTATCCAGTTTTAGCTCATGCTGGACCTGGCGCAGGAAGCGTACACGCTTGCCAAGGCTATCCAGTAATGTGAAATGAGATTCCGGGCGCACGATAGCCAGCGGAATCCCCGGCAGGCCTGGGCCTGTTCCCACATCGATAAAGCGGGAGCCCTGTAGATACGGCGCAACGATAATGCTATCGAGGATATGGCGAACCAGCATCTCGTTAGGATCGCGAACAGAGGTCAGGTTATAGGCTTTGTTCCACTTATCCAGCATCCCGACATACGCCACCAGCTGATTTTTCTGGTGATCGGTGAGCGAAATACCCGCTTCGTCCAGCAGACGAGAAAGTTTGTTGAGCACGGTGAGTACCTTCTAAAAATAATGAGCCCGGAGGCGCTAACGCTTACCGGGCTGTGAATTATAAAGGCGATCGCTGATTTTGCATCCGCCAAATTAACGCGCTCTGACGGCTATCAGGCGCTGCGGCGCAGCATCCCCTGCTTTTTCAGCCACACCAGCAAAATAGAAATTGCCGCCGGAGTAATCCCGGAAATACGCGATGCCTGACCGATAGATGATGGTTTATGGTCGTTTAGCTTGGCAATAACCTCGTTGGACAAGCCGGATACCTGACGGTAATCGAGCGTTGCCGGCAGCAAAGTATTCTCGTTGCGTTGCTGTTTTTCGATCTCGTCCTGCTGACGAGCGATATAGCCTTCGTACTTAACCTGAATCTCAACCTGCTCGGCCGCCTGTTGATCCTGCAGGCCCGGCGCGAACGGAGAAAGCTGAACCAGCTGTTCGTAGGTCATTTCCGGGCGACGCAGCAGATCTTCGCCGCTGGCTTCACGCGATAACGGCGCGGTCAGATGAGCGTTCACTTCGGCTGCGCTTTCCGCCAGCGGGTTAACCCAGCTGGTTTTCAGGCGTTGGCGTTCACGCTCAATGCTTTCCAGTTTCTCGTTGAAACGCGCCCAGCGCTCATCGTCCACCAGCCCCAGCTCTCGTCCCTGTTCGGTCAGGCGCAGATCGGCGTTGTCTTCACGCAGCATCAGGCGATATTCAGCACGGGAGGTAAACATACGGTACGGTTCTTTGGTGCCGAGGGTGCACAGATCGTCCACCAGAACGCCAAGATAGGCCTGATCGCGACGCGGCGCCCAGCCTTCTTTTTCCGCTGAGAAGCGGGCGGCATTAAGACCGGCAAGCAGACCCTGCGCGGCGGCTTCTTCATAGCCGGTAGTGCCGTTGATCTGGCCGGCGAAGAACAGACCCTGAATGTATTTGCTTTCCAGCGTCGGCTTCAGGTCACGCGGGTCAAAGAAATCGTATTCAATGGCGTAGCCAGGGCGAACGATCTTCGCGTTTTCCATCCCCTGCATTGAGCGGACGATTTGCATTTGCACATCAAACGGCAGGCTGGTGGAGATACCGTTTGGATAAATTTCGTTTGAAGTCAGCCCTTCCGGTTCAAGGAAGATCTGATGCTGGTTGCGATCGGCAAAGCGCATGACCTTGTCTTCGATCGACGGGCAGTAACGTGGGCCGATACCTTCAATCACCCCGGCGTACATTGGGCTGCGATCGAGGTTGCTGCGGATCACATCATGGGTTTTCTCGTTGGTGTGAGTGATATAGCACGGTACCTGGCGCGGATGTTGATCCGCGGATCCCATAAACGAGAAGACCGGCATCGGGTTATCGCCGTGCTGTTGCGCCAGCACGCTAAAATCGATGGTGCGCGCGTCAATTCGCGGCGGAGTACCGGTTTTCAGGCGGCTTACGCGCAGCGGCAGTTCACGCAGACGGCGAGACAGCGGGATTGACGGCGGATCGCCGGCACGGCCGCCGCTGTAGTTGTCCAGACCGATGTGGATTTTGCCATCCAGGAAGGTGCCGACGGTCAGCACCACCGACTTAGCCCGGAACTTGAGGCCCATTTGGGTCACGGCGCCGACGACGCGATCGTTTTCGACAATCAGATCTTCTACTGCCTGCTGGAAGATCATCAGGTTTGGCTGGTTCTCCAGCGCGGTGCGTACCGCCTGACGATACAACACCCGGTCGGCCTGGGCGCGAGTCGCACGGACAGCCGGGCCTTTGCTACCGTTTAGTATCCTAAACTGAATGCCTGCCTGATCGATCGCCTTCGCCATCAGACCACCGAGCGCATCCACTTCTTTTACCAGGTGTCCCTTCCCAATACCGCCAATCGCCGGGTTGCAGCTCATCTGCCCCAGCGTATCGATATTGTGTGTCAAAAGCAGGGTTTGTTGGCCCATTCGCGCTGCTGCCATCGCGGCCTCAGTGCCTGCATGACCCCCGCCAATGATGATGACGTCAAAAGGATCCTGATAAAACATGGTGATCTGCCTCGCATAACGCGGTTTGAAAATGGATTGAAGCCCGGGCCGTGGATTCTACTCAACTTTGCTCTTTCGAGAAAGGGGCCGGGATCCTGAGTATTAAAAAGAAGATCTTTTATTTAGAGATCTGTTCTATTGTGATCTCTTATTAGGATCGACTCTCTTTGTGGATAAGTCGGATCCACTATTTAAGATCAAACGCTTAAGAAGGATCACAATCTGTGAATGATCGGTGATCCTGTTCCGTATAAGCTGGGATCAGAATGAAGGGTTATGCACAGCTCAAAAAGCAGACTCCGGTTATTCTTTGGATAACTACCGGTTGATCCAAGCTTTTGAGCAGGGTTATCCACAGAAGAAGCTGCGGATCTTTACAAAACTCAGAGTAAATTTTTCCAGGATCCCACCCAAACCTCGGCTGGATCTTCAGGAATCTCGTGTTCGAGGACATTAATTTTCAGCGTTTCGCCGATCTGTTTTGCCCCGTTGGCCTTTAATGCCGCTTCCAGTTTGTCGATTGCGCCGCAAAAAGTGTCATATTCGCGGCTACCGATACCCACCGCGCCAAAGCGAACGGCAGAAAGATCGGCCTGCTTCTCCAGCAACGCTTCATAGAAAGGGACCAGGTTGTCCGGAATATCGCCGGCGCCATGGGTAGAAGAGATAACTAACCAGATCCCTTCAGCCTGCAGATCGTCAACCAGCGGACCGTGCTGGATATCAGTGCTGTAGCCCGCTTCTTCCAGCTTTTCCGCCAGATGTTCTGCTACATATTCCGCACTGCCCAGGGTGCTGCCGCTGATAAGTGTAATGTCTGCCATGATCGCCGATCGCTCGCTCAACTATTCTGAGTGGCGTATTGTACGCTGTGAGCGAGCTGGGATCTACCTGTGGAAAAATGTGGGATTAAAAAAAACGATCAGGGCTTGATGGTGCGCATGATCGGGTTCTGCAGCACGATCAGGGTTTCAGTGGACTGAATTTCATCGATTGTTTGGATCTTGTTGATAAGTACCTGCTGCAGGGCATCGATAGATTTACACATTACCTTAATAAAGATGCTGTAGTGGCCGGTGGTGTAGTAAGCCTCGGTCACCTCTTCCAGGCTCTCCAGCCGGGCGAGAGCGGAAGGATAGTCTTTGGCGCTCTTAAGAATAATGCCGATGAAACAGCCGACGTCATAACCGAGCTGTTTCGGGCTGACGTCGATTCTTGCCCCCGTAATAATGCCCGCCTGTTTCATTTTCTCTACGCGTACGTGAATCGTACCTGGGCTAACGCCGAACTGTTTGGCCAGTTCGGCGTAGGCGGTGCGCGCATTCGCCATTAAGGCATCAAGAATGCCGCGGTCCAGATTGTCGATCTGATAATTTTCCATTGTTTTTTCTTATGATGTTTGATGATTCTTACTATTTTAGCTTGTTAATTTAATGAATCAAAACTCAAGACGTCTTTTTATTGATTGATTATTGAATTCAGTGCCATTTCTGTTGCTTAATCAATATCAACAGGACGCAGGAGTGATAAAAAATGAAAACCGCATACATCGCAAAACAACGCCAGATTAGTTTCGTTAAATCCCATTTTTCCCGTCAGCTGGAAGAGAAGCTTGGCCTGATTGAAGTGCAGGCGCCGATCTTAAGCCGCGTAGGAGATGGGACGCAGGACAACTTGTCCGGCTGCGAGAAAGCGGTTCAGGTAAAAGTGAAAACACTGCCAGACGCCCAATTCGAAGTGGTTCATTCACTGGCGAAGTGGAAGCGTCAAACCCTGGGACAACACGACTTCAGCGCGGGCGAAGGGCTATACACGCACATGAAGGCCCTTCGCCCCGATGAAGACCGCCTCACCCCAATTCATTCCGTTTATGTTGACCAGTGGGACTGGGAACGCGTCATGGGCGACGGCGAACGCCATACCGGCACGCTGAAAGCGACGGTTGAGGCGATTTACGCTGGGATCAAAGCCACCGAGCTGGCGGTAAGTCAGGAATTTGGTCTGACGCCATTCCTGCCGGAACAGATCCACTTTATTCACAGTCAGGAACTGTTGAGCCGTTATCCGGATCTGGATGCTAAAGGCCGCGAGCGGGCGATCGCTAAAGAGCTTGGCGCCGTCTTCTTAATCGGTATCGGCGGTAAATTGTCTGACGGTAAGCGCCACGATGTTCGCGCGCCGGATTATGATGACTGGAGCTCGCCATCGGCGGAAGGTTTTGCCGGCCTGAACGGCGATATCCTGGTGTGGAACCCGGTGCTGGAAGACGCTTTTGAGCTTTCCTCTATGGGGATCCGCGTTGACGCCGAGGCGCTGAAGCGCCAGTTGGCGGTGACCGGCGATGAAGACCGTCTGCAGCTTGAATGGCACCAGGCGCTGCTGCGCGGCGAGATGCCGCAGACCATTGGCGGCGGTATTGGCCAGTCGCGTTTAACCATGCTGTTGCTGCAGCTTGACCATATCGGCCAGGTACAGTGCGGCGTATGGCCCGCGCAGGTGCGGGAAAGCGTCGCCGCTCTGCTGTAAAGATTAACGCCGCCAGCGACGCAGCAGGCGGCTACGCAATCCGGTATCAAAGCGCCAGATATGATCGAAGATGCGCATGATGCCGGGTTTGCCGTGTACCGACATCGCCACCGCGTGAAAACGATGCTGATGTTTGTGCTGCAGCTCCCCCACCTTGTTGACCACCTCATCCGGCAACCGCTGGGCGATAAAATCGGAAATCACCACCGCATCGGCATCGACCCACTGCGGGCTTTGCAAACGTTCAACGATCGCGCGAAAACAGCTGGCCAGATCGGTGCCGCCGCGAAAGCGCTGGCTTAAAAAACGGATCGCCTGCTCCAGCCCCTGCGGGCCGGTTAGCTCGTAGTGCACCACTTCGCTGGAGAACAGCATGATGTAGCAGCGGCGGTTATCCGCCAGCGCGACGCGCATCAGCGCCAGACAAAAGGCTTTGGCGCATTGTTCGTTAAAACCGCCCATCGAACCTGAGGTATCTACGCAGACAATAAATGGCCCGCGCGGCTGCTCATCAAAATCCTGCCGGGTTACCGGGCGTTCGGTGATTTTCTCCCGCCAGGAGTCGCCGTGCAGGCGATAAGTTAATAGCTGTTTTTCCACCAGCTTACGGTAGAACTCGAACTCCAGTTCGGTGATGCCGAGCGTTGCCAGCTCTGGCGGCAACAGACGTAGAATATCGTCGTTTTGCTGCAGGCCATCGACCTGCTCTGGTACCGTTGCCGGTTCACGAACCATCGCGCGGAAGGCCTCCATCGGCGCATCCTTCTTCGGCACCAGTTTGGCTTCCCGCGATCTGCCCAACTGCTCAGCCAGCTGCATCAGTTCCGGCTGTTGGCTGAGAAAATCGCCATAGCGCACGATCAGCTGGTAATCGCCGCGTTTAAGCTCGCCGGCGCTCATATCCCACAGGCGGCCGGCGGCGTTGTCGTTTTCCACCAGCACCGGCTCTAGCTGCCCGCTGAGCGTCATTCGTTCCTGCACCTCGCTGAGCAGCTGATCGCGCTCATCGTCTAATAAGTGCTGGTTGAGGGTGGTGGTCTGTACCACCAGACTTAAGCGCCAGCGTTGTAAGAACAGAGTATGTAGCGCTGGGGTGAAGGTTGCGTTATCGTCCACCAGCTGCTGCGCCTGGGCGGCAAAGGGCGACTGGAGCTTATGCAGCTTGCCGAGGATCTGCGGCAGCTGCACGATAAATTGCGAAGTTGAAAGCAGCTGGGCCTGCTGATAGATCTGCACTTCGGCGTCCAGCTCGGGAGGGATCTGCGTCTCTTTGAGCCGGGCGCGAACCGCTTCTCGCCAGCGCGGAATATCGGCGGCGATGATATTTTTCAGCCGCGGAAATTTTTCAAAGAACACCGCCAGTTGAGGCGAGGCCAGCAGCGCCAGCAGCATCTCCTCGATCATCCCTTCTTCGCTGACCGCCAGCATGACATTCAGCATGTCGAGCGTCATGGCTGGCGCGCCTGTTTAATTTGCGCGCCGACGTCCTGCAGGCTGGCTTCGATACGCCCCAGCCAGTCGCCGGGAATAAACAGGCATTTTTGCTGTTCGCTAAAGCGGTTATGTTGCTGGTGCCACTCGTCATCCAGCGCTTCCAGCTGCTGGCGGATCTCGGCAGGCATATTTTCCTGAGATTCGCTGCCGGGCAGCGACAGGCGCGAGCCTTGCAGGCTGACGTCGCGCACCACCAGGTGTTGGCTGGCATCGACATCCATCGTTAATGGCTGGGCAAAACCGATACCGTTGAGCTTGCCGCGGATCTCGCCGCCTTTCTCCAGCCAGTTGATCAGCGCCTGGCGTTCAAAGGCGATATGGATAACTTCGAGATCGTGCAGTTTCAGCGGTTGCTGGAGAAGCAGCGTCAACGTCTCGCCCTCAACACCGTCTGGCAGTTCGTAATGCGGCTTACGGCTGAACATACCGCCAACGCGCGTGACTTTAAGCGCGGTTTTATCGCTGTGCTGCTGCTGGATTTGAATACGGCGTTGGATGATGGCGCCTAGTTTAGTCAGCATCGCCTGCTGACCCCAGGCATGGCTGGTCATCAGTGACTCCAACTGCTGCGACATCAGATTCATGCTTTCGATGTTATGCCACAGGCAATCTTTCAGCAGGATCAGGTCGATAGGCGCGATGGCGTCGCGGCCGCTAAAGAAGGCGCTGGCCTGCAGCAGACGGATGGCTTTTTTCCAGCGGCGATCGGAAACGTAAGGCGCATTAGGCAAGGCATCTAATTGTTGGCGCAGCTGGAAAACCAGCTCGAAGACGTTGTCCGGCAACTTCACGGTACCAATTTCATGCTGCCACTGGGTAAATTCATCGTTGCTGATTTGCAGGTTTTCAGGAACCGGATTGCTGTTTTCATCCTGCTGGCTGACCAGCATCGAGCGGAAGTTAGTTTTATCCTGTACTTTATCCAGCCACAGGCGGATCAGCATGCGGTCATATAAGGCTTCGAGGCTGTTGTCCGCTTCGGGCAGTTCGTTCGACGCCGCGACCAGCAGGCGCATCGGGATTTTCTCTTCATGGGCGCCGTTGCGGAAGTGGCGTTCGTTGATGGCCGTCAGCAGGGTATTAAGGATAGCCGGGCCGGCTTTCCAGATTTCATCCAGGAAGACGATTTCCGCCTCTGGCAGATAGCCTGCCGTTAAACGCTCATAGCGCCCTTCATCTTTGAGCGCCTGAATCGACAGCGGGCCGAAAACTTCTTCCGGCGTGGAGAAGCGGGTCATCAGATATTCAAAAGCGCGCGCCTGCCTGAAAGCGAACTTAAGGCGGCGGGCGATCAGGCTTTTCGCGATGCCGGGCGGCCCCAGCAGGAACACGCTCTCGCCGCTAAGCGCGGCCAACAGGCACAGGCGTATTGCGTGGCTGCGTTCAAAGAGTCCTTTTTCCAGGGCGGCGCTAAGTCGGGAAATTCTTTCTGCCAGTAAATGTGATTGAGCCATAATAGAGTTGCGTGCTTTGTCGTGTGTCGTTATTGCGTCGAGTATAGATGTTTGATTAGGGGTGGTAATAGCCTGAAGAATCGATTTATTTTCTTTGAGCTAAGTTAATATGGTGTCAGTTAGGGGTACGATTCAGCAAATAATCGTGCATACTGTGCGCTTTTTGTGGGCCAAGGGACTAGGCACACATTTGTTTTATAAACGAAAAGACTAGTCTATGAGCACTGATAATAAACAATCGCTGCCGGCAATAACGCTGGCGGCAATCGGCGTGGTTTACGGCGATATCGGTACCAGTCCACTGTATACTCTTCGCGAATGTCTGTCAGGCCAGTTTGGCTTTGGCGTTGAACGCGATGCAGTTTTTGGCTTTCTGTCGCTGATTTTCTGGCTGTTGATCTTCACCGTATCAATAAAATACATCACCTTCGTGATGCGGGCGGATAACGCCGGCGAGGGCGGGATCTTAACGCTGATGTCGCTGGCGGGGCGCAACACCTCGGCAAAGATGACCTCCGTATTGGTGATCCTCGGCCTGATTGGCGGTAGCTTCTTCTATGGTGAAGTAGTGATAACCCCGGCAATATCGGTAATGTCGGCGATAGAGGGGTTGGAAATTATCGCCCCACAGCTGGATACCTGGATTGTCCCCATCTCCATTATTGTGCTGACCCTGCTTTTTGCTATTCAAAAACACGGAACCGGGATGGTCGGCAAGCTGTTCGCGCCAATTATGCTTATCTGGTTCCTGTTGCTGGCGGTGCTTGGCGCGCGCAGTATCCTCGATAACCCGGAAGTTCTGCAGGCGCTGAACCCTTACTGGGCAGTGAACTTCTTCCTGCAGTACAAAACGGTCTCCTTTATTGCGCTCGGCGCGGTGGTGCTGTCGATTACCGGTGTGGAAGCGCTGTATGCCGATATGGGTCACTTCGGCAAACTACCGATTCGCGTAGCGTGGTTCTCGGTAGTACTGCCATCACTGGTGCTCAACTATTTTGGCCAGGGCGCGCTGCTGTTGAAGCACCCGGAAGCCATTAAAAACCCGTTCTTCCTGTTGGCGCCGGAATGGGCGCTGATCCCGATGCTGATTATCGCGACCCTGGCGACGGTTATCGCCTCGCAGGCGGTGATTTCCGGGGTCTTCTCGCTGACTCGTCAGGCCGTGCGTCTGGGCTATCTGTCGCCAATGCGCATTATCCATACTTCGGAAATGGAGTCCGGGCAGATTTACATCCCGTTCATTAACTGGCTGCTGTACGTTTCTGTGGTCATCGTCATTGTCAGCTTCGAGCACTCTTCTAATCTGGCGGCGGCGTACGGTATTGCGGTAACGGGCACCATGGTGTTGACCTCCATTCTGTCGGCGACCGTGGCGCGCAAAAACTGGCACTGGAATAAGCTGTTTGTCGGCCTGATGCTGGTAGCCTTCCTGTGTATCGATATTCCGCTGTTCTCGGCGAACCTCGATAAAATCGTCTCCGGCGGTTGGTTGCCGTTATCACTGGGTCTGGTGATGTTTACGGTGATGACCACATGGAAGAGCGAGCGTTTCCGCCTGTTGCGCCGGATGCATGAGCATGGCAACTCGCTGGAAGCGATGATCTCCTCGCTGGAGAAATCACCGCCGGTTCGCGTGCCGGGTACCGCGGTCTATATGTCTCGCGCCCTGAACGTGATCCCTTTTGCGCTGCTGCATAACCTGAAACACAACAAGGTGCTGCATGAACGCGTGATCCTGCTGACCCTGCGCACCGAAGATGCTCCGTATGTGCATAACGTTCGCCGCGTGCAGATTGAGCAACTGTCGCCGTCGTTCTGGCGCGTTGTAGCAAGCTATGGCTGGCGTGAAACGCCGAACGTCGAAGAGGTGTTCCATCGCTGCGGCCTGGAAGGGCTGAGCTGCCGAATGATGGAAACGTCGTTCTTTATGTCCCACGAGTCGCTGATTATCGGCAAACGGCCATGGTATCTGCGCCTGCGCGGCAAACTGTATCTGCTGCTGCAGCGTAACGCTCTGCGCGCGCCGGATCAGTTTGAAATCCCGCCGAACCGGGTTATTGAGCTCGGTACGCAGGTAGAAATCTGATGTCAAAAAGCCCTTCAATAACGAAGGGCTTTTTTGTCTCTCACATCTCGATGCAATTTCCTGCCCACGCCTTGCGAAACGTTTCGATGGCGATCACATTTATCTCTTTTGATGATGGTTTTTTGCTCCTGCATTTACAATACTAATGTTAGCGAAACGTTTCGCTAGTGGAGCAAAAGAGAAAAAATGAAAAAAGGCACCGTACTTAACGCTGATATTTCTTCCGTTATCTCCCGCCTCGGCCATACCGATATGCTGGTTGTTTGCGACGCCGGGTTGCCGGTTCCCCGCAGCAGCGCGCGAATCGATATGGCGCTTACTCAGGGCGTACCTTCATTTATGCAGGTTCTGGAGGTCGTAACGACGGAAATGCAGGTTGAGGCGGCGGTCATCGCGGAAGAGATTAAAACCCATAATCCGCAACTCCACGCGACGTTGCTCAATCATCTTGAGCAGCTGCAGCAGCACCAGGGAAATACGATTGAAATTCGTTACACCAGTCATGAGCAGTTCAAAAAACAAACCGCAGATAGTCAGGCGGTAATTCGCAGCGGGGAGTGTTCCCCGTATGCGAATATTATTCTCTGTGCCGGCGTCACTTTCTGAGGTCGCCGCCATGGAAGCTTTATTACAGCTGAAAGGGATCGATAAAGCGTTCCCTGGCGTCAAAGCGCTCTCCGGCGCGGCGCTGAATGTCTATGCTGGCCGGGTAATGGCGCTGGTAGGGGAAAATGGCGCCGGTAAATCGACAATGATGAAGGTACTCACCGGTATCTATACCCGTGATGCCGGTTCTTTGCTGTGGTTAGGTAAAGAAACGACCTTTAACGGCCCAAAATCCTCACAGGAAGCCGGTATCGGCATCATTCACCAGGAACTCAACCTGATCCCGCAATTAACGATTGCCGAGAACATCTTCCTTGGCCGCGAGTTCGTTAACCGCTTTGGCAAAATCGACTGGAAAAAGATGTATGCCGAAGCGGACAAGCTGCTGGCGAAGCTGAATTTACGTTTTAACAGCCAGAAGCTGGTGGGCGATCTGTCGATTGGCGATCAGCAAATGGTGGAAATCGCCAAAGTGCTGAGCTTCGAATCGAAGGTCATCATTATGGATGAGCCCACCGATGCCCTGACCGATACCGAGACCGAATCGCTGTTCCGCGTCATCCGCGAATTGAAATCGCAGGGGCGCGGCATTGTCTATATTTCCCACCGCATGAAAGAGATCTTCGAAATCTGCGATGACGTCACCGTATTTCGCGACGGGCAATTTATTGCCGAGCGTGAAGTGGCTTCGCTGGATGAAGACCGACTGATCGAGATGATGGTTGGCCGTAAGCTGGAAGATCAATATCCGCATCTCGATAAGGCACCCGGCGCGGTACGTCTGAAGGTCGATAATCTCTGCGGATCCGGGGTGGAAAACGTGACGTTTACCCTGCGTCAGGGCGAAATCCTCGGCGTTGCCGGGCTGATGGGCGCCGGGCGCACTGAACTGATGAAGGTGCTGTACGGCGCGCTGCCGCGCAGCAGCGGTTCCGTGACGCTGGACGGCCATGAAGTCGTCACCCGTTCGCCGCAGGATGGCCTGGCGAACGGCATTGTTTATATCTCCGAAGACCGTAAGCGTGATGGCCTGGTGCTCGGGATGTCGGTCAAAGAAAACATGTCATTAACCGCGCTGCGCTACTTCAGCAGGGCGGGCGGTAGCCTTAAGCATAAAGATGAACAGCAGGCGGTCAGCGATTTCATTCGGCTTTTTAATGTGAAGACGCCTTCAATGGAGCAGGCAATTGGCCTGCTTTCTGGGGGGAACCAGCAAAAAGTCGCTATCGCTCGCGGGCTGATGACCCGGCCGAAAGTGCTGATCCTCGACGAACCAACCCGTGGCGTCGACGTCGGGGCGAAGAAAGAGATCTACCAGCTGATTAACCAGTTTAAAGCCGATGGCCTGAGCATCATCCTTGTCTCTTCTGAGATGCCGGAAGTGCTGGGCATGAGCGATCGCATCATTGTGATGCATGAAGGGCATCTCGGCGGTGAATTCACACGCGAGCAGGCCACCCAGGAAGTATTGATGGCTGCCGCTGTGGGCAAGCTTAACCGTGTGAATCAGGAGTAAAAAAGATGACTACCCAGGCTGTTACTGGTCGCCGATATTTCACTAAAGCGTGGCTGATGGAGCAAAAATCGCTGATCGCCCTGCTGGTGCTGATCGCGATCGTTTCGACCATGAGCCCTAACTTTTTTACCGTTAATAACCTGTTCAACATTCTGCAGCAGACTTCCGTTAACGCCATCATGGCGGTCGGGATGACGCTGGTCATTCTGACATCGGGGATCGACCTGTCCGTCGGTTCTCTGCTGGCATTGACCGGCGCCGTCGCGGCGTCTATCGTCGGTATCGAAGTGAATGCGCTGGTGGCCGTTGCCGCCGCGCTGGCGCTCGGTGCGGCTATTGGCGCGGTGACCGGGGTAATTGTCGCGAAAGGTCGCGTGCAGGCGTTTATCGCCACCCTGGTGATGATGCTGCTGCTGCGCGGCGTGACGATGGTTTATACCAACGGTAGCCCGATCAACACCGGCTTTAGCGATAACGCCGATCTGTTTGGCTGGTTCGGTATCGGACGCCCGCTGGGGATCCCGACGCCGGTATGGATTATGGCGATTGTCTTCCTGGCGGCCTGGTACATGCTGCACCATACTCGCCTGGGCCGTTATATTTATGCCCTGGGCGGTAACGAAGCGGCGACGCGGCTTTCCGGCATCAGCGTGAATAGAGTGAAAATCATCGTCTATGCGCTGTGCGGAATGTTGGCTTCACTGGCCGGGATCATCGAAGTGGCGCGTCTTTCCTCTGCGCAGCCGACGGCGGGGACGGGCTATGAATTAGACGCGATCGCAGCGGTCGTACTTGGCGGCACCAGCCTGGCAGGTGGTAAAGGTCGTATCGTCGGCACGCTGATTGGCGCGTTGATTCTTGGCTTCCTGAACAATGGTCTGAACCTTTTAGGCGTTTCTTCCTATTACCAGATGATCGTCAAAGCGGTGGTGATTTTGCTGGCGGTACTGGTAGATAACAAAAAGCAGTAACTGAGAACTCTACAGGACATCTTAACTATGAATATGAAAAAACTGGCGACCCTGGTCTCTGCTGTTGCTCTAAGCGCGACCGTTAGCGCAAACGCGATGGCGAAAGATACCATCGCACTGGTTATCTCTACCCTGAATAACCCCTTCTTCGTTTCTCTGAAAGACGGCGCGCAGAAAGAAGCCGATAAGCTGGGCTACAACCTGGTGGTGCTGGATTCCCAGAATAACCCGGCGAAAGAGCTGGCGAACGTACAGGACTTAACGGTTCGCGGCGCCAAACTGCTGCTGATTAACCCAACCGACTCCGATGCTGTCGGCAATGCGGTGAAGATGGCGAACCTGGCTAAAATCCCGGTTATTACCCTGGACCGCCAGGCTTCAAAAGGCGATGTGGTGAGTCATATTGCTTCCGATAACGTGCTGGGCGGTAAAATGGCCGGCGACTATATCGCGAAGAAAGTCGGGGAAAATGCGAAAGTCATTGAGCTGCAAGGCATTGCCGGTACCTCTGCGGCGCGCGAGCGCGGCGAAGGTTTCAAACAGGCCGTGGCGGCGCATAAGTTCAACGTACTGGCCAGCCAACCCGCTGACTTCGACCGTACCAAAGGTCTGAACGTGATGCAGAACCTGCTGACGGCGCATCCGGACGTGCAGGCGGTGTTTGCGCAGAACGACGAAATGGCGCTGGGCGCGCTGCGTGCGCTGCAGACTGCTGGAAAATCTGATGTGATGGTGGTTGGATTTGACGGCACTCCGGATGGCGAAAAAGCAGTAAATAGTGGCAAACTGGCAGCGACCATCGCCCAGTTGCCGGAGCAGATCGGCGTTAAAGGCGTCGAAACCGCTGATAAAGTGCTGAAGGGCGAAAAAGTGGATGCCAGCTATCCGGTTGAGCTGAAACTGGTCATTAAGCAGTAAAATGCGATTCGGGCCGCCAACGGTCCGAGGGACAACATAAAAAAGAAAAGCAGGGCATGCGCCACCGGAGTCCGGTGGCGCGCTTTCCCGGGAACAAAGATGATGAAAACCGCAGGTAAACTTGTCGTCCTTGGCAGCATCAATGCCGATCACATTCTTAACCTTGAATCCTTCCCTACTCCAGGTGAAACCGTTACCGGAAACCACTATCAAGTGGCTTTCGGCGGTAAAGGCGCCAATCAGGCTGTCGCTGCCGGGCGTAGCGGCGCGGATATTGCCTTCATTGCTTGTACTGGCGATGACGATATCGGCGAACGCGTTCGCCGCCAGCTGGCGAGCGATAACATCGACGTGGCGCCGGTGCGTGCCGTTGCTGGCGAATCAACCGGCGTGGCGTTGATCTTCGTTAACGCGGAAGGCGAGAATGTCATCGGTATTCATGCCGGCGCAAATGCTGCGCTTTCTGTTTCTCAGGTTGAGGCGGAAAAAGAACGAATTGCCAGCGCGCAGGCATTGTTAATGCAGCTGGAGTCGCCGCTGGAGAGCGTGATGGCCGCTGCGAAAATCGCTCATCAGCATCAGACTACCGTGGTGCTTAACCCTGCCCCGGCGCGCGAACTTTCAGATGAACTATTGGCGCTGGTGGATGTCATTACGCCGAATGAAACCGAAGCGGAAAAGCTGACCGGTATTCGCGTTGAAAGCGACGACGATGCCGCGAAAGCCGCCGGTGCGCTTCATGCGAAAGGGATTGGTACGGTGATGATTACTCTCGGCAGCCGCGGCGTGTGGTTAAGCTGCGAGGGCGAAAGCCGCCGGGTCCCCGGATTTAAAGTTCAGGCCATCGATACGATCGCCGCTGGCGACACTTTTAATGGCGCATTTGTCACCGCGCTGCTGGAAGGCCGTGAAGTGGCAGACGCCATCCGTTTTGCCCATGCCGCCGCCGCGATTGCTGTCACCCGTAAGGGAGCGCAACCGTCTGTGCCGTGGCGCAAAGAGATCGACGAATTCTTGCGTCAACAGGGGTAATGCTTGGCTACCATGAAGGATGTGGCCCGCGTCGCGGGCGTTTCCACCTCGACCGTTTCTCACGTCATTAATAAAGACCGCTTTGTCAGCGAGGCGATTACCGCCAAAGTTGATGCGGCGATCAAAAGTCTTAACTACGCACCTTCGGCGCTGGCGCGTAGCCTCAAGTTAAATCAGACGCGAACCATCGGCATGTTGATCACCGCCAGTACTAACCCGTTTTATTCGGAGCTGGTGCGCGGCGTGGAACGCAGCTGTTTCGAGCGCGGCTACAGCCTGGTTTTATGTAATACCGAAGGCGATGAGCAGCGGATGAATCGCAATCTGGAAACGCTGATGCAAAAACGCGTCGATGGTCTGCTGCTGCTGTGCACCGAAACGCATCAACCTTCCCAGGAGATCATGCAGCGTTATCCGTCGGTGCCGACGGTGATGATGGACTGGGCGCCGTTCGACGGCGACAGCGATCTCATTCAGGATAATTCGTTGCTCGGTGGCGATATGGCGACCCAGTATCTGATCGATCGCGGTCATACCCGTATTGCCTGCATTGCCGGGCCGCTGGATAAGACGCCGTCGCGACTGCGCCTGGAAGGCTACCATGCGGCGATGGCGCGCGCCGGGCTGGATGTCGCCGAAGGTTATGTCATTACCAGCGATTTTGAATTTGGCGGCGGTTTTACCGCGATGCAGCAACTGCTGGCGTTAACGCCACGGCCGCAGGCGGTATTTGTCGGTAATGATGCGATGGCGGTCGGCGCGTATCAGGCGCTGTATCAGGCCGGGTTGCGTATTCCGCAGGATATGGCGCTGGTGGGGTATGACGATATTGAACTGGCGCGCTATATGACCCCGCCGCTCACCACTATTCATCAACCCAAAGATGAACTGGGAGAGCTGGCTATCGATGTGCTGATTCACCGCATGGCGGATCCCGGGCAAAAACAGCAGCGCGTGCAGCTTACCCCCGAACTGGTGGTTCGCGGTTCAGCTTAGTGCTTGTGCCGCTCCGTTATCAGGTTGCGGCCATCTTTAGCTCTGAGCAGCATAAACATCAGCGCTGATACCACGGTGATCGCACCCATCGTGATAAAGGTATAGTGGAATTGTTCGATGGTGCTGGCGTTATCAAATCCTTCATAAAAACGCAGGACTGCCGCGCTGATGGCCACGCCAAGGCTAATGGACAGCTGCTGGGTTACCGCGAGTAGGCTGTTGCCGCTACTGGCATTGTCATCGGTTAAATCAGCAAGCGTAATGGTGTTCATCGAGGTGAACTGCGTGGACATCGCCATCCCCAGCACAAATAGCGGCAGTAGTAGCAGCCACAGCGGCATTCCTGGCGACTGCAACGCAAACTGCGCGATCATCAAACCAATAAAGATAGTGACCCCCACCAACGTTTTGCGATAACCAAACCAGCGTAGTATCTGTGTGACGGTCGACTTGGCGATAATCGAGCCAATGGCCGTCGGCGCAATCATGCAGCCGGCGATAATGGCCGGGTAGCCGAAACCGACCTGTAGCATCAGAGGCATCAGGAACGGTACGCAGCCGGTTCCTAACCGTGTGGCCAGGTTGCCGGCGATCCCGACAGAGAAGGTATGGGTCTTAAATAAGGAGAGTGAAATCAGCGGCGTGGGATGGCGACGAGCATGGCGAATATAGGCCAGCATGAGCACGACGCTCAGGGCGATGACGGACAGCGCCATCCAGCTGGCAACGATTTTCTCGCCAAAGAGTTCAATACCGCTGGAGAACAGCACCAGACTTAACCCAAAAAGAACAAAGCCGCTGGTATCGAAACGACGGCGGGGCGTGGTGAAGTCCGGCATATATTTGCGGGCGTAGAGAATGCCGATGATACCAATCGGGATGTTAATCAAGAAAATCCAGTGCCAGCTGGCCCAGGTGACTAACACGCCGCCGAGTACAGGACCGAGAATGGGGCCGACCAGGCCAGGCATGGTAACGAAGTTGAGTACCGGCAGCAGTTCGCTACGCGGATAGGCGCGTAACAGCGCCAGACGCGCAACCGGCATCATCATTGCGCCGCCGATCCCCTGGATGACGCGGAAGACAACCAGTTCGGGTAGCGAAGTGGAAAGCGCGCAGGCAAGGGAACCTAAGGTAAACAGGCTGACGGCAATGATAAAGACTTTGCGGGTGCCGAAGCGGTCGGCCAACCAACCGCTCACCGGGATCAGCATCGCTACCGTCAGGGTGTAGCTGATAATGGCGGATTGCATCGCCAGCGGGGAGTGACCAAGGCTATGCGCAATAGCGGGAAGCGCGGTATTAAGAATAGTGGCGTCCAGCGCCTGCATAAAGAAAGCCATGGCCGCAATCCACGGCAGTCCGGCCATACTCCGCCCTTTCTTCCCGGTCATGCCTTTTCCTTCTTTATTTACCTGTGTGGTTTGGGGTATTCAACAATGTCTGGCAGGCAAGCTGCGCGCGCGGACCATCGCTTTCCTGAATGGCGTCAACAATAGCCTGGTGCAGGTCCAGTTTAACGACTTCATTTTGCGTAATCGAGGTGAAATAGGTCTGATAGACCGAATGGAATAACGACGCGAAAGAGGTGAGAAACGGGTTGCCGCTCATCGCATAAATATGTTCATGCCAGGCCATATCGACTTCAATCCAGCGTTCGCGGATAAAATGTCTTTTCAGCTCGATCATTTCTTCCATTAACGTATTGAGCTGCGCTTTCTGCTCGGAGGTACCGGCAATCGCCGCCAGAAAACAGGCCTGAGGCTCCAGGCTGCTACGCATCACCAGGAAATGGCTAACCACTTCTTCGAAATTATCTTCCGTCAGCCACCAGGCGAGTAGTTCTTTATCCAGAAAGTTCCAGCTGCTGCGCGCCAGAACGCGAGTACCGATACGCGGACGCGGAAGCAGCATGCCTTTAGCCGCCAGCGTTTTTACCGCTTCTCGTACTGCCGTCCGGCTGACGCCAAACTGTTCGCCCAGCTCCATTTCACCGGGAAGGATGCTCTCTGGCGGATATTCGCCAGTGAGGATTTTTTGGGCGATCTTCTCCGCGATGACCCAGGAGATGTTTTTTTGTGCCGCCAGCTGCTGTGCGCTTATAGACATGAATGCCGTTCCTTTCTCTTTTCTACTTCATCAGTATGCCACCTGACGGCTTATTTCGGTGGTTAAAACAGCAAAAGGGCCATTTTTTACGATTTCAACATCCGCTTTGGCGAAAAAAGAGACGGTTGAAAAGTTTTTTGAAAACAGGGCTTGTCAACGTCTCAGAACTCCCTATAATGCGCCTCCACTGACACGGAACAACGGCAAGCAAGCCGCCGGGTCAGCAGGGTTTCAGCAGTAAAATACGACGCTGAAAACCGACAGAGAAAAGTGAAAATAAACGCTTGACTCTGAATGAGGAAAACGTAATATACGGGACCTCGCAACGGTGAGCTGAAAGCCGCGTTGCAACTGCTCTTTAACAATTTATCAGACA
>NZ_JAQIRG010000013.1:0-98954 GCF_050600725.1 Klebsiella sp. 141251
AAAGGTGCGCAGCACCGCCTCCGGGAAAAGCCGCTGCCATAGCAACGTAAACGAAAGGCTCAGTCGGAAGGCCGGGCCTTTTGTTTTGGTGTTTTGCGGCCAGACGCGCCGCCGTCTCCCCCGGTGGCGCTGCGCTTACCGGGGCGACAGACTCCGTAGCCCGGAAAAGGTGCGCAGCACCGCCTCCGGGGAAAGCCGCTGCCATATCAACGTAAACAAAGGCTCAGTCGGAAGACCGGGCCTTTTGTTTTGGTGTTTTGCGGTCAGACGCGCCGCCATCTCCCCCGGTGGCGCTGCGCTTACCGCTCCTTCCCCGGGCTACACCGCCTCCGGGAAAACATCCTATCTCTAAACTACGATTGCTTTTCTAACCAACTCGCAATAAACGTCGCGATCTGTGGGATATTATTTAAATCCAACAGCGGAAGTGACGTCGCGATGGGCACATCGCTGGCCACGGCGATCGTATGTTCATCAATCACCAACTCTTCTACACGATGTCCGCTGTTTTGCCGGAAAAGAAGGATCTTCGGCACAGGTTCATGCTTAAAACCCTCCACCAAAACAAAATCCGACTTGTTCGAATCCATTCTGCTTACCAGCCATTGAAGGTCTAATTCAGCCTCATCTGGGGTTTCTGTCATCAGCGCCCAGCGCTGCTTACTGGCGACAATGGTTTGTGAAGCGCCAGCTTTACGCAACTCATAACTATCCTTGCCCGGCTTATCGACATCCATATCGTGATGAGTGTGCTTAATCAACCCCGGCCGCAACCCTTTGGCGCAGAGTTCAGGAATAAGACGCTTTAATAATGTTGTTTTCCCGGTACCGCTCCATGCGGCGATCGCTAGTAAGGGGATCATGATGGCTCCTGCATTTGCTGCAACTCATCCAGCGTATTCACATTGATGAATGCTGATTTCACATCGCTGAAATTCACCGGGCGCCCACCTACCTGGCGCATAAAGACCATCACCCGGCGTTCTCCATGAGCAAGATAAGTCTCCAGTTCCGGGATGATTTGACGATGAACTAATGCAACGGCGGGATGATCGCGCTCGCCATCGTGTGCCCAAACCACCGATGACGAGGCTTTCTGTTGTACAAAACGCTCGACCAGAAAAGAGGGGATGAACGGCGTGTCGCAGGGGCAAAAAACAAACCAGGGGCTATCTACCTGCTGCATAACGGCAAGCATTCCGGCCAGTGGACCTGGGTAATCATTCTGCGTATCGCGATATACCGGATATCCGCTGGCATGCCAGCGCTCAAGATGACGGTTAGCGCTAATCACTAACCTTGCTACCTGCGGCTCTAATGTATCCGCAACGTGACGCCAGAGAGGACGACCATTCAGCAGCTGCAATCCCTTATCAACACCGCCCATGCGCGTAGCTCTTCCACCCGCCAGCACGACGCCGGTTATTGCCTCGCTTTGCATATTAATATCGCCTCTTTCATTGTGGGATTGACCCTGTTAACTTGTCCCTATCAAGAGTAAGGAGCATGACTATGAAATGTAAACGCCTGAATGAAGTAATTGAGCTTCTCCAGCCTGCCTGGCAAAAAGAACCTGAACTGAACCTGATGCAATTCTTGCAGAAACTGGCGGCTGAAGCAGGTTACAAAGGTGAACTGGCCGATCTTTCTGATGATATTCTGATTTATCACCTGAAGATGCGTGATTCATCGAAAGAGGCCGTCATCCCGGGTATACAGAAAGATTATGAAGAGGATTTCAAAACCGCACTACTACGCGCGCGCGGTGTTATTAAAGAGTAAAAGGTTGTAAGTGCTGCCGCGAAACCGGCTACGAGATGATATCCTGAAGCATTCGTACGATTATCGGATGTCAGGATGCACGATAAGGCTTTTACTTTTCAGACGCTTCACCCGGATACCATCATTGATGGATTATTCGATCTGGGAATGCGGGTCGACTCCGGTCTGACTCCGCTTAATAGCTATGAGAACCGTGTTTACCAGTTTCAGGACGAAGATCGCCGCCGCTACGTGGTGAAGTTCTATCGTCCTGAACGCTGGTCTGCAGAACAGATCCTCGAAGAACACCAGTTTGCGCTTCAGCTCGTAGAGGATGAAGTGCCCGTTGCCGCGCCGCTCTTATTTAACGACAGCACGCTACATCAACATCAGGGATTCTTCTTTGCCGTCTTCCCAAGCCTCGGCGGCCGCCAGTTCGAAGCAGATAATCTTGACCAAATAGAATGGGTCGGGCGCTATCTTGGCCGCCTGCACCAGACCGGTCGTAAGCAGCGTTTTAATGCGCGTCCGGAAATTGGCGTACAAGAATATCTGTTGGAACCACGCCAGGTATTTGAACAGGCGACGCTTATTCCATCTGGCCTGAAGGCTGATTTCCTGGGTGCGGCTGATAAACTCATCGATGCCGTCCGGTCGCAGTGGCACGGGCGTGCGGATACGCTTCGTCTGCATGGCGACTGCCACGCCGGCAATATCCTGTGGCGCGATGGGCCGCTGTTTGTTGATTTAGATGATGCCCGCACCGGCCCGGCAGTACAGGATCTCTGGATGCTGCTGAATGGCGATAAAGCCGAACAGCGCATGCAGCTGGAGACCATCATTGAGGCCTATGAAGAATTCAGTCCCTTCAACACGGACGAAATCGCTCTCATCGAACCTTTACGCGCCATGCGTTTAGTTTATTATCTGGCGTGGCTGCTCAGGCGTTGGGACGATCCTGCTTTCCCTATAAATTTCCCATGGTTAACCGGGGAAGATTATTGGCGCGGGCAGACTGCAACATTTCTTGAGCAGGTGAAGGTTCTGCAGGAACCCCCTCTTCAGTTAACGCCAATGTATTAATGTGATATATCAGGAGAGAAATAATCATGAAAAAAATTTGGCTGGCGCTGGCTGGTATGATTCTGGCTTTCAGTGCATCCGCTGCCCAGATCACCGACGGCAAGCAGTACACCACCCTTGATAAGCCGGTTGCAGGCGAACCTCAGGTCCTTGAGTTCTTCTCATTCTACTGCCCGCACTGCTATCAGTTTGAAGAAGTGCTGCACGTTTCCGACAACGTACGTCAGAAACTGCCGGAAGGCACCAAAATGACCAAGTATCACGTTGAATTCCTGGGCCCGTTGGGTAAAGACCTGACCCAGGCGTGGGCTGTGGCGATCGCGCTGGGCGTTGAAGATAAAATTACCGCGCCGATGTTTGAAGCGGTACAGAAAACTCAAACCGTTCAGTCCACTGCCGACATCCGTAAAGTCTTCGTTGATGCGGGCGTTAAAGGTGAAGATTACGACGCGGCATGGAACAGCTTTGTGGTGAAGTCTCTGGTCGCACAGCAAGAGAAAGCCGCAGCCGATTTACAGCTGCAGGGCGTTCCGGCGATGTTTGTTAATGGTAAATACCAGCTGAACCCGCAGGGTATGGATACCAGCAACATGGACGCGTTTGTTTCTCAGTACGCAGATACTGTGAAACAACTGGTTGAAAAGAAATAAAAAAAATGCCGGTCACTGACCGGCTTTTTTTATCGACTAAATAGTTACGACTTTTCGTTACCCTGCATAATGTCAGTGAGCTGACGATCTTTTTCTTCCCAAAGCCCATTCAGCCAGCGCTGGAAACCACGCTTAAAGTTTTTATCATTGACGTAATCACCGTGTAATTCCTCGCCAATCGGCACCAGATTAATACGTACCACGATACGCGTCAGGCGACCGCTTAACATATCGTAAAACGGCCTGGTATTATTGTCCGGATAGCACAGCGTAACGTTCAGTAGCTTATCGAACTGTGCGCCGAGGACGTTTAACGCCATCGCTATGCCCGCAGCTTTAGGCGGCAGCAGGTTGTGGTAAGGCGAGCGCGTCTCGCGCTTCTTTTCTGCGGTAAACCTTGAGCCTTCGACGAAATTGACGATGGTAGTCGGATGAGAACGGAATTTTTCACAAGAGCGGCGAGTCGTTTCGACGTCTTTACCGCGGCGTTCCGGGTGGCGCAGTAAGTAGCCGCGCGAATAACGGCGCATAAAAGGCATATCAAGCGCCCAGCAGGCCAGGCCGATAAATGGTACCCAGGCCAACTGCTGCTTGAGGAAATACTTGTTCATTGGGATATGTTTGCGAAACAGGACGCAAAGTACCACGATATCCGCCCAGCTGTGATGATTGCTGATAAGCAGATACCAGTTCTTTTTATTCAGCCCTTCCAGCCCCTGAACATCCCATTTCAACCATGGGTTGAGATGCAGCAACAGCGCCAGTCCTTCGCACCAGCAATACATCATGAAATTGCAAAAAACAGAAATAGAACGCCAAACCGCCGGGATAGGTACCAGCAGTTTAATCAGCCCGGCGATGATAATCGGCACGGAACAGATAATGGTGACTAAGATGGTAAGGGCGATACTCAGCGGGAGTGTTATCGCAGCGAGTAATCTCGACATAGTTAGTTTATTCAGAAAGTTAGGCCGGCAAAGAACGTTCTTAAACCGCGCAAGGGGCTGATTTTACCAGAAAACGCGGCAAATAACGGGTCTTACCAGAACAGAAAAAAACGCGAATCTTATATCCACATGGAACATTGAGTCATCATGAAGCATATATAGCCTTGGGTGCATAATTAATGCATTGATATATAATGATTTATAAGATTCTTTGTTACATGGTTTAGGCTTTTTTGGCTGAGGCGATAAAACTATGCACAAAGTTATCCACAGATAATATTGTGCAGCGATTCACCTCTGCGATGAATCTTTTCGGCTAAATGCGGGAAAAATTCAGGATTTCATGCCCGTCTGTGGCATCCTTTACCCATAATCTGATAAACAGGCACGGAAATTATGGTTCAGATCCCAGAAAACCCTCTCATCCTCGTCGACGGCTCCTCTTATCTATACCGGGCTTACCACGCCTTCCCGCCGCTAACCAATAGCGCAGGGGAGCCTACCGGCGCAATGTACGGCGTGCTGAATATGCTGCGTAGCCTGATCCTGCAGTATCAGCCGACGCATGCCGTCGTGGTATTTGATGCCAAAGGGAAAACCTTCCGTGACGAATTGTTTGAGCACTACAAATCACATCGTCCGCCGATGCCGGACGATCTACGCGCGCAGATCGAACCTCTGCACAAGATGGTGAAGGCGATGGGGCTGCCGCTGATGGCGGTGCCTGGCGTTGAAGCGGATGACGTTATCGGCACGCTGGCTCGCGAAGCGGAAAAAGTGGGCCGTCCGGTACTGATCAGCACCGGCGATAAAGATATGGCTCAGCTGGTGACGCCGGGCATTACCTTAATCAACACCATGACCAACACTATTCTCGGCCCGGAAGAGGTCGTGAATAAGTACGGCGTACCGCCGGAACTGATTATTGATTTCCTGGCGCTGATGGGCGACTCCTCAGATAACATACCTGGCGTCCCGGGCGTTGGGGAAAAAACGGCGCAGGCGCTACTGCAGGGATTGGGCGGTCTGGATGCGCTCTATGCGGAACCAGAAAAAATCGCCGGGCTGACCTTCCGCGGCGCGAAAACAATGGCGGCGAAGCTGGAGCAGAACAAAGAGGTGGCCTACCTCTCTTATCAACTCGCCACAATAAAAACCGATGTGGAGCTGGATCTCGGCTGCGAAGAGCTGTTAGTTGCGCAGCCAGCGGCAGATGAGCTGCTGGCGTTGTTTAAGCAATATGAATTCAAACGTTGGATCACCGATGTCGAATCCGGCAAATGGCTACAGGGGAAAGGCGCTAAACCAGCGGCGAAACCAGCTGAAGCTGCGGTGATTGTGGAAGAAGAGGTCGCCGCGACGCTCTCTGCCGAGCACTATGTGACGATCCTGGATGAAGCGACGCTGGTTGAATGGATTGCCAAACTGAAGAAAGCGCCGCTATTCGCTTTTGATACCGAAACGGATAGCCTCGATAACATTTCCGCCAATATGGTTGGTCTGTCATTCGCGATTGAGCCTGGCGTCGCGGCTTATGTGCCGGTGGCCCATGATTATCTCGACGCGCCGGATCAGATCCCACGTGAACGCGTGCTGGAGCTGCTCAAGCCGCTGCTGGAAGATGACAAGGTGCTAAAAGTAGGGCAAAACCTGAAGTACGATCGCGGCATCCTGGCCAACTACGACATTGAACTGCGTGGTATTGCCTTCGACACCATGCTGGAATCCTACACCCTCGACAGCGTCGCGGGTCGACATGATATGGATAGCCTGTCCGATCGCTGGTTGAAACACAAAACCATCACCTTTGAAGAGATTGCCGGTAAGGGAAAAAATCAGCTTACCTTCAATCAGATCGCCCTGGAAGAGGCCGGTCGTTACGCCGCGGAGGATGCTGACGTGACGCTGCAACTGCATCTGAAGATGTGGCCGCAGCTGCAGCAGCATGAAGGCCCGCTGAATATCTTTAAAAATATCGAGATGCCGCTGGTGCCGGTGCTGTCGCGGGTTGAGCGCAACGGCGTGAAGATCGATCCGGCGGTGCTACATGCGCATTCGCAGGAGATCGCGAAGCGTCTGGTTGAGCTGGAACAACGCGCCCATGAGATTGCCGGTGAGGAGTTCAACCTCTCTTCTACCAAACAGTTACAAACCATCCTGTTTGAAAAGCAGGGCATCAAGCCGCTGAAGAAAACGCCAGGCGGCGCGCCGTCGACTTCTGAAGAGGTGCTGGAGGAACTGGCGCTGGATTATCCGCTGCCGAAGGTGATCCTCGAGTATCGCGGGCTGGCGAAGCTGAAATCGACTTATACCGATAAGCTGCCGCTGATGATTAACCCAAAAACCGGCCGTGTTCATACCTCGTATCATCAGGCGGTAACGGCGACCGGGCGGCTCTCTTCGACCGATCCTAACCTGCAGAACATTCCGGTGCGTAATGACGAAGGTCGCCGCATTCGTCAGGCGTTTATTGCGCCTGAGGATTACCTGATTGTGTCTGCCGACTATTCGCAGATTGAGCTGCGCATCATGGCGCACCTGTCGCGCGATGAAGGGCTGCTGAAGGCTTTTGCGGAAGGTAAGGATATTCACCGCGCCACCGCGGCAGAGGTGTTTGGCCTACCGCTGGAAAGCGTCAGTAATGAACAGCGCCGTAGCGCGAAGGCGATTAACTTCGGCCTGATTTACGGCATGAGCGCATTTGGGCTGGCGCGTCAGCTGAATATTCCGCGTAAAGAAGCGCAGAAGTATATGGACCTCTATTTCGAGCGCTATCCGGGCGTACTGGACTATATGGAACGTACCCGCGCGCAGGCGAAAGGGCAGGGCTATGTCGAAACGCTGGAAGGGCGCCGTCTGTACCTGCCGGATATCAAATCCAGCAATGGCGCCCGCCGCGCGGGCGCGGAACGAGCGGCTATCAACGCTCCGATGCAGGGAACGGCGGCGGATATTATTAAGCGGGCGATGATTGCCGTTGATGACTGGCTGCTGAGCGAAAAACCGCGCGTGCGGATGATCATGCAGGTGCACGATGAACTGGTGTTTGAAGTGCACAAAGACGATCTGGACAGCGTATCGAAGAAGGTGCATGAGTTAATGGAAAACAGTACCACCCTGGCCGTGCCGTTATTAGTGGAAGTCGGTAGCGGCGAAAACTGGGATCAAGCGCACTAAGTGGGCAATCTGTAAGGCTCTTTTTTGTAAGTAAGCAACATAACTTATAGATTTTTGTGATGGTCATTTGAATTTGTTATGTAAATAGTGAAAAAAAACTACAAAAAGTGCTTTATCCATAACCGAAAGAAGAGTAAAGTTATTCGCGTAGGGTACAGAGGTAAGATGTTCTATCTTTCAGACCTTTTACTTCACGTAATCGGATTTGGCTGAATATTTTAGCCGCCCCGGTCATTTATGACCGGGGCGTTTTTTATTGCGCGAAAGAAAAGTTTTACGTGCTGACAACAGCGCAAAATGAACGTCCGGATAGGGCGCTGGGCGCCATTATCCGGAAAAAGCGGGGGTTACTCTGCGTCTTCGGCGGCTTCTTGCGGCGGGATTTCGTTAAACCAGCTATCCAGCTTCTGACGCAACTTATCCACGCCAGATTTTTTCAGCGAAGAGAAAGGTTCAACCTGGATATCGCCATTGAAGGCCAGTACCGCTTCACGCACCATATTGACCTGCGCTTTACGCGCGCCGCTGGCGAGCTTATCGGCTTTGGTTAGCAGCACCAGCACCTGAATATCGCTTTCTACCGCCCACTCGATCATCTGCTGATCGAGATCTTTCAGCGGATGACGAATATCCATCAATACCACCAGGCCTTTCAGGCACAGACGTTTTTCAAGATACTCACCCAGCGCTTTCTGCCATTTGATTTTCATCTCTTCCGGCACCTGCGCGTAGCCATAACCCGGCAAGTCGACCAGGCGTTTACCTTCCGCAACCTCAAACAGGTTGATAAGCTGGGTACGACCCGGCGTTTTTGACGTACGCGCCAGGCTTTTCTGGTTAGTCAGCGTATTAAGGGCGCTGGATTTGCCCGCATTTGAGCGGCCAGCGAATGCCACTTCGATTCCGGTATCGGATGGAAGATGGCGGATATCAGGCGCGCTCGTAACAAAATGCGTCTGTTGATAATTCCAGTTGGTCAAGACTGTCGTCTCCGTAAAATCAGGCTATGGCGGGGATTATACCTGAAAGGCAGAAAAAGGCTGTTTTTACCGCACGCCGTTACTGTAAGTAAAAACCATACACTTTGTGAGACATTGCCCATAAGGACTATACGAAATTTGTGAGAAAAACCTGACGTCAAATTCATAGATCACCGTTAAATCATGCTGTTACAGGAAACTCCATATCCTTAAGCTATCTTTTCATCCTACAGGTGGTTGTCGATTTCCGGCAAAACGGTAAAGTAGTGGGCAAAGGCGAGGAAGCCAGAGGATTACGACTCAGGACGAGGGGTCAGGAGCGCCAGGAGGCGAAGACCAGGATTGTCAGGATGACAAACGTCTGGAGACGTTTTAAAAGGGAAAGGGATAGAACAAGGACCGTTGGAAGCTAAGGGAAAGACAGGGTAAGTCGATAGCTGACATGGAAAGTGGAAACCCGTTAAGGGTTGTGAGTGCGGAAAAAGGCGACAGATTAATCTGTCGCCTTTTTTCTTTGCTTGCTTTCTGCTAGATTCCGCCTCAATTCTATACTGAAGAAAACTGTCTGAAGATCACACATCATGAAAAAACCGGCATCCGCATCGCGCGGTAAAGCACGTGGTAAGTCGCGTGAAGAGTTGAACCAGGAAGCACGCGACCGTAAACGTCAGAAAAAACACCGCGGCCATGCCGCAGGCAGCCGTGCCAGCGGCGGCGATGCTGCTTCAGCAAGCAAAGGTCGCAGCCAGCAGCAGGACCCACGTATTGGCAGCAAAAAACCGATCCCGCTGGGCGTGACAGAAAGCACCCCGGCCGTTAAGCAGCACAAACCGAAGAGCGAGAAACCTATGCTTTCACCGCAGGCTGAGCTGGATTTGCTGGAGAATGATGAGCGCCTGGACGCGCTGCTGGAACGTCTGGAAGAGGGCGGTACCCTGAATGCTGAAGAGCAGGCATGGGTCGATGCCAAACTGGATCGTATTGACGCGCTGATGCAGCAGCTTGGCCTCTCCTATGATGACGACGAGGACGAGGAAGAAGAAGAGCGTCAGGAAGATATGATGCGTCTGCTGAAGGGTGGAAACTAACGTTTGCATCCCATCGGATTCCCAGTCCTGCTTATAACCCTTCTGGTTATATGTTATCTGCTGTGGTTATTCGTTAAACTAAGACGGTTGTCGCGGCGTCAAAAATGGCTGCGCAACCGGCTCATGACCCGAGGTGCGGTTGGGCCGGCACGACGTACCCGTCGGCGGCATCATCGGAAGGAGTGAGCATGTCTGAGCAGTTAATCGACTGGGATCTGGCCCTTATCCAGAAATATAACTATTCCGGGCCGCGATATACCTCGTATCCCACCGCGCTGGAGTTTTCTCCGGCGTTCGGCGCTGCTGATTTTGCCGCCGCCGTCGCCCGCTACACGCAGCGCCCGCTGTCGCTGTACGTCCATATCCCGTTCTGCCATAAGCTCTGCTATTTCTGCGGCTGTAATAAGATTGTCACCCGTCAGCAGCATAAGGCCGATCAGTATCTTGATGTCCTTGAGCAGGAAATTATTCACCGCGCGCCGCTTTTTGCCGGCCGTCAGGTTAGCCAGCTGCACTGGGGCGGCGGTACGCCAACCTATCTCAACAAAGCGCAAATCAGCCGCTTGATGAATCTGCTGCGCGACCACTTTAACTTCAACGCCGATGCGGAAATCTCAATTGAGGTTGATCCGCGTGAAATTGAACTGGATGTACTGGATCATTTACGATCCGCAGGGTTCAACCGTCTGAGCATGGGGGTGCAGGATTTCAATAAAGAAGTACAGCGCCTGGTGAACCGTGAACAAGATGAAAAATTCATCTTTGCGCTGCTGCGTCATGCGCGTGAGATTGGCTTCACATCGACCAACATCGATTTGATTTACGGTCTGCCGAAGCAAACGCCGGAAAGCTTTGCCTTCACGCTGCAGAAAGTGGCTGAACTCAACCCGGACCGTCTGAGCGTCTTTAACTACGCGCATCTGCCAACGTTATTCGCTGCGCAGCGCAAAATTAAAGACGCGGATTTACCGAGCGCAGAGCAGAAACTGGATATCCTGCAGGAAACCATCGCTTCGCTTACCGACGCTGGCTATCAGTTTATCGGCATGGACCACTTTGCCCGGCCGGACGATGAACTGGCGATTGCCCAGCGCGAAGGCGTGCTGCACCGCAACTTCCAGGGATACACCACCCAGGGCGATACCGACCTGCTCGGAATGGGCGTGTCGGCGATCAGTATGATTGGCGACTGCTACGCGCAGAACCAGAAAGAGCTGAAACAGTATTACCAACAGGTCGATGAAAGCGGTACCGCGCTGTGGCGGGGCATTGCGTTAACCCGCGATGATTGTATCCGCCGGGATGTCATTAAGGCCCTGATTTGCAACTTCCGTCTTGAGTTCGCGGCGGTTGAAACGCAGTGGGATCTTATCTTCAACGATTACTTTGCCGAAGATATGAAATTGCTGGCGCCGCTGGCGAAAGACGGGCTGGTGGATGTGGATGAAAAAGGAATACAGGTCACGGCAAAAGGCCGTCTGTTGATTCGTAACATCTGTATGTGCTTCGATGCCTATCTGCGGCAGAAAGCGCGCCTGCAGCAGTTCTCTCGCGTTATTTAAGCGAATCCCGGTGAGCCAGCTCACCGGGCGTTCATTTCGCCACTAAGACCGGTGTTATTCCATTCCCAGCTCTTTTAGCTTCCGCGTTAACGTATTTCGCCCCCAGCCCAGCAGGCGAGCGGCTTCCTGCTTATGCCCTTGCGTATGACGCAGCGCGGTGGTGAGCAATGCACGCTCCATCTCCGGCTGCGCTTCTGATAGCAGGTTTTGATGACCGGAACGCAGGGCGCGGTCAGCCCATTGCCCCAGCAGCGTCGCCCAGCTATCCGGTTGGATCTGCGTTGGGCTATCGGGAATCGACGTTTCGAACAGCTCGGACGGCAGATCCTGGGTCAATACCTCCTGGCCTGCTGCCATCACCGTTAGCCAGCGACAGGTGTTCTCCAGCTGGCGTACGTTACCGGGCCAGGCCAACCGCGTCAGCGCCGCTTCCGTTTCCGGATGCAGCTGCTTGGCTTCGACGCCCAGTTCGCGGGCGGCAATCTGCAGGAAGTGGCGCGCCAGGCGCGGAATATCTTCCCGGCGTTCGCGCAGCGGCGGCAAATGTACGCGAATCACGTTCAGGCGATGGAACAAATCTTCACGGAATTTTCCTTCCTGCACGCGTAGCTCAAGGTTCTGGTGGGTAGCGGCAATAATCCGCACATCGACTTTCACCGGTGCATAACCGCCAACGCGATAAAATTGACCGTCAGCCAGCACGCGCAGCAGTCGCGTCTGAACATCCAGCGGCATATCGCCAATTTCATCAAGGAACAGCGTACCGCCATCGGCCTGCTCAAAACGCCCCTGACGGACGGTATTGGCGCCGGTAAAAGCTCCTTTTTCATGGCCGAACAGTTCCGATTCAATCAAATCTTTCGGAATGGCCGCCATGTTAAGGGCGATAAACGGCGATTTGGCGCGTGGACTGTGACGATGCAGCGCGTGGGCGACCAGCTCTTTACCGGTACCTGATTCGCCGTTGATCAGTACGCTGATTGAGGAGCGTGACAGTCGGCCAATGATGCGAAACACATCCTGCATCGCCGGCGCTTCGCCAATAATATCGGCCGTCGGGCTGCTGACCGGCGTATTACGCGGCTGCTGCTGCTCCTGATAATGGCTAATCGCACGGTCAACCAGCGCGACAGCCTCATCAATATCAAAAGGTTTCGGCAGGTAATCAAAGGCCCCCTGCTGATAGGCGCTGACGGCGGCATCGAGATCCGAATGCGCGGTCATAATGATGACCGGAAGCATCGGATGGCGTTGTTTAATCTGCTTTAACAGCGCCAGGCCGTCCATCCCAGGCATGCGAATGTCGGAAAGTAAAACGTCCGGCGTTTTGGTAGTGAGGGCATCAAGCACCTCATTGCCGCTCTCAAACGTGGTGCAGCTTAAACCCGCTCCGGTGAGTGCGCGTTCAAGCACCCAACGGATGGAGCTATCGTCATCGACTACCCAGGCTATCCCTCGTTGCATAAACACCTCTATTTCCGAATAGGCAGGTATACCGAGAACTCGGTATGGCCTGGCCAACTGGTAAATTCAATTTTGCCGGAGTGCTGATCGATAAGACTGCGGGCGATGGAAAGCCCAAGACCGGTACCGCCTTCGCGGCCGCTGACCATGGGGTAAAACAGCGTATCCTGCAGATGGGGCGGGATACCGGGCCCGTTATCTTCCACGTCGATACGCGCCGCCAGACGGTAACGTACGCCGTGGAGCGTGAGCTGAAA
This sequence comes from Klebsiella sp. 141251, assembly GCF_050600725.1. Classification (NCBI taxonomy): domain Bacteria; kingdom Pseudomonadati; phylum Pseudomonadota; class Gammaproteobacteria; order Enterobacterales; family Enterobacteriaceae; genus Klebsiella; species Klebsiella sp. 141251. The sequence continues at coordinate 12,970 of NZ_JAQIRG010000013.1, forward strand.
GGCGGTTCGGGTGCGCAGGATGATTTCGCCGCCCTCGGGCCCCAGGGCCTGCAGCGCGTTGCGCACGATATTCAGCAGCACTTGCTCGATTTGTTCCGGGTCGTGGGCCAGCTCAGGCAGGCTCGGGTCGTAATCGCGGATCAATTTGACGTTATCCGGCAGCTCCATGGAGACCAGCGCCACCACGCGCTCCGCGACTTTATGAATGCTTTCCGTGATGTGCATACCGGGATGCTGCGGCCCCAGCAGGCGATCGACCAGGTTACGTAACCTGTCGGCCTGTTCAATAATCACCTGGGTATATTCCATCAGCGCGGGATCCGGTAGCGCTTTACTCAATAGCTGCGCCGCGCCGCGCAGGCCGCCGAGCGGGTTTTTAATCTCATGCGCCAGACCGCGCACTAAATCGCGCGCCGCCACCTGCTGAGCATGCTGCAGCTGTTCCTGGCTCAAACGACGCTGATTATCCATCGGCGACATCTCAAGCAGGATATAGCCTTCAGGCAGGCGCTGAGCGGTGAGGGAGAGAATGTGCGAGCGGCCGTCAATCACCAGCGTCACTTCGTTATCCGTGAAGCCCTGACCCGCCTGCAGGCTCTCCTGCATCAGGCCAATGTTTAACGAAAAATAGCTCAGCAATTCTGGCAGTGGCGTACCGAATAATTTACGCGAGCTTTGCGCCAGTAACTGCTGGGCTGCCGGGTTGGCATAATGCACCGCGAGGTCGTCATCGACTAATAAGATACTGTGGATCAGCGAGTTGAGGATCTGCCCAGCATCGGGCTGTGTGCCTGTTGCCATCTGACAGTCTCCTGAAATGGTTGCACTATTTTAGTGCAGTATAGCTTTTTATTGGTAAAAAGCGCGAGAGATCAGCGTGTTGCTGGTGAAAAAAGCCCATCCTGAGATGGGCTGAAAGTTTCCACGGCAACAAAACATCCCTGGTATCCCGTGCCACAACACGGGAACACCATGGATTTACAGCAAAATCAGACGCTGTAGTACAGTTCGAACTCAACCGGGTGCGGAGTCATACGTACGCGGTCGTTTTCTTCAATGCGCAGGGCGATGTAAGCATCGATAGCTTCGTCAGTGAAGACGCCGCCTGCGGTCAGGAACTCGCGGTCTGCATCCAGAGCCTGCAGGGCTTCTTCCAGAGAACCTGCAACCTGCGGGATTTCTTTCGCTTCTTCCGGCGGCAGATCGTACAGGTTTTTGTCCATCGCATCGCCAGGATGGATTTTGTTTTTAATACCGTCGAGGCCGGCCATCAGCAGCGCGGCAAAGCACAGGTACGGGTTGGCTGCCGGGTCCGGGAAGCGCACTTCGATACGACGCGCTTTCGGAGAGGCGACCACTGGAATACGGATGGAAGCAGAGCGGTTACGGGCGGAGTAAGCCAGCATGACCGGCGCTTCGTAACCCGGGACCAGACGCTTGTAGGAGTTGGTGGTCGGGTTCGCCAGGGCGTTGATCGCTTTAGCGTGCTTAATAACACCGCCGATGTAGTGCAGCGCTTGCTCAGACAGGCCCGCGTATTTGTCGCCGGAGAACAGGTTTACGCCGTTCTTGGACAGGGACATGTGGCAGTGCATGCCGGAACCGTTATCGCCAAACATTGGTTTTGGCATGAAGGTCGCGGTTTTACCGAAACGGTGAGCGACGTTGTGTACAACGTATTTGTAGATCTGAATTTCGTCCGCTTTTTTGGTCATGGTGTTGAAGCGGGTGGCGATTTCGTTCTGACCTGCAGTTGCCACTTCGTGGTGGTGAGCTTCAACAACCAGGCCCATCTCTTCCATGATCATACACATGGTAGAACGGATGTCCTGAGAGGAGTCTACCGGCGGAACCGGGAAGTAACCACCTTTCACGCCCGGACGGTGGCCTTTGTTGCCGCCTTCGTATTTGGTAGAAGAGTTCCATGCGCCTTCGATATCGTCAATGGCCACGTGGGAACCAGAGATGGATGCGCCAAAGCGGATGTCGTCGAACAGGAAGAATTCTGGTTCTGGCCCGAACAGAACGGTGTCGGCGATGCCGGTGGCGCGCAGGTATTCTTCAGCGCGCTTGGCGATAGAGCGCGGGTCGCGGTCGTAGCCCTGCAGGGTGCCGGGTTCCAGGATATCGCAGCGGATGATCAGCGTAGGTTCTTCGTAGAACGGGTCGATCAGCGCCGTGGTGGCATCCGGCATCAGGACCATGTCGGATTCGTTAATACCTTTCCAACCGCCAATCGAGGAGCCATCAAACATTTTGCCTTCTTCAAAGAATTCGGCATTTACCTGATGGGAAGGAATCGTGACGTGCTGTTCTTTACCTTTGGTATCGGTGAAGCGCAGATCGACAAACTTCACTTCGTGCTCGTTCAGCATCGTCAAAACGTGTTCAGCGGACATACTTAAACTCTCCCGGATTGGTCATTGTCGTCGTGGTAACGAACTTCTTACTACTTAAAAGTGGCGTTGTTGCCTTAAAAAATATAAAGCGAAATCTGTGCCAACTTTTAAAAGTACGGTAAAACGCTGTATCATGCGCACCATAGTGCAAAAGGACTGCACCATGATGGAGATAATGCACCAAAATAGTGCCTCGATGTGAACATTGAGCACCATTTTGGTGCAATTTTTATTACGGTGCCCTTTTATCGCTCCGTGAAAGCGATCACAAACAAACTCTGCAATACTTGTTTGCGGAGGATCTTTGTGATCCTGTTCAGTCCTTCGCTTAATACGTGTACAATAACGCGCTATTTCTAATGCCTGAGGCAAAGTTGTGATCGAAAATCTGCGTAATATCGCCATCATCGCGCACGTCGACCATGGTAAAACTACCCTGGTTGATAAGCTGCTACAGCAATCCGGTACGTTCGACGCACGTACTGAAGCACAAGAACGTGTGATGGACTCCAACGATTTGGAGAAAGAGCGTGGGATTACCATCCTCGCTAAAAACACTGCAATCAAATGGAATGATTACCGTATCAACATCGTTGATACCCCAGGGCACGCCGACTTCGGAGGTGAAGTTGAGCGTGTTATGTCCATGGTTGACTCTGTGCTGCTGGTGGTTGATGCCTTTGATGGCCCGATGCCGCAGACGCGCTTTGTTACCAAAAAAGCGTTTGCTCACGGTCTGAAGCCGATCGTGGTCATCAACAAAGTTGACCGTCCGGGCGCGCGTCCGGATTGGGTTGTCGACCAGGTATTCGACCTGTTCGTTAACCTCGACGCGACCGACGAACAGCTGGACTTCCCGATCGTTTACGCTTCCGCGCTGAACGGTATCGCGGGTCTGGACCACGAAGACATGGCTGACGACATGACCCCGCTGTACCAGGCGATTGTTGACCGTGTACCGGCGCCGGACGTTGACCTTGACGGTCCGCTGCAGATGCAAATCTCCCAGCTCGACTACAACAACTACGTTGGCGTAATCGGCATTGGTCGCATCAAGCGCGGTAAAGTGAAGCCGAACCAGCAGATCACTATCATCGATAGCGAAGGGAAAACCCGTAACGGTAAAGTTGGTAAAGTACTGACTCACCTGGGTCTCGAGCGTATCGAGAGCGACGTAGCCGAAGCCGGCGACATCATCGCGATCACCGGTCTGGGCGAGCTGAACATCTCCGACACCATCTGCGACCCGCAGAACGTCGAAGCGCTGCCGGCGCTGTCTGTCGATGAGCCGACCGTATCTATGTTCTTCAACGTCAACACCTCTCCGTTCTGCGGTAAAGAAGGTAAGTTCGTTACCTCTCGCCAGATCCTGGACCGTCTGAACAAAGAGCTGGTGCACAACGTTGCGCTGCGCGTTGAAGAAACCGAAGACGCCGATGCGTTCCGCGTTTCTGGTCGTGGTGAACTGCACCTGTCCGTTCTGATTGAAAACATGCGTCGTGAAGGTTTCGAGATGGCGGTTTCCCGTCCGAAAGTTATCTTCCGCGAAATCGATGGCCGTAAACAAGAGCCGTTCGAGAACGTGACGCTGGACGTCGAAGAGCAGCACCAGGGTTCTGTCATGCAGGCGCTGGGTGAGCGTAAAGGCGACCTGAAAAACATGAATCCAGACGGCAAAGGCCGCGTACGTCTCGACTACGTGATCCCAAGCCGTGGTCTGATCGGCTTCCGTTCAGAGTTCATGACCATGACTTCCGGTACCGGTCTGCTGTACTCCACCTTCAGCCACTACGACGACGTTCGTCCGGGCGAAGTGGGCCAGCGTAACAACGGCGTACTGATCTCTAACGGTCAGGGTAAAGCGGTTGCGTTCGCACTGTTCGGCCTGCAGGATCGCGGTAAGCTGTTCCTCGGCCACGGCGCTGAAGTTTACGAAGGTCAAATTATCGGTATTCACAGCCGTTCTAATGACCTGACGGTAAACTGCCTGACCGGTAAGAAACTGACTAACATGCGTGCGTCCGGTACTGACGAAGCAACGGTTCTGGTTCCGCCGGTTAAGATGACCCTGGAGCAAGCTCTGGAGTTCATCGATGACGACGAACTGGTAGAAGTTACTCCGACGTCTATCCGTATCCGTAAACGTCACCTGACCGAGAACGACCGTAAACGCGCTATGCGCGGTGCAAAAGAAGAGTAATTACTCTTCTTGCTACCCTTCAAACCTCGCCTCTCCGGCGGGGTTTTTTTATGCCTGTTCCTCATGCTTATCACCTGGGTGGCGCCAGTGTCGCTCCGGGAGAGAGCTCGGTCACAATTATTCTTAAAGCTTGCGACAGCAATTGCTTTCTTTTTTTGCTCAAGAGTAAGATGAGTTATCTGGTTTAAACCAAATGGATTAAACAATGACGAATAACCTATCCACTGTGGAAAATGCGAAAGAGAAACTGGACCTGTGGTTAAAACAGGGGCTGACGGTATCGGGTGGAAAATTGCCGTCCGAGCGCGAGCTGGGCGAGTTGCTCGGTATCAAGCGTATGACCCTGCGCCAGGCGCTGCTCAGCCTGGAGGCGGAATCAAGAATATTTCGTAAAGACCGTAAAGGCTGGTTTGTCGCCCAGCCGCGTTTTAACTATAGCCCGGAGCTTTCCGCCAGCTTTCAGCGGGCAGCGATTGAACAGGGCAGAGAACCGTCGTGGGGTTTTATCGAAAAGGTACGGACGACGGAGTATCCCGACGTCGCAGAAGCTCTTGTGGCCACCTGTCCTGCGCATGATTTATATCTGATAACCGGCTGGGGGGCATTAGAAGGACATAAAGTTTTTTATCATGAAACGTTTATCAACCCGAATGTTGCGCCGGAGTTTATTACCAGGCTAAAGAACCAATCTTTTTCTTCCGTTTGGGAGAATAATTATCATAAAAATGTTGTTATTAAAAAATTAGCCTTCAGGCCAGTAAGAATGCCCGGCGATGTAAGTAAATTCATTGGCGGCTCTGCTGGTATGCCCGCTATTCTGATAGAAAAACATCGTGCCGATAGTGCAGGTAATATCGTGCAAATAGATCTCGAGTATTGGCGATTTGAGGCTGTGGATCTCTTTATTAACTTGTAGGTATTTTATGCTCACTAAAGATAACGCTGAGAAGATCCTTTCTCGCATTGATAATATTCCTCTTTATCTTCATGCTTATGCATATCACCTGAATATGCGGCTGGAGAGAATTTTACCGGCTGATTTACTGAAAATTGCGAATAGCCATCATTTAAAAGGTGTGAAAATTCATGTCCTCGATGGCGAGCGTTACTCTCTTAGCTGTATGGATAATATGCAATTGGCCGCTTTTGGCGAGCAGGCAAAAGCGTTACGGTTGGATATCCATATAGAAACCAGCGCCTCCGATAAAGAGACCATCGATCAAGCCGTCGCTATCGCATTAAAGACCGGGGCAACCTCCGTTCGTTTTTATCCTCGTTACGAAGGGCCTTTACAAGAAGTTTTAGCAAGAATTACGGCTGATATTCAATATATTAAAGAGACATATAGCCAATCTGGACTTACTTTTACCATTGAACAACATGAAGATTTAAAAAGCGCCGAGTTGGTCAATCTGGTTAAACAAAGCGAGATGCCGTCGCTATCGCTGCTGTTTGATTTTGCCAATATGATCAATGCTAATGAGCGACCGCTTGAGGCGTTGGCAGTGATGTCACCCTATGTCACTCAGGTACACATTAAAGATGCCTGTATCATTGCGGAAAACGGCGGGCTTGGGCACCGGGCCTGTAACTCAGGTCTGGGTGATATGCCGTTTAAGGCGCTGCTGACTGAGTTAATTTGTCTGGGCCAGGAGCAACCACAGGTGATGGCGTACGGACTGGAAGAAGAAGTTGATTATTACGCGCCACCTTTCCGCTTTGCGACTGAAGGCGATAACCCGTGGATCCCGTGGCGACAAATGAGCGAAACGCCTCTGCCTGATACAACGCAACTTGAAACCCGGCTGGATAAAGAAAAACAGGATGCGATCGCCCAGTTAAATTTTGTCATGGACACTTTACGCGATATAAAAAATGATGCACTGAAAGTTCTTGCACGCTAACTTTTAATTACATTTGGTATTTATGATCGCTATTTTTTAGAATGGCGACATGTTCCATGTCCTTAAATAAAATGATGTTAAGTCATCAGGGGATCTTATGCTCACAAGAAAGAAATGGGCTATATTTAGCCTGTTAACGCTTTGTGGTGGTACCATTTATAAACTGCCTTCATTAAAAGACGCATTTTATATACCGATGCAGGATTATTTTCATTTGACCAACGGTCAGATTGGTAATGCCATGTCAGTAAACTCTGTAGTGACAACCATCGGTTTTTTCTTGTCAATTTACTTTGCTGATAAACTTCCGCGTCGCTACACCATGTCATTTTCACTGATAGCGACGGGATTATTAGGTATCTATCTGACAACGATGCCTGGCTATTGGGGCATTCTATTTGTCTGGGCATTATTTGGCGTCACCTGCGACATGATGAACTGGCCGGTATTGTTAAAATCGGTGAGTCGGTTAGGGAATAGCGAACAGCAGGGGCGCTTATTTGGCTTCTTCGAAACGGGGCGCGGAATTGTCGATACCGTTATCGCATTTTCCGCATTAGCTATTTTCACCTGGTTTGGCAGTGGCTTACTGGGTTTTAAAGCCGGCATTTGGTTCTATGCCATTATTGTCATTGTTGTAGGCATCTTGCTGTTTTTCATGCTTAAGCAAAAGGATGAGCCGACGCCCGCCGCTGATGAAGGCGCCACAAAGCAACAAACCAGCATCTCTTCGGTGCTGAAAGACAAAACTATCTGGCTGATTGCCTTCAATGTGTTCTTTGTTTACGCCGTTTACTGTGGACTCACCTTCTTTATCCCGTTCCTGAAGAACATCTACATGCTGCCGGTAGCCCTGGTTGGCGCCTACGGCATTATTAACCAGTACTGTTTAAAAATGATCGGTGGTCCAATTGGCGGTTTAATTGCCGATAAGATCCTCAAATCGCCAAGTAAATATCTCTTTTATACCTTCTGTATCAGTACGATGGCTTTAGTCGCGTTAATTCTGTTACCGCACGAAAGTATGCCGGTCTATCTGGGTATGGTGTGTACTCTCGGGTTCGGCGCAATTGTTTTTACGCAACGAGCCGTGTTTTTTGCCCCGATTGGGGAAGCGAAAATCGCTGAAAACCAGACGGGCGCGGCGATGGCGCTGGGGAGCTTCATTGGCTATGCACCGGCGATGTTTTGCTACAGCCTGTACGGCTACATTCTCGATCTCAATCCGGGTCTGGTGGGGTACAAGATAGTCTTTGGCATCATGGCCTGCTTCGCTTGCGCCGGCGCGTTCGTTTCGGTGATGCTGGTTAAACGCATCAACCGCAGAAAGAATATGTTGGAAACCGCATTGGTCTGATTTTAAGGGATCTGCCATTTCACCAAAGCCGCAGATATGCGGCTTTGGTCGTTTTTGCGCCTGAGATGTCTTGAATCGTTTCCGGTTTGTTCATAGTCAAACCTCTTCTTTCCCGCTACAGTTAATCTTCAACGGCGCGGAAGGAGACAAAAATGCTCTATATCTTTGATTTAGGTAATGTGATTGTCGACATTGACTTCAACCGGGTGCTCGGAACGTGGAGCGATTTGACCCGCATCCCGCTGGCGACGCTAAAGCAAGACTTTGTCATGGGCGATGCCTTCCACCAGCATGAACGCGGGGAGATCAGCGACGAAGAGTTTGCCGCCGCGATGTGCCACGAAATGAACATGCCGCTGAGCTATGAACAGTTCGCCCACGGCTGGCAGGCCGTTTTTGTTGCCTTGCGTCCAGAAGTTACCGACATCATGCAAAAACTTCGCGACCAGGGGCATCGCGTGGTAGTGCTCTCGAACACCAACCGATTACATACCACTTTCTGGCCAAGTGAATATCCGCAAGTGCGTGCTGCCGCCGATCATGTATACCTCTCACAAGAGATGGGGATGCGTAAACCCGAAACGCGTATCTATCAAAGCGTGCTGCAGGCAGAAGGATTTTCGCCGCAAGAAGCGGTCTTTTTTGACGATAACGCCGATAATATAGCTGGGGCTAATCAGTTGGGGATCACCAGTATTCTGGTCACGGGTAAGGAGACCATCCCCAATTACTTTGCGAAGCAGCTATGCTAAAAAGCGTTCATCAAAAAACCAAATACCATACCAGGCCGCTGGTGGCCTGGCTTAAGCTGCTGTGGCGGCGAATTGAAGAAGACAACATGACGACGTTGGCGGGGAATCTGGCCTACGTGTCTTTACTTGCGCTGGTGCCGCTGATCGCCGTGGTTTTTGCCCTGTTTGCCGCCTTCCCGATGTTCTCCGACGTCAGCGTGCAGATCCGCCATTTTATCTTTGCCAACTTCATTCCGGCGACCGGCGATGTCATTCAGGGGTATATCGAACAGTTTGTGGCGAACTCCAGCAGGATGACGGCCGTCGGCGCCTTCGGGTTAATCGTCACCTCATTACTGCTGATGTATTCGATTGATAGCGCGTTGAACACCATCTGGCGCAGCAGTCGGACGCGGCCAAAAATCTATTCATTTGCGGTCTACTGGATGATCCTGACTCTTGGTCCGCTGTTGGCCGGCGCCAGTCTGGCAATCAGTTCCTATCTTCTCTCGCTACGCTGGGCCAGCGATCTCAATAGCGTCATTGACGATGTACTCCGTATATTCCCGCTAATCTTATCGTGGGCGGCGTTCTGGATGCTTTATAGCATCGTGCCCACCACCCAGGTGCGCAATCGCGATGCGGTAATCGGTTCGCTGGTGGCGGCACTGCTTTTTGAAGCCGGTAAAAAGGCTTTTGCTCTATATATCACCATGTTTCCGTCATACCAGTTGATTTATGGCGTGATAGCGGTAGTACCCATTTTGTTTGTCTGGGTTTACTGGACCTGGTGTATCGTCTTGCTTGGCGCTGAAATAACTGTCACTCTCGGTGAATACCGCAAACTCAAAAAAGAAGAAACAGAACAACCATGATTGCATTAATTCAACGCGTATCCCGTGCAAGCGTTACCGTGGAGGGTGAAGTGACGGGTGAAATCGGTCCGGGATTGCTGGTGCTGCTGGGCGTCGAGAAAGACGATGACGAACAGAAGGCCAATCGTCTGTGTGAACGGGTGCTCGGCTATCGCATTTTCAGCGACGCCGAAGGCAAAATGAATCTTAATGTCCAGCAGGCGGGCGGCAGCGTGCTGGTGGTTTCGCAATTTACGCTGGCGGCCGATACCGAGCGCGGCATGCGCCCGAGTTTTTCCAAAGGCGCGGCGCCGGACAGAGCGGAAGCGCTGTATGAATACTTTGTTGAGCGCTGCCGTCAGCAAGAGATGAATACTCAGACCGGGAGATTCGCTGCGGATATGCAGGTCTCGCTGGTAAACGATGGTCCCGTGACCTTTTGGTTGCAGGTATGAGTCAGCTTCCGGGCAGGCTGCGGGTAACAAAAGAGAGTACAGCTATGTATCACCTTCGTGTACCGCAAACAGAAGAAGAGTTAGAAAGCTATTATCAGTTCCGCTGGGAGATGCTGCGTAAGCCGCTGCATCAGCCTAAAGGGTCGGAACGCGACGCCTGGGATGCCATGGCGCATCACCAGATGGTCGTCGATGAAGAGGGCAATCTGGTTGCCGTCGGCCGGCTGTATATCAATGCGGAGAATGAAGCCTCGATCCGTTTTATGGCCGTTCATCCTTCCGTTCAGGATAAAGGTTTAGGCACCCTTATGGCGATGACCCTTGAGTCAGTCGCCCGTCAGGAAGGGGTGAAGCGGGTGACCTGTAGCGCCCGTGAAGACGCGATGGAGTTTTTCTCTAAGCTGGGCTTTGTGAACCAGGGAGAAATCACCACGCCGACAACCACGCCGATTCGCCACTTTTTGATGATTAAACCCATTGCTTCACTGGATGATATCCTGCACCGCGGTGACTGGTGCGGCCAGCTGCAGCAGGCCTGGTATCAGCACATTCCGCTGAGCGAAAAGATGGGCGTGCGCATCCAGCAGTACACCGGGCAAAAATTTATCACCACCATGCCCGAAGCGGGGAATCAGAATCCGCACCATACGTTGTTTGCCGGCAGCCTGTTTTCGCTCGCCACCTTAACCGGCTGGGGGCTTATCTGGTTAATGCTGCGCGAGCGGCACCTTGGCGGCACGATTATCCTTGCCGATGCGCATATCCGTTACAGCAAGCCGATCAGCGGTAGGCCGAATGCGGTGGCCGATTTGGGCTCGCTAAGCGGCGATCTCGATCGCCTGGCGCGAGGGCGCAAGGCTCGCGTGCAGCTTCAGGTCGAACTGTTCGGTAACGATAAGCTGGGCGCCGTTTTTGAGGGTACCTATATCGTATTGCCCGCAAAGCCGTTTGGTTCTTATGAAGAGGGCGGGAACGAGGAAGAGTAACCCGCCTCCGGCATTATTATTGTCCTGGCGTTTGCGTACGCCAGGCGATATCGCGCATCGCCTGCCTTGCCGCGGGGCTTATCCCGCCTAACTGAAAGAACCCGTGAATAACGCCCAGATAGCGCTGACAGGTGCTTTCTAGTCCCTGTGCTATTAGCCGCTGGTACAGCGCTTCTCCCTCATCGCGCAAAGGGTCAAATTCGGCCGTCAGGATATGAACCGGCGGCAGCCCGCTAAAATCTTCGCGCCACAGCGGACTGGCTTCCGGATGGGTAGCGGGTGTGGCCGCTAAATACATTTCGTAGCCGCTAAGCAGCGTATCCCGGGTAATGATGTAATCCTCGCCGTTGCTGGCGTAGCTTGCCATGCTGGCGGTAGCGTCGAGCATAGGGTAAATCAGGATAACCTGCGCAGGTTGCCATGCTCCCGCCGCTTTCAGGCGCAGAGCCGTGACCAGGGCGAGGTGGCCGCCGGCGCTGTCGCCGGCCAGCGTGATGCGCGCGGCGTCAACGCCAAGCCGCCGCGCATACCGATGGATAATGTTGGCGCCTCGTTCCGCATCATCGTGCGCCGCCGGAAAAGGGTACTCCGGGGCCAGGCGATACTGCACGGCGATCACCCGGCACCCACTGCACCAGGCAAGCTGGCGCAATTGGTTGTCATGGGTGGCAAAGCCGCCGCTCACAAAACAGCCGCCGTGGTAATACACCATGGTGGGTAGCAAGCCGTTGCTTTTTGGCGGCGAGACGACGCGAAAGGTTATGCCATCGAGCGTGATGTCTTCAACCTGCACACGCGTTTCCGTTTCCCCTGCGAGAACGGCGCTGGCGAGATAGCCGTTTCTCCGGTCATCAATACTCTGTTCTCGTGCTGATGGCCGCCCCGCAGCAATAAACTCCTCAACCAGCGAAGCAATACCTTTTTCCAACGTCATGGTAAGTCCCTTTTACTGGATTAATATCCAGTGTTATAGCCTGGTTTTTGCGAAAAAGATATACCGAATAAAGCCGCGATCGCATTGTGGAAAGCGGCTCGCAAAAGCGTATTTCTCAGCAAAGATCTGCTTCTTCTGTTGAACAATATCTGGAGAAGCAGGATCGGGATAAGGAGAGCATTTCCGGCGTGGTCACGCCGTATGAATGATAACGAGCGACCTGAGTCGCCCGTTACAGGCGCGCAGAACTTACTCCCCTTCGCCGGGGAACATGAACGGGTTAATTGAGCTTCTGGCGAAGCCTTCCTGTTCCATGCGAGCATCGAGTACCAGCGAGGCTAAATCGTCGGCAACGGCTTCGACTTTCGGGTCTTTCTCCTGATACATAATCTTCAGGTAGCTCCCGCAGTCGCCGCAGCTTTCGGCTTTCACCGCCGCCTGCTCGTTATCCAGCGACCAGTAGTGCAGGTCGCGGCTCTGTTCGCAGTTGCTGCATTTTACGCGCACCACATGCCATTCGGTTTCACACAAGTTGCAGTGCAGATAGCGCAGCCCCTGAGTGGTGCCGATTTGCACGATGCTGGAGACCGGCATCGAGCCGCAAACCGGGCAGAACTGGCGATGCTCGCCGTATTCGGCGCGCGCTTTCCCCGGGATCAGGCTGGCCATTTGCGCCCAGTACAGCGACAGCGCGGCCCAGATAAACGGCGCTTTGTCGCTGCTGACCGAGGCGAAATCGGAAGCAAACAGCGCGCTGGCCATCTCTTCCAGTTCCGGCCCGGAAGCTTTTTCCAGATTCTCGATAACCGACAGCGCCGGGCCGCTCATCTCCGGTTTCAGCTCGGCGATCAGCGAATGCAGCAGTTTGTGCCAGTGTTTATCACGCGGCAATACGTGAATATCCAGCGGAGGCTTGCCCTGATCGTTGGCCTCTTTAATGCGGGCAGTCAGATCCATCTGCAACGGATGGTCGTACAGCACCACTTCCTGCGCATGAGCGATCAGCGCGGCAAAGCGCAGGTAATCGCCCAGCGGGTTATTGGCGGCCAGCTCGCGCAGGCGCTCCGCGCGGCGGTTATACAGATTCTTCAGTCTGGGGAACAGTAGCGGCGGAATTGCTTCCGCCGTGCGTTTCTCGCTCGAACCCAGCTCGTCTTGCGGGATTATGCGAATACTCATGCAGTCTATTTTTCCTGTTTCTGGCGGACTTCACGGTACCAGCGCGGGTGATGTTTCTTCGCCCACGTTTTGGTAACCCAGCCTTCCACCATCGCGGTAATGGTGCCTTTCACCCAGAGGGCGGCGTAGATATGCACCATGATAACCACAATTAACGCGACTGCGGCAAAAGAATGCAGCATCAGCGCGAATCGGATCACCGGGATTGAGAATGCAGGCGCAAAGTACGGACGCCAGATGATCACACCGCTCACCAGCAGCAGCACCAGGAAAATAATCGCCGCCCAGAATACGCATTTCTGGCCGAAGTTATAACGCCCGGTATCGCCTACCTCCTCGTTGACGACGATCTTACGAATATTCTTCGCCCAAAAGATATCATCCCGATTGATTAGGTTATGGTGCCAGTAACGGAAAAACATGATGATAAACGACGCGAACATCACCACCCCGACAAACGGGTGGAGAATACGCGCCAGCTGCGGCGTACCGAGAATATGCATCAGCCAGTTAAACGACGGGAAGAAAAAGCCTAACCCGCTTACCGCCGCCAGAATAAAGCAGAAGGCGGTTATCCAGTGGTTGATGCGTTCCGGCGCCGTGTAGCGCACGATGGTGTCACGTTTTCTCATTTGCGCACCTCGTCTTTCTCTTCATGCAGGTTGTCTTCTTCCTCATCTGCGCGGTTTGGACCGACGCCGACGTAGTGGAAGATGCTGGCTGCGAAGGTCGCAGCAAAGCCGACCGCCGCCAGCGGTTTCCAGATACCTTTCCAGAATTTCACCGTTTGGCTGATTTCCGGATTCTCCGGCAGACCGTGGTACAGATTCGGTTTATCGGCATGGTGCAACACGTACATCACGTGGGTGCCGCCGACGCCAGCCGGATCGTACAGGCCCGCCTTGTCGTAACCGCGGGTTTTCAGCTCTGCGACGCGCTCGCCGGCCAGCGTTTTCATATCCTCTTTCGAACCAAAGTGGATAGCGCCGGTCGGACAGGTTTTCACGCAGGCCGGTTCCTGGCCGACGGTCACACGGTCTACGCACAGCGTACATTTGTAGACGCGGTTGTCTTCCGGGTTCAGGCGCGGTACATCGAACGGGCAACCTGCGATGCAGTAGCCGCAGCCGATACACTGCTCAGACTGGAAGTCGACGATGCCGTTAGCGTACTGAATGATCGCGCCTTCTGACGGACAGGCCTTCAGGCAGCCCGGGTCAGCGCAGTGCATGCAGCCATCTTTACGAATAAGCCATTCCAGCTTGTCGTTTTGTTCCACTTCCGAGAAGCGCATGACCGTCCATGACTTGGCGGTCAGGTCCGCCGGGTTGTCATACACCCCGACGTTGTTACCCACTTCGTCACGAAGGTCGTTCCATTCGGAACAGGCCACCTGACAGGCTTTACAGCCGATACAGGTGGTCACGTCGATAAGCTTCGCCACTTCCTGCTGGTGGTCCCGCGCCTGAGGCGCGGGAGTGAAACCGTTAGTCGCGGAACGACGAATAATATCTTGCGATTGATAAGCCATAAGTCGTCTCCGTTACACCTTTTCCACGTTCACGAGGAAGGCCTTAAACTCCGGCGTCTGCGTGTTGGCGTCGCCGACGAACGGCGTCAGCGTATTGGCGATAAAGCCTTTTTTCGCCACGCCTTCGTAGCCCCAGTGAATAGGAATACCGATGGTATCCACCTCTTTACCGTGAACCTGCAGCGTACGAATACGCTTGGTCACCACCGCCTTGGCTTTGATATAGCCGCGGTTAGAGGAGACCTTCACGGTATCGCCGTGGCCGATGCCGAGCTTATTCGCCAGTTTTTCGCCGATCTCCACAAACTGTTCCGGCTGCGCGATGGCGTTAAGCAGCGCGTGTTTGGTCCAGTAGTGGAAGTGTTCGGTCAGGCGGTAAGTGGTGCCGACGTACGGGAACTTCTCGGCCTTGCCCATCTGCTCGAGATCGCCTTTAAAGACGCGAGCGGCCGGGTTAGAGACCACGTTTGGATGCAGCGGGTTAGTCCCCAGCGGCGTTTCAAACGGCTCGTAGTGTTCCGGGAACGGCCCTTCAGCCATCTTATCGATAGCGAACAGACGCCCCATCCCTTCAGGCTGCATGATAAACGGACCGACGTCGCTACCAGGGGCGGCGGCGCTGTAATCCGGAATATCCACACCGCCCCATTTCGCGCCGTCCCATTTCAGCAACTGACGCTTCGGATCCCACGGTTTACCCTGCGGGTCTGCGGAGGCGCGGTTATACAGAATGCGGCGGTTCAGCGGCCATGCCCAGGCCCAGCCCAGCGTATTGCCGAGGCCTGACGGGTCGGCGTTATCGCGGCGCGCCATCTGGTTGCCTTCCGGCGTCCAGCTTCCGGCGAAGATCCAGCAGCCGCTGGAAGTCGTGCCGTCATCGCGTAGCTGTGCGAAGGAGCTCAGTTGCTGCCCTTTCTTAACGATTACCGCGCCGGTTGCCGGATCGGTAATATCCGCCAGCGCTTTACCGTTACTTTCCATCGCCACTTCTTCAGATGCCGGCTCGTGCGGCGTGGAGTAGTTCCACGTCATGTTGAGCACCGGCTCCGGCGTCGGGCCGCCTTCTTCGGCATACATCTTACGCAGACGTGAGAAGATACCGGCGAGGATTTCGCCATCGGTCACGGCGATCCCCGGGGCATCCGCGCCTTTCCAGTGCCACTGCAGCCAGCGGCCGGAGTTCACGATAGAACCGTTTTCTTCGGCGAAGCAGGTGGACGGCAGACGGAATACTTCGGTCTGGATTTTTGACGGGTCAACATCGTTGGACTCACCGTGGTTTTGCCAGAAGGTGGACGTTTCGGTGTTGAGCGGGTCGATGGTTACAAGGAACTTCAACTTCGACAGGGAAGCCACTACCTTATTTTTGTTCGGGAACGATGCGACCGGGTTAAAGCCCTGGCAAATATAGCCATTCACTTTGCCCTGATTCATCATCTCGAAATACTGCAGAACGTCGTAGCTCTTATCCCACTTCGGCAACCAGTCAAAGCCCCAGCTATTCTCGGCCGTAGCTTTATCGCCGAAGAAGGCTTTCATCATGGAGACGAAGAACTTCGGATAGTTGCCCCAGTAGTTCACCTGGTCTTTCAACAGCGGTTTCGGCGTGTTGGCGCTCAGGTAGGTCTGCAGGTCGGCCTGTTTTTCATTAGGCAGCGACATGTATCCCGGCAGGCTGGTTGAGAGCAGGCCGAGGTCGGTCAGACCCTGGATGTTGGAGTGACCGCGCAGGGCATTGACGCCGCCGCCTGCCATCCCCATGTTGCCAAGCAGCAGCTGGATCATCGCCATGGTGCGAATGTTCTGCGCGCCGATGGAGTGCTGGGTCCAGCCGAGGGCATACAGGAACGACGCGGTTTTATCGTGCGCGCTGGTTTCTGCAATATATTCGCAAACTTTAAGGAAATCGGCCTTCGGCGTACCACAGATGTTTTCAACCACATCCGGCGTATAGCGGGAAACGTGCTGTTTTAGCAGATTCCAGACGCAGCGTGGATGCTGTAGCGTGGTATCGCGTTTGGCGAAGCCGTTTTCATCCAGCTCGTAGTTCCAGCTGGTTTTGTCATACTGGCGTTTTTCGGCATCGTAGCCGCTGAACAGACCATCATCAAAGCTGTAGTCCTCACGCACGATCAGGCTGGCGTTGGTATAGGCTTCGGTGTATTCACGGTTGAATTTTTCGTTATTCAGCAGGTACAGGATGACGCCCGACAGGAAGGTTATGTCGGTACCGGAACGAATCGGGGTATAGAAATCAGCCACCGACGCCGTACGCGTAAAGCGCGGATCGATAACGATGAGCTTGGCGCCGTTATGAATTTTGGCTTCCATCGCCCAGCGGAACCCCACCGGATGCGCTTCTGCGGCGTTACCGCCCATCACCACGATCAGGTTGGCGTTTTTAATATCAACCCAGTGGTTGGTCATCGCACCGCGACCAAATGTTGGAGCAAGACTTGCTACCGTTGGTCCGTGTCAGACACGCGCCTGGTTATCCACCGCCAGCATCCCGAGGGCGCGGGTGAATTTCTGTGTTAAATAGCCGGTTTCGTTACTGGAAGCGGAGGCGCACAGCATACCGGTGGTCAGCCAACGGTTAACGGTGGTGCCGGCGCTGTTTTGGGCGATAAAGTTGGCGTCACGGTCCTCTTTCATCAGCTTCGCGATGCGATCGAACGCTTCATCCCAGCTGATTTGTTGCCATTTATCAGAACCTGGCGCACGATATTCCGGGAATTTCAGGCGGCTTTCAGAATGGATAAAGTCCACCAGACCGGCCCCTTTCGGGCAGAGCGCACCACGGTTTACCGGATGGTCCGGATCGCCTTCGATATGAAAAATGGATGCTTTGGCGTTTTTCGCACCGTCGCCGAGGCTATACATCAATAGCCCGCAGCCAACGGAACAGTACGTACAGGTGTTGCGGGTTTCGCGAGTACGCAGCAGTTTGTACTGCCGTGTTTCCGCGAGCGCAGTAGCCGGGGCAAAGCCCAGCGCTGCTGCCGTCGTGCCTGCCATACCGCCAGCGCAGATCTTAAAGAACTGCCTTCTGCTGACCTGCATGGTTCGCTCCTTGTTTCGACATTGTCACATGTAGTTATTTACTTTGCGGTGAAGGCCGCAAAGGTTCAGAATTGAGTTAATTTCCCTCGGTCCTGGAGGGATATAAAAACAGAATACCACATTGTGTGTATGCCTGTTCCAATACGGTTAAATGAAAGTGAATAAGAACCTTCCTGAACAAATCAAAAATGTGACAGATGTCACAGGTTATCGCCAGATTACCCTCTGGAAACGCGAGGATTTACAACATCCTCAGCCAGACGAGGTAGCTGAAGAGGTACCCGTCGCTCTGGTCTATAACGGCATCTCGCACGTTGTCATGATGGCGACGCCACGTGACCTGGAACATTTCGCCGTCGGTTTTTCCCTGTCGGAAGGGATTATTCAAAGTCGACAAGAGATCTACGGGATGGACGTGGTGCAGGCCTGTAACGGGGTAGAAGTGCAAATCGAACTCTCCAGCCGCCGGTTTATGGGGCTGAAAGAGCGCCGCCGGGCGCTCGCCGGGCGTACCGGCTGTGGAGTATGTGGCGTCGAGCAGCTAAATGATATCGGTAAGCCCGTCGAGCCGCTGCCCTTTAGCCAGACCTTTGCGCTCTCTCATCTCGATCGCGCGCTCAAACAGTTAAATGAGGTTCAGCCTATCGGCCGTCTGACCGGCTGTACGCACGCCGCCGCGTGGGTGCGCCCTGATGGCGAACTGGCGGGCGGGCATGAAGATGTAGGCCGTCACGTTGCGCTGGATAAACTGCTGGGGCGCCGTAGTGAAGAAGGAGAGGGCTGGCAGCAGGGCGCGGCCTTAGTCTCCAGCCGCGCCAGTTATGAGATGGTACAGAAGGCCGCAATGTGTGGGGTGGAAATTCTGTTTGCCGTTTCCGCGGCGACGACCCTGGCGGTTGAAGTCGCCGAGCGTTGTAATCTGACGCTGGTGGGCTTCTGCAGGCCAGGCAGAGCGACGATTTATACTCATCCGCAGCGCCTGATTGCAGGTTAATTGTTGGTCAGTTTTTTTGAAAGATGACAGCAAATCCTTCCGCTTTTAGTTACGGGATGTGAAGACTATTATTTATCACATCAAGGCACGGCGCCTTATCCAAACAACTAAATGAAAGGGTTTATATCATGAAAAGCATCAAAACTTTTGTCGCTGTTATCGCTCTGGCCGCTTCTTTCGGTTCTTTCGCCGCGCAATCTGTGACCGCCACCGCTTCCACCATGGACGCCGCGGAAGCGAAAATCGCCGCTCAGGCGCAGGCTGCTGGCGCATCTTCTTACACCATTACCGAAGCATTTAGCGGTAACCGCGTGCATATGACCGCTGAGCTGAACAAATAAGCTAGCAACCCACTACCGTCGAAAGAGCGCCTCAGGGCGCTTTTTTAGTTTATACCCGCCAGGCGCAGCAGCGCCGTCACCACCGCCGCGGCGATAATCACCACGATAAGCGGCATCTTGCGCCAGGCAAGGAACACGGCAAAACCGACGCCCAGTACCCGCGCCATGCCGGAAAAATGCTCGCTTTCATAAAAGGTGGTCGCCAGCGCCACGGAAAAAAGCAATACCGTCGCGGCATCAGAAAGCAGCGCCTGCGAGCGCTCGGAAAACGCTAAACGACTGCCAAGCTTTGCCCCGCCCAAACGCATCAGATATGTGCCGATCGACAGAATCGCGATCCCGGCGATAAACAGCGTCATATTAGCCATTATTTTTTCCTCGCCAGTAAACCAAACAATGAGAGCAGAACCGGTAATCCAACCGGCGCGAAGGGCACGGCGGCAAGCGAAATAACCGCGCCGCTACAGGCACGAATCAGTGTGGTACGTTTTTTAAAAGCCGGTACCACCAGCGCCAGCAGGATAGCCGGGAATACCGCATCCAGGCCGATGGTTTCCGGTGCGGGTAATAATTTACCGACGCCGGCGCCCAGCAGGGTACCGAGCGGCCAGATGAGCGCCACGCCCAGCCCGCAGAGCCAGTAGGCGGCTTTACGCTGCTCCGGGGTTTTCTGCGACAGGCCGAACACCACGCTCTCATCATTCATAATATGGCAGCCGAGCAGGCTGGCGGCGCGGGCGCCGACCAGATCGCGCACGGTGACGCCAAAAGGAACGTGGCGGGCGTTCACCAGTAAACCTGCCGCCGCCGCGGCGAGCGGGTTACCGCCGCTGGCGACAATACCGATAAACATAAACTCAGAGGCGCCGGCCAGCACCGTAATGGAAAGGACAAACGGCACCCACAGTGGAAAACCGTAAGCCATCGCTAATGAACCGTAAGACATGCCAACCACGCCGACCGCCAGGCATACCAGAATGATTGCTTTAATGGTGTCTCCACTGAGACAGGAAAATTTGTAACGCATACGCTTTAGCCATATCGAACGAATTTCCATTATAATGAACGCAACAGAATGGTTTTTCAAGACGAACGATTCGTTCGATATAAAATACGAGGAGCGGTGTATGACACAGCCCATCAGCGTAATTGCTAAAAGCCTGACGCGCGAGCGCTCGCGCACCGGGCTCTCACTGGCGGAGGTGGCGCGCCGCGCCGGGATAGCCAAATCGACCCTGTCACAGCTGGAATCCGGCAATGGCAACCCTAGCCTGGAAACATTGTGGGCGCTGTGCGTGGCGCTGGACATTCCCTTCGCCCGCTTACTGGAGCCGCAGGCCAACCAGACCCAGGTGATTCGCCGCGGCGAAGGAACCAAAGTGGTTGCTGAGCAGGCCAACTATCAGGCCATTTTGCTGGCGGCTTGTCCCCCCGGCGCGCGTCGCGACATCTATCTGCTGTTGACGCAGCCCGGCGCCGATCGGATCTCGCACCCGCACCCGCCCGGGTCGGTCGAACATATTATTATCACTCAGGGGCGCGCGCGCGTTGGTCTTACCGAAGCGCCGGAAGAGCTGGGAGAAGGGGATTACATCTGCTACCCGGCCGATCGGGAACACCTCTTTCAGGCGCTGGAGCCGGATACCCAGGCGCTGCTGGTGGCAGAGCAAAATTAGTCAGAATCTGCGCATTTTATTCTGATGCGCAGAAGATTATTTCATTTCCCATTAATGATTGAGTGAATTATTTATTCACTCAATTTCTTCATTGTTTTTCCATTTTTGTTTCCTTCCGTTTTGCCTGAAAACATGGGATTGATGTCACTCTTCCTTCCGGAAGTGGTTCGTATACTTAATTCGTGACATTGGGGCCTATTATGTTTTTAGAAGAACGTAGAAAGCATATCCTGAAATATTTAAACGATCATGAGCGTGGTTTTGTTAATTATTTTGCTGCTTATTTTAGTGTTTCAAAAGAAACCATTCGCAGTGATTTAAATATTCTTGCAGAAATGGGTTTGGTGCAACGTTGTTATGGCGGAGCGATTATTTCCCGGCACAATTTAAAGGCTGAACTTATTTCTGAAACCGGTGATAGTTTCGGCGTGCTGCTGCAGCCGATTAACCATCGGAAACCTACGGCGAGCGGTCAGCAGAAAGGAAAATCGATGAACGGCAAAGTGTGTGTATTCGGCTCATTTAATGTGGATATCGTGGCCCGAGTGGAGCGTTTTCCGCGCGGCGGAGAATCGCTACTGGCGCTCGCCAGCAGCCTTGGGCCCGGTGGCAAGGGGGCGAATCAGGCGACGGCGGCCAGTAAAGCCGGCGCGCAGGTCCATTTTGTCGCTAAGGTGGGCAAGGATCAGTTTAGCCACCTGGCGGCCGATCATCTCACTCGTTCAGAAATACACTCCTATACGCTTTATCAATCTGAGAGCGAACCTACCGGCAATGCCATTATTTATGTTTCGCAGGAAAATGGCGAAAATATGATTGCTATTTACTCTGGCGCCAATACTACAATAACGCATAATGAGATTGAGGCGATTATTCCAGAGTTGTCCGCCTCCGACGTTTTACTTGTTCAGCTTGAGAATAATTTTGACGCCACCCATTCGCTAATAAAAATCGCCAGGGAACTCGGTAAGACAGTCATTCTCAATCCGGCGCCATACTCGGCGGAAATAATCAAAAGCATCCCTTATATCGATGTGATTACACCGAATGAAACCGAGGCTTCATTATTATCCGGTATCGACATTCACGATGTTGATACTGCCAAAGAAGCCGCGCTGCGCATCGCTGAATTAGGTGTAAAGAAAGTTCTGATTACCATGGGGTCGCGCGGAGCGCTGCTGCTGGATAATCGCCAGTTTAGCCAAATTCGCGCCTTTCCGGCGGTCACCGTCGATACCACCGGCGCTGGCGATGCGTTTAATGGCGCGCTCGCCGCCTCGCTGGCTGCCGGCAACACCCTGGTTCAGGCCGCGACCTGGGCCTCTGCTTTCGCCTCTCTGGCCGTCGAGCTGGAGGGGGCTTCCAACATGCCTGACTTTGCGCAGGCAAGTGCCCGACTCCGTACCCTCTAATCCAGGAAAAATAAGATGAAAACGATTAACGGTGTTGTACCCGTCATGCTGACCCCTTTTACCGCTGACGACCAGATTGATTATCCGGCGCTGGCGAAGCTGATTGATTGGTATCTGGCAAAGGGCGTAGATGCGCTTTTTGCCGTCTGCCAGTCCAGCGAAATGCAATATCTCAGCCTACAGGAGCGTGTCGAGCTGGCGCGTTTCGTGGTGCAACGCGTGGCGGGACGCATTCCAGTCATTGCCTCGGGCCATATCAGCGATGATCTGGCGGCGCAAAAAGAGGAGTTGCTGGCAATGGCGCAGACCGGCATTGATGCGCTGGTGCTGGTCACTAATCATCTCGATCCGCGTAATGAGGGCAGTGAAGTCTTTTTCGCTACCCTGCAATCGCTGTTAGCGGCTTTGCCTTCTTCCATGCCGCTGGGGCTGTACGAGTGCCCGGCGCCGTATCGCCGCCTGCTTAGCGACGACGAGTTCGCCTGGTGCGCCAACAGCGGTCGTTTCGTGGTGCTGAAAGATGTGAGCTGCGATCTGCCAACCGTTGAGCGCCGCGTGCGTCTGGCGCAGGGAACCCCGCTGAAGGTCATTAACGCCAATGCCGCGATCGCCTGGCCGGCGATGCTGGCGGGCGCCGAAGGTTTCAGCGGCGTGTTCACCAACTTCCATCCCGAACTGTACGGCTGGCTGTGGCGGGAAGGCAAAAATCAGCGGGCGCTGGCCGATGAACTGGCGATATTTCTGTCGCTGGGTGCGGTAACCGAAACGCTGGGCTACCCGAAAAACGCCAAAATTTACCATCAACGGCTGGGGACCTTCGACAGCGATGCCTGCCGGGTTAATAAAGACGATGTGCTGAGCAAATTCTGGGGGCTGACGGTGATCCTCGACCAGATCCGCGCCGGGACTGAACTGTGGCAGCAGCGGATCGCCAGCTAAGGGAGGGATCGTTATGATCGTATCGAGTCTGCAGGCGTGGTCTGCGCAACAGGCCGCGTTTCATCCGGCGATCCGCCAGGCGCTGGCGTTTATCGCCAGCCAGGATTTCCAGCGCTTCGCGCCGGGGAAAATCGACCTGATCCCGGGGAAACTTTTCTGCCTGCTACAGGAGATGGAGAGCGTGCCTTTCGCCCAGGCGCGGCCGGAGTCGCACAAGCAGTTCATTGATATTCAGTATCTGATTTCCGGCGAGGAGCGGATGGGTGTCAGCCGCGCTGAAAGCGGCAGTCATTGCGTTACCGAGGATCGGACGCCGCAGCAGGACATCCTGTTCTGGCAGGTTGAAGAAGAGGAGACGCAGATAACCCTGAAGCCTGGCATGTTCGCCATTTTCTTTCCCCAGGACATCCATCGTCCGTGCTGCCATCCGCGCGATGGCGAGCGGCAACATATCCGTAAAGCAGTGATGAAAATCGATCGCGCCTTGCTGGAGGAGGGTTTATGAGTTCGCTTAATCAAACGGCGGCTGAAGCGATTGCGGCGCCGAAACTCTCGCGTCGACGTTGGGGCATTATTTTAATCCTGCTGCTGGCCGCGGTGGTCAATTACCTCGATCGCGCCAACCTGAGTATCGCGAACACCACCATCGCCAGGGAGTTTGGCTTCTCTGGTACTGAAATGGGGCTGTTATTGTCAGCGTTTCTCTGGCCCTATGCGCTGGCGAATTTACCCGCCGGCTGGCTGGTAGACCGCTTTGGCGCGAAGAAAATGTTCAGCGGCGCGCTGGGGTTATGGTCAGCGGTGACGTTCTTAATGGGCTTCGTGAACACCTATAGCTTCTTCTACGGTTTGCGCATGCTGCTGGGCGTGGCGGAGTCACCGTTCTTCACTTCCGGTATCAAGATCACCCAGAGCTGGTTTGCGGAGAAAGAACGCGGTTTGCCAACGTCAATTATCAATACCGGTTCGCAAATCGCCAATGCGATAGCGCCTCCGGTGCTGACTATTTTGCTGTTATGGATCGGCTGGCGCGGCATGTTCATGGTTGTCGGCCTGCTCGGACTGCCATTGTTGCTGGCGTGGCTTAAGTTTTATCACGATCCGGACGCGCGCGAGGCGATGCTGATACATACCGGGAAAGTCATACGTCCCGAAGGTGAGCAGCCGAAGGTCAGCTGGGGAGAACTGTTTCGCCGGAAAACCACCTGGTTCATGATTGCCGGTAACTTCTGCATCATGTTTACCATTTGGGTTTATCTGACATGGCTGCCGGGATATCTGGAAACCTCGCTGGGCTTTAGCCTCAAGCAGACCGGTTTTATCGCCTCGATACCTTTCTTTGCCGGTATTATCGGCGTGCTGTGCGGCGGGATGCTTTCTGACAGACTGGTGCGTAGAGGAATGAACGCTGTTACCGCGCGTAAAGTGCCGATTGTGGCGGGCGCCGCGCTGGCGGCCTGCTTCGTGATGCCGATTCCGTTTGTTGATAATAGCGGCGTTGCGATCGCGCTACTGACGCTGGGCTACTTCTGTTCACAAATGCCTTCCGGCGTGATCTGGACGTTAGCGACCGATATGGCGCCGAAAGAACAGGTCGCCTCATTGGGTGCTATCCAGAACTTTGGCGGCTTTCTCGGCGCGGCGCTGGCGCCGATTATCACCGGCATTATTCTTGATGCTACCGGGCACTTTACCAACGTATTTATTCTCGGCGGGATACTGCTGTTTATGGGGGCCTGCTGCTACGGTTTCTTTGTGCGCAAAAATGCCTAATCCCTCTGATACCAAAAACGCCTGATTGCTCAGGCGTTTTCTTTATTACGCAAGGTAAAACACTTCACTCAGTTCAGCGCTTAGCGGGCTGTTATCCGGATTCGTCGGCATCACCTCGCGCATATAGCGCCACCAGCGTTGGCAGACCTCGGTTTCCGCCACCGCATTCCAGCGGGCTTCCGATTCAATTTCCACTGTGGCGAATAGCAGATGGCGCTGTTTATCGAGATAGATCGCATAGTGGTGGGCGCCATGCGCTTTCAGCGTCGCTTCCAGTTCCGGCCAGATGGGATTATGACGGCGCTCATACTCCTCGTGGGCGTCGGGATTAACCTGCATCACGAAGGCTTTGCGGATCATAACGCCTCCAGGTATAACTCGCGCACCTCGTCGCGGCTGGCGCTACGCGGGTTACAGGGCGCGCAGGGGTCGGCCAGCGCTTTATCCAGCCAGCCTTCAATATCGGCCTTACTGACGCCAAGCTGGCTAAAGCCTTCAGGAATACCGACTCGTTTGCTCAACGCGCGAATCGCATTAATCGCCGCCATGCTGGCGGTTTCGTCGCTCATACCACCCGTATCGACGCCCATCGCCTGGGCGATGCGGGCAAAACGCGCTACCGCGTTCGGGCGGTTAAAGTTTTCGATGATCGGCAGCAGGATGGCATTACAAACGCCGTGCGGCAGATTGTGGGTCGCGCCCGGCTGGTGCGCCAGCGCGTGCACCAGACCAAGACCTGCGCTGTTGAACGCCATGCCTGCCAGATACTGACCGTATGCCATCTGCTCGCGTGCCTGCAGATTGTGCCCGTTATCAACGGCCAGCGGCAGCCACTGGTGAATTAAGCGAATCGCTTCCAGCGCGTTGGCGTCGGTCAGCGGATGGGCGCCGACGGAGACAAATGCCTCGATAGCGTGGGTTAACGCATCCATACCGGTCGCGGCGGTAACCGACGGCGGAATATCCAGCATGACGCTGGCATCGTCGACGGCAATATCCGGGATGATGTTCGGGTCGATAATGACCTCTTTCACCTGACGTTCGCTATCGATAATCACCGCGTTGCTGGTCATTTCGGCGGCGGTTCCGGCGGTGGTGTTAATTGCCACCAGCGGCACGCCGGCATTTTTCACTTTGCCCACGCCGGAATAGGCCGTCGATGGCGCCGGGTTGGCGCTGAGGATTTTCACCGCCTTAGCGGTATCGATCGGGCTGCCGCCGCCAAAGGCGATGATATAGTCACACTGCGCCGCACGGAATGCGGCGATACCTTGCTGAACCAGCGCCTCGGTTGGGTTCGGAAAGACCTTATCGAACAGATGATAAGACAGTTGATGCGCTTCCAGCGCCTGAAACAGGCTATCGAGCAGGCCCATTTCCACCAGATGCCCGTCGGTGACAATCAGCGCTTTTCCCCACTGCTTGTCTGCGACCAGGTTTACCATATCGCCGATCGCGCCCGCGCCATGCAGGCTGATTTTCGGTAGTGCCAACATAAAGCTCATGATGATTCTCCTTACAAGGCGGCTCGCTTTCTTAGAGCACCAGCGCGCTGGCCAGCGGCGTGACGCCAAAGCGTTGGCCTAACGCAATCAATTCTTCGCGGCTTATCGTCTGTTTCATGCCGCCCATCGAATAGACTTTCACCAATACCTCGGCGGATTTCTCGGCGGTATCGATCAGGCCGAAAGTTTCATCCAGCGTCGGGCCGCTGCCGAAGACGCCGTGGAATGGCCACAGCACCAGAGAGTGTTTCTGCATTTCGCCGGCGGTCGCCTGGCCAATCTCGTCGGTACCCGGCACCATCCACGGCAGAATGCCGACGCCGTCCGGGAACACCACCAGGCATTCGGTGCTGCCTTCCCATAGCTTGCGGGTGAACAGATCGCTGTTGTTCTCCAGCACGTAGGTCAGGGCGATAAGGTTGGTGGCATGGCAGTGCATGATCACGCGGTCTTTGCCGCCGGTGGCTTTGATGCGCTCGCAGTGCGACAGGAAATGCGCCGGCAGTTCCGAGGTCGGCACGGCTTCTTCCGTCAGCCCCCACAGGATGAAGTAGCCCGCGCCGTCGTTGTCCACTTTCACCACCCCAAGGTTGGCGGCGGGATCGAGCTGCACGTTACGGAAGAATTTACCGGAACCGGTGACGATAAACGGCTGATTAGCCAGTTCCGGCATCGGCTGGCTTAAGGCGATATAGCGCGGCTGGGGGTGAAAATCGGCTTTGAAGGGCGCGATATCCGCTTCATCCAGGCGCAGCGTCAGATTGCCGCCGTTACGTTCGTCCCAGCCTTTAAGCCAGGCGTCGGAGGTGGCTTTGATCATGCCCTGAACGAACCATGAATTGATGATGTTGTGCATAGTCTTGTCTTTCCTGTTGATTCGTAATAGGTGTGACTCCCCGAATAAACCCCATGCGGCGCAATCCGGGGAAAGTCAGGCATTAGCCGCGCTGGCTCAGCACGTCTTTTTCATAGGCCCGCACGTTTTCCAGCCACTGGCTGCCTGCCGGCGTATCGTGACGCTGGCAGTACATTTCCCAGATAGCCTGCCAAGGCAGCGATTTCTGCTCTTCGAGCAGCGCCAGGCGGGCGGTGTAATCCCCGTCGTTTTCCAGCTGGCGCAGCAGCGCCGTCGGCTCCAGCAGCGCGCGCAGCAGGGCTTTTTTCATGTTGCGGGTGCCGATAACCCACGCCGCGATGCGGTTGATGGAGGCATCAAAGAAGTCGAGGCCGATATGCACGCGGTCGAACAGGTTGTGGCGGATAATTTCGCTGGCGATGGCCTGGGTTTCGTCATCCAGCAGCACCACGTGATCGCTGTCCCAGCGTACCGGACGGCTGACGTGCAGCAGCAGGCGCGGGATATAGAGCATGGCGGCGGAGATTTTGTCGGAGATGACTTCCGTCGGATGGAAGTGGCCGGCATCCAGGCACAACGCGGTCTGACGGCTGGCGGCGTAGCCCATATAGAATTCATTGGAGCCAACGGTATAGCTTTCGGCGCCGATACCGAACAGCTTGCTCTCAACGGCGTCGATATGGTGCGCCGGATCGAGCTTTTCACTGATGACCTCATCCAGCGCGTTCAGCAGACGCTGGCGCGGGGCGAAGCGGTCGACGGTAATATCTTTCATGCCGTCCGGCACCCAGATATTCATTACCGATGGCGTCCCAAGCTGCTCGCCGAAATAAGCGGAGATGCGGCGGCTGGCTTTACAGTGATCGATCCAGAACTGACGAATCTCCGGGTTGGCGTGCGACAGCGTAAAGCCGTCGGCGCTGAGCGGATGCGAGAAGCAGGAAGGGTTAAAATCGAGCCCCAACTGGTGGCGTTTGGCCCATTCCACCCAGTGCTTAAAGTGTTCCGGCCTGATTTCATTACGCGCTACCGGCGTGGCGGATTCGAGATAAATCGCGTGCAGATTAAGGCGCTTCGGCCCCGGTATCAGGCTGAGCGCCTGTTCGAGATCGGCGCGTAGTTCCTGGGCATTGCGCGCTTTGCCGGGATAGTTGCCGGTGGCCTGAATGCCGCCAGTTAAGTTGCCTTCCGGGTTTTCAAAGCCCGCCACGTCATCGCCCTGCCAGCAGTGCATTGATACCGGCAGGCGGTCCAGCTGACGCAGAGCTTCCTCGGCATCTACGCCGACGGCGGCATAGCGCTGCTTAGCAATTTCCCAGGCTTGTTCAAGTTGAGTGGTCATGCGCAAAGCTCCTTTGTAGGTTGTGGCTGAAATTGCGCGACGAAGCGGGCAATTTCGCTATCTGAATGCGGGGCGAAAGTGATGAGCGACGCGTTGTCGCGTACCACCTGACGGAATTCATCGACGTTTTGAAGTTCATCCAGCGCCATCAACTGGATGCCGATATTGCCAAGCGTGGAGGCTTCAATGGGGCCCGCCACCACCGGCAGGCCGCAGGCATCGGCGCACAGCTGGTTAAGCAGCGCGTTCTGGCAGCCACCGCCGACGATATGCAGCTGGCTGAAAGGGTGGCCGCGGAGTGCGGCCAGTTCGTCCAATACCCGGGCATACAGCAGCGCCAGGCTGTCGAAAATGCAGCGCGCCAGTTCGGCGGGAGTGACCGGGATCGGCAGAGCGGACTCCGCGCAGGCGGCTTGAATTTCGGCGCTCATATTGGCCGGGTTGATAAAGCGATCGTTATTGCAATCAATCAGATAACGACAGGCCGGCAGCTGCTCCGTGTCGACAATCAGCGCCTGCAGATCGCTAATGTTGTGCTCCTGCAGTACCCGCTGCAGCAGCCATAGGCCCATGATATTTTTCAGCACCCGATAGCGCCCCTCGGCGCCGCCTTCATTAGTGATATTCGCCTTCAGCGCCTGCTGGCTGGTGTAAGGCGTTTTACTTTCAAAGCCCATCAGCGACCAGGTGCCCGATGAGAGATAGGCGGCATTTTTATCCGCCAGCGGCGAGGCGATGACGGCGCTGGCCGTATCGTGGCTGGCGACGGCAACGACCGGGATGCGGTTACCCTGCGGGCAGATCCAGTGACCGATAACATTGCCCGGATGCGTCGGCGTACCGAACCAGTCCGGTTTCGCGCCGCTCCAGCGGAGCAGCTCGTCATCCCAGCTATCGCTATTAATATTGACCAGTTGCGTGGTGGTGGCGTTGGTGTATTCCCAGTTCATTGCGCCGGTCAGGCGGTAGCTGAAGTAGTCCGGGATCAGCAGCGCGTGGGCGACCTGTTCCGCCAGCGCCGGCTGCTGGTTGACCAGCGCCCGCAGCTGATAAAGGGTGTTAAACGGCAGAAACTGGATGCCGCTGCGGCAATAGATACTGGCGCGGCCGAGGTGTTCGATTGCCTGCGCCATCAGGCCGTGAGTGCGGCTATCGCGATAGGAAACCGGCAGGCCGACGCGCTGGCCGTGCTTATCCAGCAAGACGAAATCGACGCCCCAGGTGTCGATACCGATGCTGTCGATCAGGATCCCCTGTTCGCACACCTTCACCAGCCCGCGGCGGATTTCCGCTTCCAGGCTATCGATATCCCAGCAATCGTAGCCATCCACTTTCTGCAGGCGGTTAGTGAAACGATGAACCTCGCGCAGCGTCAGCGATCGCGTCGCGGTTGCATAATTCGCGAGCATGACCCGACCGCTGGAAGCGCCTAAATCAACGGCGACACAATGACGAATACTCATGGCACGACCCTTCTTAAAATCATTACAGGCAGTCTAAAAAAGGCGTCTCTGCGTCACCTTCTCGCTACTGACAGCGAAAGCGGGTGGCTGGCAACAAAGCAAAGGTGACCGTGAGAAGCGTCACAGTTTCGTTTTATAGGCGGCGTGAGGCGGGGTGTGATGCTGGCCGCAGTTCCGGATATTTCCGGCTGGTTCTTGAAAAAACGGCAGGCTTTACGCGGTTTGCGGTCAAAAATTGAAGGCCGGATTGCCAGCCCTTAATTACTATTTGCGACGACGGTTGATAATTTTTCTCATTCGTGGAGGCTGCTATGACCGTGTTGCACTGTACGGATTTTTTTAAGGCCGGCGTCTCGGCGGTGGCGATTGAACCGCGCCTTCCACAAGCGGCCTTTCCAGAGCATCATCATGATTTTCATGAAATTGTTATCGTTGAGCAGGGGACGGGCATCCACGTTTTCAACGGCCAGCCCTATACCATCAGCGGCGGTTCGGTCTGCTTTATTCGCGATCACGATCGCCATCTTTACGAACACACCAATAACCTGTGTCTGACCAATGTACTTTACCGCGCGCCGGATGCTTTTCGTTTTCTGACCGGCGTGAACCAGCTGCTGCCGCAAGAGCAGGACGGCAACTATCTTTCACACTGGCGGGTCAACCAAACGGTGCTACAGCAGGTGCGGCAAATCGTCGGTCAGATGGAAAAGGTCGGCCCGGGCGTCGAGCCGCATACCATCGCCAGCCGTGAGATCCTTTTTATGCAGCTACTGGTGCTGCTGCACAGCAACAGCCTGGCGGAAGGCGCCGGCAACCACGAGGCGCGGCTGAATCAACTAATGGCCTGGCTGGAAGACCATTTTGCCGAAGAGATATGCTGGGAGGAGGTGGCGGCGCAGTTTTCGCTCTCTTTACGCACCCTGCATCGTCAGTTAAAGCTGCAAACCGGGCTGACGCCCCAGCGCTATCTCAACCGGGTGCGCCTGATGAAAGCGCGGCACCTGCTGCGCCACAGCGATGATAGCGTGACAGAAATCGCTTATCGCTGCGGTTTCGGCGACAGTAACCATTTTTCGACGCTATTTCGCCGTGAATTCGACTGGTCGCCGCGCGATATTCGCCAGGGGCGCGACGCTATTCTTCAGTAACGCGAGAAGAGTCAACGTATTGCCTCAGCAAAATGCGAATAATGGTTGGTTTCCGCGTCGGGAGTGAGAGTTGTGGCAGGTCAGCTGGTGCTTCGCAAAGATGAGTTTTTTGCCTCCCCCACGCAGGCGGTGGCGGTGGCTGACCGTTACCCGCAAAACGTCTTCGCCGAGCATACCCATGAATTTTGCGAGCTGGTGCTGGTGTGGCGCGGCAACGGTCTGCATATCCTCAACGATCGCCCGTGGCGGATTACCCGCGGCGATCTCTTTTATATCCGCGCGGAAGATAAACACTCTTATGCGTCGGTCAACGACCTGGTGCTGCAGAATATTATTTATTGTCCGGATCGGCTGCGGCTCAATTTTGACTGGGCGGCGCATATTCCGGGATTATTCGGCACGCCGTGGCAGCCGCACTGGCGGATCGGCAGCAGCGGCATGGCGCAGGTCAGGCAGGTGATTAACCAGCTGGAGCACGAAAGCGCGCGGCAGGATGCGCAGGCGGATAGCATGGCGGAACTGCTGTTTGCCCAACTGGCGCTAACGCTCCAGCGCTATCGCTACGCCACTGATAATCTGGCGGCGACGCAAAGCGAAACTCAGCTCGATAAACTGCTAACTGAGCTGGCCGAAAGTCTGAATCGCCCCTTTAATCTGGAGCATTTTTGTCTGCGTGAAGCCTGCAGCGAACGCGCGTTACGCCAGCAGTTTCGCCAGCAAACGGGGATGACGATAACCCACTATTTGCGTCAGCTGCGGATCTGCCATGCGCAGTATTTGCTGCAGCATACCGAGCGGCTAATTGGTGAGATCGCTATGCAGTGCGGGTTTGAGGACAGTAACTACTTTTCGGTGGTGTTTAACCGGGAAACAGGTATGACGCCGGGACAGTGGCGGCAGCGCAGTCGCGCCGCCGCGTGAAGGGGAAATCAGTTAGCCATTCCCAGGCCGACGATATTCGCGGCAATGATGATTACCACACAGCCGAGGCTGAGCACGCTGACCGGGCGGCGTCCGGCGTTGTTCCACTCTTTCAGCACCAGCCCGACCAGCCCGCCGCACAGTACGTAGAAGCTCATATGCAGCATCCAGCTCATGTAGTCATACTGTGCCGGGATACTGGCGTGACCCCAGGCATAGAAGAAGAACTGCAGGTACCACATGAGTCCGCCCAATGCGGAAAGCAGAATGTTGCTGATGATAAGCGGTTTTGCCAGCGAGAAGTCGGCTTTTAGCGACAGATCCTTCACTTTGGCGAGGCGAATAAAGCAGAAGCCGAGGTTGACCAGCGCGCCGCCGCCCATGATCACCACGTAGCTTGGCAGCGCGGTATACAGCGGGTCGACGCCCAGCGCCGCGGCGGCTTCATGCATTGGTTTAGCGGCATTCATCGCGAATGACATGCCGGCGGAGAAAATACCGCACATTACCGCCAGCATCAGCCCTTTTTTCAGGTTGAACTCTTCCGCTTTGATGCCCATTTTGCGCTCTTTAAGCTGGCCGGCGCGGGTAACGATACCCACGCCAATCACCGCCACCAGCACGCCGAGCAGGGTCATTTGTCCGCCTTTGGTGTGAATCAACACATCAAAGTGGCCGTTGAGGATCGGCGTCATTAAGGTACCGACGATAAGCGTAATGCCGATAGCGATACCGATACCCATCGACATCCCCAGATAGCGCATGGTCAGGCCATAGTTGATGTTACCGATGCCCCACATCGCGCCGAACAAAAACACCGGCAGCAGCGTGGAAGCGCTAAACGAGCGGTAGTAGGCCCAGAAATCGGGCAGCAGCATGGCGCTTATCGCCCACGGCAGAATCAGCCAGGAGACAATCCCGCCGATCGACCACATGGTTTCCCACGACCAGTGTTTCACCTTCTTGAAAGGGGCATAAAAACAGGCGGCACTGGCGGCGCCGATTAAATGCCAAAAAATTCCCATCGTGATCGCATGATTCATTGCCTTTACCCTCATCTGTTTTTGGGTTGGATAGACTCTCTCCGATGCGATGAGTGTAAAAATTGCGCAGTTTTTACGCCTTTGAGCTGTTGCCACGCCAGGCGAAACTCTGGCAATCAGGGGCTTAATGAGTTGTTTTGGCTCACAAACTGGGGTGTATCTATTTTGGGTATAACCTTAGTAAAACTACGGCATTGATAATCATTTTCAATATCATTTAATTAACTATAATGAACCGACTGCTTACGCGGCGTTAACACCCTCTGCCGCCCGATAATAATGGAGATGATTATGAGTTATACACTGCCATCCCTGCCGTACGCTTACGATGCTCTGGAACCGCATTTCGACAAGCAGACGATGGAGATCCATCATACTAAGCATCACCAGACCTACGTTAACAACGCTAACGCAGCGCTGGAAAGCCTGCCGGAATTCGCTAACCTGTCCGCGGAAGAGCTGATCACCAAACTGGATCAACTGCCGGCTGACAAAAAAACCGTACTGCGTAACAACGCGGGCGGCCACGCTAACCACAGCCTGTTCTGGAAAGGCCTGAAAACCGGCACCACCCTGCAGGGCGACCTGAAAGCCGCTATCGAGCGTGATTTCGGTTCCGTGGACAATTTCAAAGCTGAATTCGAAAAAGCGGCAGCAACCCGCTTTGGTTCCGGCTGGGCGTGGCTGGTGCTGAAAGGCGACAAACTGGCCGTCGTTTCTACCGCTAACCAGGACTCCCCGCTGATGGGCGAAGCCATTTCCGGCGCTTCCGGCTTCCCGATTATCGGCCTGGATGTGTGGGAACACGCTTACTACCTGAAATTCCAGAACCGCCGCCCGGACTATATCAAAGCCTTCTGGGACGTGGTGAACTGGGACGAAGCAGCAGCGCGTTTTGCCGCCAAAAAATAAGGTTGCATTGCGCTAAGAGAGAAGCGAGTCTGATGACTCGCTTTTTTTATATCCGTAGCAAGGAGAGCAGCAATGCATTATCCGGTGAATGTCTTTGTCGGCAAAATCAGGGACTACGACGGTAGCCGCCCCAGCGCAATTGGTAAAATCCAGGTCGATGGCGAATTACAGCTCGGCGAGCTCGGACTGGAAGGGGACGAGCAGGCGGAAAAGAAAATTCACGGCGGGCCGGATCGCGCGTTGTGCCACTATCCCCGCGAGCATTATCTCGACTGGATCCGCGAATTCCCGCAGCAGGCCGATCTGTTCTGCGCACCCGCATTCGGCGAAAACCTTTCTACCGAAGGGCTAACGGAAAAAAACGTCTATATCGGCGATATCTTTCGTTGGGGCGAGGCGCTGATTCAGGTCACTCAACCGCGCTCTCCCTGCTTCAAACTGAATTACCATTTCGGTATTAGCGACATGGCGCAACTGATGCAAAACAGCGGCAAGGTTGGCTGGCTCTACCGCATTATCGCCGGCGGCCAGGTCTCCAGCGATGCGCCGCTGGAGCTGGTATCGCGACTAAGCGATGTGAGCGTACATGAGGCCGGAGCGATTGCCTGGCATATGCCGTTTGACGACGATCAGTATCACCGTCTGTTATCGGCGGCGGGTCTGTCGGTGAGCTGGAGCAGAACGATGCAGAAGCGGCGTTTAAGCGGGCAGATCGAGGATAATTCGCGGAGATTATGGGGGAAATAATTCCCCCATATTGAACGTTGCAACCCGTAGCCCGGCTCAGCGTAGCGCAAGCCGGGACAGACTCAGGTGCGTTTATACAGCGGCAGCCAGATTGTTAATCGCAGGCCACCCAGCGGGCTATCGTCGGCTTTAACCCAGCCGCGATGTTGCTGAATCGCCGTTTCGACAATCGCCAGCCCCAGACCGGTGCCGCCGGACTCGCGATCGCGAGCTTCGTCGGTACGATAGAACGGACGGAAAATCTGTTCGCGATCTTCCGGGCTGACGCCCGGGCCGTCATCATCGACGTTGACCGTGATTCCGTCTTTATCCACCGAGAAGCTGACCGAAATTTTCGTGTGCGAGTAGCGCAGCGCGTTGCGCACGATATTTTCCAGCGCGCTTTCCAGCGCATTGGGGTTACCGTACAGCGGCCAGGGGCCCGGCGGATACTCAACGGTAAAGGATTTCCCCATCTGCTCGGCTTCAAATGCCGCGTTGTCCAGCACTTCGCCCCACAGCTGATTCGCTTTCACCGTCTCGCTGACCAGCGCGTTTTTCGCCTGATTACGCGACATCACCAGCAGGTCGTTGATCATGCTGTCCAGCCGATGCGCTTCGGTTTCGATCCGCTCCAGCTCTTTGCTTTCACCGCTGCGGCGGCGCAGCAGCGCGGTGCCTAACTGCAGACGGGTTAACGGCGTGCGTAGCTCGTGCGAGATATCCGACAGCAGCCGCTGCTGGCTGGTCATCATTCGCTCAAGCGCGGTCACCATCTGGTTAAAGCTGGCCCCGGCGGCCAGAAACTCCTGCGGACCGGCTTCCAGCTCCGGATGCTGCCGCAGGTTACCCTGGGCCACTTCGTCGGCGGCGTTTTTCAGCTTGCGCGCCGGTTTCGCCAGGCTCCACGCCAGCCATAGCAGCAGCGGGGCGCTGACCAGCATCGTCACGATAAGCAGTAATAGCGGACGGTCAAATAGCAGGTTGATGAAGTCGGATTGTGAAGTGCTGGCAGGGCGGATGAGATAAAGTTGATAATTATCTTCACCATCCCTGACGGAAAACGGGCCGACCATCTCCAGGCGTCCGTAACGCTTTTTCTGCGGATGATCGGCGTTATCGGCCTGGCCGATAAAGTTACGAATGATCTGCATTTCGTTGCGTTCTGCGCCGATCACGCGGCCTTCGCTGGTGACCAACAACAGCCGCTGCCCCGGCGGCGCCCACTTATCGATGGCGCGAAACAGGCGTCGCCACCACATCAGGTCGTTAGGTGGGTCGTTCGCCAGTTCGGCCTCGACGTGTTGCTCAATCATGATGCCCTGACGTTGCTCGCTTTCCAGCAGCTCGGTCATCTGGCGCGAGTCCAGCTTGGGCAACATCAGTACCAGCATCAACACCAGCGCCAGCGTGAGCCAGAAGATGGCGAAGATGCGTGCGGTTAAACTTCCAATCATGAAGCAGAAACCATCAGATAGCCGCGTCCGCGCAACGTTTTAAACCACGGATGGCCGTCTTTACGCTCCGGCAGCTTACGCCGCAGGTTGGAAATATGCATATCGATAGCGCGGTCGAACGGCGTCAGCCGCTTGCCCAGCACTTCCTGGCTTAAGTGTTCACGTGACACCACCTGACCAAGATGCTGCGCCAGCAGATACAGCAGGGTGAACTCGGTGCCGGTCAGCTCCAGCGTTTGCCCATCAAAATTGGCCTCCTGACGGCCCGGATTGAGGCTTAACGCATCCACTTCCAGGGTCGGAGAACCGGATTCGGTGGTCTGCTGCTGCTCGCTCCAGTGAGAACGACGCAGAATCGCGCGTATACGCGCCACCAGCTCGCGATCGTTAAACGGCTTAGGCAAATAGTCATCCGCCCCGAGTTCGAGGCCGAGAACGCGATCCAGCTCGCTTCCGCGCGCCGTTAGCATGATAACCGGGGTCTGGTGTGTCTGACGTAATTCTTTAAGCGTGTCGATACCGTTTTTCTTCGGCATCATCACATCAAGCAAAAGGAGATCAATGCTGTCGTCAAGAAGCGCCAGCGCCTGTTCACCGTCATGGGCAACGAGCACATTAAAACCTTCCATATCGAGCAGCTCTTTTAACAGGGAGGTGAGCTCCCGGTCATCATCAA
Organism: Klebsiella sp. 141251; assembly: GCF_050600725.1. Taxonomy (NCBI): domain Bacteria; kingdom Pseudomonadati; phylum Pseudomonadota; class Gammaproteobacteria; order Enterobacterales; family Enterobacteriaceae; genus Klebsiella; species Klebsiella sp. 141251. Next base: position 49,747 of record NZ_JAQIRG010000013.1, read on the forward strand.
CTAACAGGATTTTATTCATTGTTTAAATACCTCCGAGGCAGAAATTACGTCATCAAGGCTCGCTAATCCATGACTTTACGTTGTTTTACACCCCCTGACGCATGTTTGCAGCCTGAATCGTAAACTGTCTCTCGTTGAATCGCGACACAAACGTTTTGGGAGTATGTGATGCGCAATGTTATCGCTGCCGTCATGGCCTCAACGCTGGCGCTAAGTGCTACTAGCCAAGCCGCTGAAGTCGTTACCGGCGTTAACTGGCTCCACGGTGAAGAAGGAGCCCAGCGCAGCGGCCAGAGCCATATGTTTGACGGCATAAGTCTAACCGAACAGCAACGACAGCAGTTACGGGATCTTATGCAACGGGCGCGCCATGACCGGCTCCCTGTTAATGTTAGCGAACTGGAGACAATGCATAGCCTTGTCACCGCAGATAAATTTGATGAAAGCGCTGTGCGCGCTCAGGCAGAAAAGATGGCGCAGGAACAGGTTGCCCGCCAGGTAGAAATGGCGAAAGTTCGCAACCAGATGTATCACCTGCTAACCCCTGAGCAGCAAGCGGTTTTAAATGCTAAGCACCAGCAGCGTATGGATCAGTTGCGTGAGGTTGCAAGGATGCAGAAAGGCTCAGCCATGATGCTTTCCAGTAGTAGCAGTACCGTGCAACCCAAGTAACAAACCCTGTTTTCCTTGCCATAGACACCATCCCTGTCTTCCCCCACATGATGTGGGGGTTTTTTTTGTCTTTTTTTCGCCTCAGCCGCCGCATGCCCGTTCATCTTCCGGGTAAAAGTTCAGGTTATACTAAGCGCATCGCCGGAAAAGGAGCGTTTATGAATCAATCTTATGGGCGGCTGGTAAGTCGCGCGGCTATTGCCGCGACGGCGATGGCCTCCGTGTTACTTTTGATCAAAATTTTTGCGTGGTGGTATACCGGTTCGGTGAGTATTCTGGCGGCGCTGGTGGATTCGCTGGTGGATATTGCCGCCTCGCTGACCAACCTGCTGGTGGTGCGTTACTCGCTACAACCCGCTGATGAAGAACATACTTTTGGCCATGGGAAAGCGGAATCGCTGGCGGCGCTGGCGCAGAGCATGTTTATCTCCGGTTCGGCATTGTTTCTGTTCCTGACCGGGATCCAGCATCTGATTCGCCCTGAACCGATGCAGGCGGCAGGCGTCGGGATGGTGGTGACGCTGATCGCCTTGATAAGCACCCTGATGCTGGTGACCTTTCAGCGCTGGGTGGTCAGAAAAACCCAGAGTCAGGCCGTGCGCGCGGATATGCTTCATTATCAGTCTGATGTTATGATGAACGGCGCTATTCTTATCGCCCTCGGCCTCTCCTGGTATGGCTGGCACCGTGCCGATGCGCTGTTTGCATTAGGGATTGGCATCTATATTTTATATAGCGCGCTGCGTATGGGTTACGACGCGGTGCAATCGTTATTAGACCGCGCGCTTCCGGATGAGGAACGTCAGGAAATCATCAGTATCGTGAACAGCTGGCCCGGCGTCAGCGGCGCGCACGATCTACGAACGCGGCAGTCAGGGCCGACTCGCTTTATTCAAATACATTTGGAAATGGAAGATAACCTCCCGCTGGTGCAGGCGCACGTGATCGCCGACCAGGTGGAGCAGGCTATTTTGCGCCGTTTCCCGGGATCGGATGTGATTATCCATCAGGATCCCTGTTCTGTGGTGCCGCCGGCGCAGCAGGGCGTTTTTTGAGCTTTCGGTTATAGTCTGTAAACTCGATGTAAAAATGTGGGGCGGGTAGGCATTTTTTGTATAAATTACCGCCATTTGGTCTGACCTGAATCAATTCAGCCAGAAGCGTTTGATATACTATTGCAATTATCGTCGTGCACTCCTGGTATGGGAGCGCTTCAGGCAACAGGATTATTTTTTGCTTCCTAAGTTCAGAGGTAGTCATGATTAAGAAAATCGGTGTGTTGACAAGTGGCGGTGATGCGCCGGGCATGAACGCAGCAATTCGCGGCGTTGTGCGCGCGGCATTAACGGAAGGTCTGGAAGTTTTTGGAATCTATGACGGTTACCTCGGCCTGTATGAAGATCGTATGGTTCAGCTTGACCGTTACAGCGTGTCCGACATGATCAACCGTGGCGGTACCTTCCTCGGCTCCGCTCGCTTCCCGGAATTCCGCGAAGAGCATATTCGCGCAGTCGCCATTGAAAATATGAAAAAGCGCGGCCTGGACGCGCTGGTTGTTATCGGCGGCGACGGTTCCTATATGGGTGCGATGCGTCTGACCGAGATGGGTTTCCCTTGCATCGGCCTGCCGGGCACCATCGACAACGACATCAAAGGTACTGACTACACCATCGGTTTCTTTACCGCGCTGAGCACCGTTGTTGAAGCTATTGACCGCCTGCGTGACACCTCCTCTTCGCACCAGCGTATCTCTGTGGTGGAAGTGATGGGCCGCTACTGTGGCGATCTGACGCTGGCGGCGGCGATTGCCGGCGGCTGTGAGTTCATCATGGTGCCGGAAGTAGAATATACCCGCGACGATCTGGTGGCTGAAATCAAAGCCGGCATCGCAAAAGGTAAGAAACACGCGATCGTGGCCATCACCGAGCACATGTGCGACGTTGACGAACTGGCTAGCTTCATTGAGAAAGAAACGGGCCGTGAAACCCGTGCGACCGTGCTGGGTCACATTCAGCGCGGCGGCTCTCCGGTTCCTTACGACCGTATTCTGGCTTCCCGCATGGGCGCATATGCTATTGAACTGCTGCTGCAGGGCTTTGGCGGCCGCTGTGTCGGTATCCAGAACGAGAAGCTGGTTCACCACGACATCATCGATGCTATCGAAAATATGAAGCGTCCGTTCAAGTCTGACTGGATGGATTGCGCGAAGAAACTGTACTAAGTTTCTCGGCATAACAAAAAGGCCTTCTCACGGAGAAGGCCTTTTTTTTCGTAGCGTATAAAACCGAGCGAGCCATGCTCGGTATGCTGGTTATCGACAAGCGTGGGTTTCGATTTCAAGGGCGAAATTGAACCTTGCGTTGCAAATGATAATTTTCTAGCGATTGGCTTAACAGCTCAGAAAAAACAGAATGATTTTCTTGCGCGATTGTTAATCTTAACACCGCTTCTAAAGTATCTATTTCTTCATCTTCAAGTGGTCTGCCGGTGGCTATCTCCAGCCGATTTTCTTGCCAGCGGTAGCGCGTAGGGATCGTATCGTGCCAGGTTCTGTAGTTTTTCTCGGGAGTTCTATACCATAAATTTGGGCCTTTTCCTGTCGCCTTCTTTTGCGTCACTTTCAGCATTTTTTCTGTATCAGAAAAGTAATCAGCCATTTCTTGCAAAATTTGTTGTTTTTGCGAGTTGTCCAGCGTTGCAAATTGCAGTGTTACTTGGGTCGATGGATAGCCAACGATTTCTTTGTATTCCTTTTCAAAGGTCGCTGCGTTACGTGGAAGAGATACCGCACCGATAAATATAACGAAAGCTGCTCCTAAGCGTAATGACGCAGCAAGGACATAGGGCGGTTGGGCTAAAATCAGGATGCGAAATCCTCGATATAGTAGCCATGGTATCGAAATAAAGCTGAGGAAATAGAGTATTTCACGCAAGTCATGCACTCCTTTGCACTTGTGTGAGCGATTAACCATCCTGGTTATAAAGAAAAGGCAGGCTGCGCCTGCCTTTCAATGCTAGTGCTATTCGATATCCAGCGCATCCTCGGAAAGGATGATACCGGTATTGTCGGCATACAGATGATCGCCGGAGAAGAAGGTGACGCCGCCGAAATTGACGCGCACGTCGCTTTCGCCGATACCTTCCCCTGCAGCGGCCACTGGAATGGCGGCTAATGCCTGGATACCGATATCTAAATCTTCCAGGTCGTCAACCTGGCGCACCGCGCCATAGACCACCAGCCCTTCCCATTCGTTTTGTACCGCCAGACGCGCCAGGTCTGCGTCAATTAACGCGCGTCGCACGGAACCGCCGCCGTCGATGAGGAGAATATGACCACGGCCATTCTGCTCGAGCAGATCGTAGAGCAACCCGTTATCCTCGAAACATTTTACCGTAATGATCTGTCCACCAAACGACGACCGCCCTCCAAAGTTGGAAAACAGCGGTTCCACGACATTGACATCTTCCTGGTAGATGTCGCAAAGCTCGGAAGTATCGTATTTCATAGGCTTAACGTTCAGTTGCTGCGAGAATTTTTAGTATATCCCGTGAACTGCATTGTTTGCAAAATCATCAATTGTTAATTGATATTTGTCAGTTATGCCGCCAGCTTACTGCCGATAATCCCGATGACAAACAGCAGGTTGGTTAATAATGCCGCTTTGACCGTGCGTTCGAGCATCGGACGCATCGCCACCGGTTCGCGCTCACGCATGACGAAACGCGCCTGTTTCACCAGTAGCGGAATGGCGAGAATAAACAGCCAGCCCCACAGGCTGCGCAGCGCCAGCAGGTTAAACAGCGCCAGGCACAGTGGAGCGCCGAACAGCAGGACGCTGTGATAACGGCGAGCGTTAATTGGCCCCAGACGGACCGCCAACGTATTTTTACCGTTCGAACGGTCGCTATCGATATCGCGCAGGTTATTGATATTCAGCACCGCTGCGGCCAGCAGGCCACAGGCGGTAGCGGGCAGGAAAATAACCGCGTCGATGCTGTGCGCCTGCAGATACCAACTGCCGACGACGCTCAGCCAGCCGAAGAAAACCAGCACCGAGATATCGCCAAGGCCAATATAGCCGTAAGGACGCGTGCCAACGGTATAAGTTATAGCCGCAATAATCGACAACCCGCCGAGCACCATAAAGCCGATGAAGTCCGCCATTGTCTGCCAGGCGGAGAACAGCAACGCCAGGCCGGAAAGGCAAATCAGCGCTACCGTTACGATCAGCGCGCGTTTCATCTGCGCTTGGGTAATGGCGCCTTTTTGCATTCCGCGCAGCGGCCCAATACGGTCAGGTTTATCGCTGCCTTTAACGGCGTCGCCATAATCATTGGCGAGATTAGATAAAATTTGCAGCAAACCGGCGGTGATGAGCGCCAGCAGCGCGACCAGCGGATCGAAGTGGCCTTGCTGCCACGCCAACGCGGTGCCGACGACGATAGCGGCGAACGCCAGAGGTAATGTTTTGGGACGCAGGCTTTCAAGCCAGGCCTTGGTGCGTGTTATCGGTTGTTCAGTCATTTCTTTCAGCCAAAAAAATGGGGCTATCATAGCCCCATCGTGTGTGATGAAAATGCATTGAACCGGATTATAGGATAAAACGGCTCAGATCTTCATCTGCCACCAGAACATCCAGGTGTTTACCGACATAATCACCGTCGATGGTCACCGTCTGGCCGTTCATTTCGCTGGCATCATAAGAGATATCTTCGATCAGACGTTCCAGCACCGTGTGCAGGCGACGCGCGCCGATGTTTTCGGTGGTTTCGTTAACCTGCCATGCGGCCTGAGCGATACGCTTGATACCATCTTCGGTGAATTCGATATTCACGCCTTCGGTGGCCATCAGCGCTTTGTACTGCACGGTGATGGAGGCATTCGGCTCGGTCAGAATACGTTCGAAATCATGGGTGGTCAGCGCTTTCAGCTCAACGCGGATCGGCAGACGGCCCTGCAGTTCCGGGATCAGATCGGATGGGCTGGCGACCTGGAACGCGCCGGAGGCGATAAACAGAATGTGATCGGTTTTCACCATCCCGTGTTTAGTGGAGACGGTGCAGCCTTCCACCAGCGGCAGCAGGTCGCGCTGAACGCCTTCACGAGACACATCCGGGCCGGAGGAGTTGCCGCCGCGCTTACAGATTTTGTCGATTTCGTCGATAAACACGATACCGTGCTGTTCAACGGCGTCGATAGCTTCTTGCTTCAGCTCTTCCGGGTTAACCAGCTTCGCTGCTTCTTCTTCGATAAGCAGCTTCATCGCGTCTTTGATTTTCAGCTTACGCGGTTTCTGTTTCTGGCCGCCCAGGTTCTGGAACATGGACTGCAGCTGGCTGGTCATCTCTTCCATGCCCGGAGGGGACATGATTTCAACGCCCATTGGCGCCGCGGCGAGGTCGATTTCGATCTCTTTGTCGTCAAGCTGGCCTTCGCGCAATTTCTTGCGGAATGCCTGACGCGCAGCTGAAGGCTCCTGCGGCTGTTCAGCCTGGCCCCAGTTGTTTTTCGCCGGGGGGATCAGCACGTCGAGGATACGCTCTTCGGCCATTTCTTCGGCGCGATAGCGGTTTTTATCGATGGACTGCATGCGGACCATTTTGATCGCGGCGTCGGTCAGATCGCGGATGATAGAGTCCACTTCTTTACCAACATAGCCCACTTCGGTGAACTTGGTCGCTTCAACTTTGATGAACGGCGCGTTGGCCAGTTTCGCCAGACGACGGGCGATTTCGGTTTTACCGACGCCGGTCGGGCCAATCATCAGAATGTTTTTCGGTGTGACTTCATGACGCAGCTCTTCATTAAGCTGCATACGGCGCCAGCGGTTACGCAGGGCGATAGCAACAGAACGCTTGGCTGCGTCCTGGCCGATAATATGTTTGTCCAGTTCGCTGACAATTTCGCGTGGGGTCATTTCAGACATGGGAGATCCTTACGCTTTAGAAGGTAATTCTTCGATGGTGTGGAAGTGGTTGGTATAGATGCAGATATCCCCTGCAATATCCAACGCTTTCTCGGCGATGTCGCGAGCGCCCATTTCGGTGTTTTCCAGCAGCGCGCGAGCGGCGGCCTGGGCATATGGCCCGCCGGAGCCAATCGCAATCAAATCGTTTTCTGGCTGAACCACGTCACCGTTACCGGTGATGATAAGCGACGCGTTTTCGTCAGCGACGGCGAGCAGCGCTTCCAGCTTGCGCAGCATGCGGTCGGTACGCCAGTCTTTCGCCAGCTCAACGGCGGCTTTCACCAGATGGCCCTGATGCATCTCCAGCTTACGTTCGAAAAGTTCGAACAGGGTGAAGGCGTCAGCGGTGCCGCCAGCGAAACCAGCGATCACTTTGTCGTTGTACAGACGACGCACTTTCTTCACGTTGCCTTTCATCACGGTGTTGCCCAGCGTGGCCTGGCCATCACCGGCGATAACGACATGGCCGTTACGGCGAACACTAACTATTGTTGTCACGAGCAGACCCCTTGGTTGCAAAAGCGGAATAGGGGCCCCGCGCGTTACGCGGGGCAGAATGCAATTATAGATGGGGGGGATTTTTGGGGTTTCAACCCCTGGCGGCGAGACGGATGCAGTTTGCGTGTCCGGCCATCTTGAGACGGTTGATCATATCGTTGGCGTTCTCTTTGCCTTTCAGCGGCCCAATCACCACCCGATTCCAGCCGTTATTGGTGGTGATGTGCGAAGCAAAGCCCTCAAAGGCTAACTGAGCGCGCACGGTTTCGGCCTGCTCGGCGCCTTTAAAGGAACCACACTGAACCATCCAGCTGCGATCGTCTTTCTTCTCGGCGGCTGCGGCTTTCGGCGCTTCTTCCACGCGGGCGACCGGCGCGGCGGCCTGGGTTTTCGGCTGCGTGGTGGTGTTATGCGCCGGCGTCTGCAGCAGATCCTGATACGGCTGCTGGTTAGACGCGGTTTGCTTCGGTTGCTGTTGCTGCACCGGCTTCGGCTGCTGGACGCGCGGCTGTTGCTGCGTGGTCTGCTGCTGAGTCTGCGCCCACTGTTGCTGCTGCGCCTGCTGCTGTTGTTGTGCCAGACGTTGACGCTGCAGCGTCTGCTGACGCTGCGCCGGCGTTTGTTCGTTCCACGGCACTTCGGTCAGCTGCGTGGGCTGCTGACGCATATCCGCCTGCATCTGCGCCAACAGTTGGCGCTGCTCGTCGGTTAGCTGCTCGGGTTTCATCACTTCGCCGCCGGCGGTCGGCTCGGTAGGCGCGCGAACGCCCGGCTGGCGGCTTTCCAGCTCTTTAATATAGCGCCAGCGCTCTTCCGGCTTCGGCGGAAGACCGTTGCCTGCCGCCTGGCGGTTTTGCAGCGCTTCCGCTTCTTCTTTCTTGTGATGGGTAATGAAATACAGACCACCGATAAAGGCCACCAGCACGGCCGCCGCGATCGCAACCATAGTCGGTGAAATCGCCGGAAGGCTACTTTGCTTGTTCCTTGAGCTTCGGGGGCTGCTCTTTTTGCGCCGCGAAGGAGCCGGTTGGCTGCGGCGTACATAATCTCGTTGTGCCACTATCGTTTCGCTGTCTTATATTCGTTCGTCAGCCCGCCATGTTACTTAAGCGGCGGGCCTTTGACCAGAAGAGCAGGCCCGAAAGCCTGATGGTTATCGTCTGATTTTTTGCGTACTGCCGCGAACGATCAGTTCGCAATCGAGCAGACGCGAGCCGCTGTTGACGTTACGGCCCTGCATTTGCTCGAGTAAAAGCAGCATTCCTTCACGGCCGATATCAAAACGCGGCTGTGAAACGGTGGTTAACGGCGGATCGCAAAATTCAGACAACGCGATGTTATCAAACCCAACAATCGATAAATCTTCCGGCACCCTCAGGCCGCGACGTTTGGCCAGCGACAATGCGCCCAGCGCCATAACGTCGCTATGGCAAAATACCGCGGTCGGCGGCACCGGCTGCGCCAGCAGTTGCTCCATCGCGTTGGCCCCGGCTTCAAAGGTAAAGTTGCCGCGGGCGATGTAGTGCGGATCGACGGTGATACCGCTGCGGCGCAGCGCCTGAACATATCCCTGCAGCCGGTAATGGCACAGCGGCATATCCTCCGGCCCGGCGATACAGCCGATACGTTGATGCCCCAGTTCGTGGAGATAATTAACGGCATTAAACGCGGCGGTCAGGTTATCGATATGCACAGTAGGGAGCTCCAGCTCCGGCGCAAACTCGTTCGACATGACCATCGGCGGCAAATTACGCTGCTCTTCGACGCTGGCGTCGAACGGCAGGCGCGAACTCAGCAGCACCATACCGTCAATTTGTTTGGTGATAATGAGATCAATAAAGGTTTTTTCTTTCTGATTCTGATGGGCGCAATCGCCGATCAGCACCAGATAGCCTTCGTCGGCGGCAGTCACTTCAATACCGCGAATCACCTCACTGAAGAAGGGATCGCAAATATCCGGCACGATCACAAGGATCGTCCGCGACTCATTGCGTTTCATGTTACGCCCGAGCGACTGCGGTAAATAGCCGACTTCCTGCGCCGCCTGCTCCACCCGACTACGGGTTGCCTGCGACACTTTGTCGGGATTCATTAGCGCACGGGATACGGTTGCCGTTGAAACGTTTGCCTTCAGGGCGACGTCTTTCATGGTGGCGGCAACCATTTGTTTTTTGGGCTTCACCTGGTTTCTCCTCGCTGACTGCGCAGACACATCCCTTGCGTGCTGACATCAGCAACATTTTTAACAGATAGTACAGCCTGAGAGTTACAGAATTTTCATGAAAAACGTGACGGTTGTTGAATTTTTCGATCCGCCTCGCAAGAGAAGCGTTAGCCTTCAATAGGATCGACATCCAGTACCCACTTCACTTTACGCGCTTCCGGCAGGGTGTTTATCAACGCCAGCGTACCGCTGACGATATGCTGTAGACGTATGCGGGAAGGGTGCTGGAGTAGAATTTGCCAGCGCCAGCGCCCGCCGCGCTTCGGCGCCAGCGCGGGAACCGGGCCGAGTACCCACAGTTTATCATCAGCCAGCGGGCTGGCCTGCAGCAGGTTACGTAGCTGCTGTAAAAACAGCGGCGCCTGCTGGTTATTATGGTCTTCGGCGCGGATCAGAACGTGGCTGGTCCACGGCGGTAGCTGCATGGTTTGCCGCTCCGCCAGCGCCTGCTCGGCAAACGCATCGTAGCCTTTATAGAGCAGGGTCTGCAGCAGCGGGTGTTCCGGATGGTGGGTTTGCAGGATCACTTCACCTTGTTTGCCCGCGCGTCCGGCGCGGCCGGAGACCTGGGTATAGAGCTGGGCAAAACGCTCCGCCGAGCGGAAGTCGGCGGAAAACAGCGCGCCATCGACATCCAGCAGCGACACCAGGGTGACGTCCGGGAAATGATGTCCCTTAGCCAGCATTTGGGTACCAATCAGAATGCGCGCGCCGCCGCGATGGACGTCGGCAAGATATTGCTCCAGCGCCCCTTTACGGCTGGTGGTATCGCGGTCGATGCGTGAGATTGGTACATCAGGAAACATCGGCGCCAGCGCTTGCTCCAGCTGTTCGGTCCCCAGACCGACTGGCACCAGGTGCGTCGACCCGCAGGAAGGACATTGGCGCGGAATGGGGCGCTGGCTGTCGCAGTGGTGGCAGCGCAGATGGTGTTGCGCCTGATGCAGGGTGTAGTAACTATCGCAGCGCGGGCACTCCGCTATCCAGCCGCAGTCGTGGCACAGCAGCGCCGGGGCGAAACCGCGGCGGTTCAAAAACAGGATCACCTGATTGTCGGCCTGCAGATGCTGGCGCATGCGATTAATCAGCGCAGGCGAAAGCCCCGCCTGTAGCTGTTGGCCTTTTAAATCGAGCACGTGCTGCTGCGCCGGGCGGGCGTTGCCCGCGCGTTTGGTCAGCTTTAACTCACGGTACTTGCGCTGGCGTACGTTGTAGAGCGTCTCCAGCGCCGGGGTCGCCGAGCCGAGGATAATCGGGATCTGTTCGCTGTGGGCGCGCCATACCGCCAGGTCGCGGGCGTGATAACGCCAGCCTTCCTGCTGTTTATAGGAGCTATCGTGTTCTTCGTCGATGACAATAACGCCGAGGTCTTTAAACGGCGTAAACAGCGACGAGCGGGTACCGATAACGATCGCCGCTTCGCCATTTTTCGCCTTTAGCCATGATGCGAGGCGCTCGCTGTCGTTCAGACCCGAATGCAGCACCTCCACCGGGGCGTTAAAACGCTGGCGGAAGCGGGCGATGGTCTGCGGCGTCAGGCCGATTTCCGGTACCATCACCAGCGCCTGTCGACCCTGCGCCAGCACGTTCTCCAGTACGCTAAGATAGACTTCCGTTTTCCCTGAGCCGGTAATACCCGCCAGCAGCCAGGCGGAAAAACGGTCCGAGGCGCTATGAATTGCCCCGACGGCGGTCGCCTGCTCGGTATTCAGACGCAGCCGTTCGCCGGGCACAGCGAAGCTGGTCCGCCAATCGCTAATGGCTGGGGATTCGCTGGCCAATTCCGCCAGCCCTTTGCCGCGCAGCGCCTGTAGCGCCGCGTCATTGAATTCAAGCTCTGCGACCTGATAGCGCCAGATTTTGCCCTGGCGCAGCGCCGCCAGCGCCTGCTGCTGCTTCGGCGAGCGTTTAAGGCTATTGATATCCAGCGCTTGTCCCTGTTCCGTCGCAAACCAGTACCACATTGGCGCGGCGCTGGCCGGTTTGCCCTGGCGCAGCATAATCGGCAGCGCGTGGAACAGCACATCGCCGATGGGATGATGATAGTAATCCGCGGCCCATAGCAGCATGCGCCAGACGGTAGAGGAGAATACCGGTTCGCTATCCAGCGCTTCGGCGACCGGTTTGAGTTCGGCAAGCGGGAGTTCGCTACGCTCGCTGACCGACACCACGATACCGATCCGCTCCTGTTTGCCGAACGGCACGCGTACGCGACAGCCCGCCTTGACCGGGATGCCTTCAGGCAACAAATAGTCAAAGGTGCGGGGCAGCGGAACGGGCAGGGCGACATGAGCGACGGACATGGAATCTTCCTGACTTGAAATCTGGCGGGTTAGTATACACATTACCGAAGGCGGCGCGGATAAGTTTGCATCTGCTGGTCAAATTCTGTATGATTCGCCGCCTTTGGTGCGCTTTATGCCGCATCAAACTCCCAAAACCCGGGAAATTCGTTAAGCCGGTATGCGCCAGCTGTGCGAAGGTCGTCGGGAAATTATTAATATCGCGTGGTGTCTGGCGTTAGGGCTGGAAGAGCGACGCGGCCTTAACTGAGGTTCTCCCATGAAAAAAGGTATTCACCCAAATTACGACGAAATTACTGCTACCTGTTCTTGCGGTAATGTCATGAAAATCCGTTCCACCGTTGGTCACGACCTGAACCTCGACGTGTGCGGTAAATGCCACCCGTTCTACACCGGCAAACAGCGTGATGTTGCTACCGGTGGCCGTGTTGACCGCTTCAACAAGCGCTTCAGCATCCCGGGCAGCAAGTAAGTTGCCAGAAAGAGCCGCCTCAGGGCGGCTTTTTTGTATCCTTCGTCTGGCAACGCGAGGAATAAAAAAGCGGAAGATATCTTCCGCTTTTTTTATGTCTTAGTATTCCCACGTATCCGGGTCGATGCCCAGTTCACGCATAATCTCTTTCGCCGCTTCCGGGATTTCATCGCTGCGCTCTTTACGCAGGTCTTCATCGTTAGGTAACGGTTGACCGGTAAAGGCATGCAGGAACGCCTCGCACAGCAGTTCGCTATTCGTGGCGTGACGCAGGTTGTTCACCTGACGACGCGTGCGTTCATCGGTGAGGATCTTTAACACCTTCAGAGGAATGGAAACCGTAATTTTTTTTACTTGCTCACTCTTCTTACCGTGCTCAGCGTATGGGCTGATATATTCGCCGCTCCATTCAGCCATGAGATACCTTAATCCTCTGTTTATTAGTTAAGGGCCAGAACATTACGCCCGGCCATAATTGCGCGTAGTTTACCGTATGAGCGTGCTTTCTGACATGAGATAAGCCGCCGCCGACGTGCGCTAATGCATATAATTTTAACGGCTATTTGTCTTTTGCTCAATCTATACGCAAAGAAGTTTAGATGTCCAGATGTATTGACGTCTATTGTGACAATGATTACTCTGAGGCCTGACTTCTCACCGAACAGCCCAGGAACTGTCCAACATGACGCGTAAACAGGCCACCATTGCAGTGCGTAGCGGTTTAAATGACGACGAACAGTACGGTTGCGTTGTCCCGCCGATCCATCTCTCCAGCACCTATAATTTCACCGGTTTCAATGAACCCCGCGCCCACGATTATTCCCGACGCGGCAACCCGACTCGCGATGTCGTACAGCGCGCGCTGGCGGAACTGGAAGGCGGCGCCGGCGCGGTACTGACCAATACCGGAATGTCGGCTATTCTGCTGGTGACCACTGTGTTCCTGAAGCCGGGCGATCTGCTGGTGGCGCCGCACGACTGTTATGGCGGCAGCTATCGTCTGTTTGACAGCCTGGCGAAACGCGGCTGCTATCGCGTGCGCTTTGTCGATCAAAGCGATGAACAGGCATTACGCGAAGCGTTAGCGGAACAACCGAAGCTGGTGCTGGTCGAAAGCCCGAGCAACCCATTGCTGCGGGTGGTCGATATTGCGAAAATCTGCGGGCTGGCGCGTGAAGCCGGCGCGGTGAGCGTGGTGGATAACACCTTTCTCAGCCCAGCGTTGCAAAATCCGCTGGCGCTGGGCGCCGATCTGGTGTTGCATTCGTGCACCAAATATCTCAACGGCCACTCTGACGTGGTCGCCGGGGTGGTGATTGCCAAAGATCCTGAGACTGTCACCGAACTGGCATGGTGGGCGAATAATATCGGCGTCACCGGCGGGGCGTTTGATAGCTATCTGTTATTGCGTGGTTTGCGTACCCTTTCTCCACGAATGGAAGTGGCGCAGCGCAACGCGCAGGCGATAGTCGACTATCTGAAAACCCAGCCGCTGGTGAAAAAGCTGTATCATCCGTCCCTGCCGGAAAACCAGGGGCATGAGATTGCGGCGCGTCAGCAAAAAGGTTTTGGGGCGATGCTAAGCTTCGAGCTCGATGGCGATGAGCAGACGCTGCGTCGCTTCTTGAGCGGTTTATCGCTATTTACGCTGGCGGAATCGTTGGGGGGCGTTGAGAGCCTGATTTCCCATGCGGCGACGATGACGCATGCGGGCATGGCGCCGGAAGCGCGTGCGGCGGCAGGGATCTCGGAAACGCTCCTGCGTATTTCGACCGGTATTGAAGATGGTGAAGATTTAATTGCCGACCTGGAAAATGGCTTCCGGGCAGCAAACGAGGAATAAAGATGAGTGTGATTGCGCAGGCAGGGGCGAAGGGTCGTCAGCTGCACAAATTTGGTGGGAGTAGTTTAGCGGATGCGAAATGTTACCTGCGCGTCGCCGGGATCATGACCGACTACGCGCAGGCAGGCGATATGATGGTCGTCTCTGCCGCCGGTAGCACCACCAACCAGCTGATTAGCTGGCTGCAGCTAAGCCAGACCGATCGTCTTTCTGCGCATCAGGTGCAACAAGCGCTGCGTCGCTATCAAATGGACCTGATCGCCGGCCTGCTGCCGGCGGACGCCGCCGACGCGCTGATCGCGACGTTTATTCACGATCTTGAGCGTCTGGCGGGCCTGCTGGATAGCGGCGTCACCGATGCGGTATATGCCGAAGTCGTCGGCCACGGCGAAGTGTGGTCCGCGCGCCTGATGGCGGCGGTACTAAACCACCTTGGCGTTGAAGCCGCCTGGCTGGACGCGCGCGCTTTCCTGCGCGCGGAACGCGCCGCGCAGCCGCAGGTTGATGAAGGCTTATCCTACCCGCTGTTACAACAGTTGATGGCGCAGCACCCCAACAAACGGCTGGTGGTGACCGGCTTTATCGCCCGTAACAATGCCGGGGAAACCGTACTGCTGGGCCGTAACGGTTCCGACTACTCCGCCACCCAAATCGGCGCGTTGGCCGGTGTTTCCCGCGTCACCATCTGGAGCGACGTGGCCGGGGTTTATAGCGCCGACCCGCGTAAAGTGAAAGATGCGTGCCTGCTGCCGCTGCTGCGTCTTGATGAAGCCAGCGAGCTGGCTCGCCTGGCGGCGCCGGTGCTGCACGCGCGTACGCTACAGCCGGTTTCTGGTAGCGATATCGATTTACAGCTGCGCTGTAGCTACACTCCGGACCAGGGTTCGACGCGCATTGAGCGCGTGCTGGCATCCGGCACCGGCGCGCGTATCGTCACCAGTCACGACGACGTCTGCCTGATTGAATTCCAGGTGCCGGCCGGTCAGGATTTCAAACTGGCGCATAAAGAGCTGGATCAGATTTTCAAACGCGCGCAGCTGCGCCCGCTGGCGGTGGGCGTGCATGCCGACCGTAAGCTGCTGCAGTTCTGCTACACCTCTGAAGTGGCCGACAGCGCGCTGAAGCTGCTGGACGAGGCGGGTCTGCCGGGCGAGCTGCGTCTGCGTCAGAAGCTGGCGCTGGTGGCGATGGTCGGCGCGGGCGTGACCCGCAATCCGCTGCATTGCCACCGTTTCTGGCAGCAATTGAAAGGGCAGCCGGTAGAGTTTACCTGGCAATCGGAAGAGGGCATCAGCCTGGTGGCGGTGCTGCGCGCCGGCCCAACCGAGAGCCTGATTCAGGGACTGCATCACTCCGTGTTCCGCGCTGAAAAACGCATCGGTCTGGTGCTGTTCGGCAAAGGCAATATCGGCTCCCGCTGGCTGGAGTTGTTCGCGCGCGAGCAGAGCACGCTTTCCGCCCGCACTGGCTTTGAGTTCCTGCTGGCCGGTGTGGTGGATAGCCGCCGTAGCCTGCTGAACTATGAAGGTCTGGATGCCAGCCGCGCATTGGCATTCTTTGAAGATGAAGCGGTCGAGCAGGATGAAGAGTCGCTATTCCTGTGGATGCGCGCGCACCCTTATGATGATTTAGTGGTGCTGGACGTGACCGCCAGCGAACAGCTGGCCGATCAGTATCTGGATTTCGCCAGCCACGGTTTCCACGTGATCAGCGCCAATAAGCTGGCGGGCGCCAGCAGCAGCGATAAATATCGCCAAATCCACGACGCCTTTGAAAAGACCGGCCGCCACTGGTTGTATAACGCCACCGTCGGCGCAGGCTTGCCGGTTAACCATACTGTGCGCGATCTTATCGACAGCGGCGATACCATCCTGGGGCTGAGCGGTATCTTCTCCGGTACGCTCTCCTGGCTGTTCCTGCAGTTTGACGGCACGGTGCCATTTACCGAACTGGTGGATCAGGCCTGGCAGCAAGGGCTGACCGAACCAGACCCGCGCGTTGACCTGTCGGGTAAAGACGTGATGCGCAAGCTGGTGATCCTGGCGCGCGAAGCTGGTTACAATATCGAGCCGGATCAGGTGCGCGTGGAATCGCTGGTTCCGGCGCATTGCGAAGAGGGCTCGGTTGACCACTTCTTTGAGAACGGCGAAGAGCTGAATGAACAGATGCTGCAGCGCCTTGAAGCCGCCCGTGAAATGGGGCTGGTGTTGCGTTACGTGGCGCGTTTTGATGCCAACGGTAAAGCGCGCGTCGGAGTAGAAGCAGTGCGTCAGGAACATCCGCTGGCGGCGCTTTTGCCGTGTGATAACGTCTTTGCCATCGAGAGTCGCTGGTACCGCGATAACCCAATGGTGATTCGTGGGCCAGGCGCAGGCCGCGATGTTACCGCCGGGGCCATTCAGTCAGATATCAATCGTCTGGCGCAGCTGCTGTAATCTGTCAGGCCGGCCCGCTGGGCCGGCCTTCATTATGCTGACTCCCGCGTCACCAGTTGTCCGGAAAGGGTAATACGCTGGGTAGGGAGAGCCGGTTCTTTGATCTTGCGGATAATTAACGCGGCGGCCTGACGGCCGGTCTCTTCGCTGGCGGAAGAGACATAGGTAAAAGATGGCGAAGTCAAATTCACATGCATCATATCTTCGAAGCCCACCAGCGCCACTTGTTGGGTAAGAAAGACGTCTTTTCCCACCGTTCGTCCTACCTGATGAATACCATTGAGGCAGCCAATCATCGCATCCGGTGAATGGCAGAGCAGCGCGGTAATGGCATTATTCTTTTCCAGTAACTGACGAGTGGCGATACTGGCGGCTTGGGTATTGTCGTGACAGGCGGGCGCAAACTCTTCGCGTACCGTCATGCCGTTTTTCTCCAGCGTGCTGTAAAAGCCGAGCAACCGCTGCTGACGAATAAGATCGTCTTCCTGACCGCCGATGTAGGCAATATAGCGATGACCACGCTCTATCAGATAACGCGCGGCGATGCTGGCGGCCTGACGATTATCGCGGACCACCTGATCGCGGTTGCCGGTTAACGGCGTTTGCGAGACCGTCACCAGAGGCAGGGGACATTGCAGCAGCGCTGCAGGCAGCGTATCGCGGGTGGTATCGGCATCAAGATAAATCACGCCGGCGACGCCCTGTTGTTTAAACGACAGCAGGCAGCGATCCAGATAGTCGCTATCGTTAAGCGGCTGGCCGAGAAATACCATATAGCCCTGTTTCTCCAGTTCCTGCACGATGTTGGCCATCACTTTGATGGAAAAACTGTCGTTGAAGTCGCGAAGAATCAGGCCGATTAGATTGGTGGTGTTGGCGCGAAGGTTGGCGGCGGCGACGTTATGCACATAGCCGAGCTCCTGGATGGCAGCATTGACTTTTTCGATGGTGGCGTCGGAAATTTTTCCCTTCTGACGTAATACCAGCGAGACCGTAGAAACGGAAACGCCGGCCAGTTTCGCCACATCTATAATGCTGACTTTCTTCAAAATCGCTCCATGAAAACTGTTGTATGACAGTCAGATAGCAGAAGATCGCTTCTCTGAGACAAGCGATCTTCCACACCATAACATCTTCTGGTTATTTGCCAATCATCCCCGACATGGTTTGAGCGATAAATTGCGCCCTGGCGCCAAAAATTATCTGGATACCGTTATCACCGACGAAGACTACGCCGCGCGCGCCGATACTGTTGAGGCCGTCTTTATCTACCGCCTCGCGTTCGGCAACCTCCAGACGCAGACGGGTGATGCAGGCGCCCACCGAGTCAATATTCTGTGAACCGCCGAGTAAGCTGACAATTTCAGTTGCCAGTTCGGCGTCGGTTTTATCATTGGCCGTTACGGTGATATCGGTACGTCCCGGCGTTTTTACATCGAAGCGGCGGATCACGAAACGGAAGGTGAAATAATAAATCAGCGCCATCGGCACGCCAACAATCACCGCGCTGAGGAAGTTTGTCTGATAGCCGTTCATGGAAGGCAGAATACCGAAGGAGATATAGTCGATAAGTCCGGCGGAGAACGACTTGGCAATATGCGCGTGCAGCAGGTACATGGTCATGTACGAGAGCCCCGCCATAATGGCGTTAAAGACGTACAGAATCGGCGCCACGAAGATAAAGGTGAATTCGACGGGTTCGGTGATGCCGGTCAGGAAGCAGGTCAGCGCGGCGGAGAACAGAATACCGGCCGCGATTTTTTTATTTTTAGTGTGCGCTTCGTGATACATCGCCAGACAGGCGGCCGGCAGAGCGAACAACATCAGCGGGAATTCACCCTGCATAAATTTGCCCGCGTTTTGATAGCTATCGGTGCTAAAAGATTTCACCCCTTCTTCCAGCATTTTAAACCAGATGGTCTGGTCGCCGTGGATCATCTGGCCCGCCTGAGTGGTGTAATCGCCGAAGGAGTACCAGAAGGAAGGGTACCAGATGTGGTGCAGGCCAAGCGGGATTAGCGCGCGTTCAACGAGGCCGAAAATGAAGGTGGAGGCGGCCTGGTTATCGCCGTTAATCACCATCGACAAGGAATCAATACCGGCCTGGATATGCTGCCAGACGTAAGGTAGCAACAGGCCGAGGATAAACGACAGGAAGGCGGTGGCGATCGCCACAAAACGCTTACCGGAAAAGAAACCGAGGAATTCCGGCAATTGCAGCGTGTGAAAGCGGTTGTAGCACCAGGCGGAGAGTATCCCGCAGATAAGCCCGCCGAAAACCCCCATCTGCAACGTCGGGATGCCGACCACCATCGCGTATTTGCCGCCCTGAGCGGCCATTTCCGGCGTAATGCCGAGTACGGTACCGATGGTAATGTTGGTGACGAAGACCGAGACCGCTGCCGATAGCGCGGCGATGCCGGATTCCGACGCGAGGCCGACCGCGGAGCCGATAGCGAAGAGCATCGGCAGGTTATCGAAAATAATACCGCCGGCATTCATCATCAGCGGTAAATGGAATTTATCCCCGAAGGCCAATAACAGGCCGGCGGCCGGGAGGAGCGAAATCGGCAGCATCAAGGCGCGGCCGATCATCGACAGTTTTGATAATGATTTTATGAACCCTGACCACAGACTCATGCTGATTACCCCGAATAGATATTATTGGCGAAAACGTGTTAAGTAGAACGTTCTAGTAGAACGTTCTACTCACTGTGGATCAAGGTTGACGTTGCTGCAATAGTAATCGTTATGCCAGGGGGGGAGATGTGCGATTTTTTGAACTACTTCAAATTACGCTGCGGACAAAATCTGAAAACAACGCCAGGGCGCGCCTGGCCTGACGCGAGATGAACTTTTTTCACTTTGACTGAAAATTCCTCACTGTTTACGCAGATTTTTCTATTGACGCCCGCACGCTTTTCCGTCATTTTTACATCTGGACGTCTAAACGTATAGAAGTTCGCAACACGACTGATAAATATAATGCGATTGATGAGGTAAGGTATGAGCTTTTTTCACGCCAATCAGCGGGAAGCCCTGAATCAGAGCCTGGCGGAAGTCCAGGGCCAGATTAATGTGTCCTTTGAATTCTTTCCGCCGCGTACCAGTGAAATGGAGCAAACCCTGTGGAAATCCATCGATCGCTTAAGCAGCCTGAAGCCGAAGTTTGTTTCCGTCACCTACGGGGCGAACTCCGGCGAGCGCGACCGCACTCATAGCATTATCAAAGGCATTAAAGACCGCACCGGTCTGGAAGCGGCGCCGCACCTGACCTGTATCGACGCCAGCCGCGATGAACTGCGCGCGATTGCCCAGGATTACTGGAACAACGGTATCCGCCATATCGTCGCGCTGCGCGGTGACCTGCCGCCGGGTAGCGGCAAGCCGGAGATGTACGCCGCCGACCTGGTGACGCTGCTAAAAGACGTCGGTGATTTTGACATCTCCGTCGCCGCCTATCCGGAAGTGCATCCGGAAGCCAAAAGCGCGCAGGCCGACTTATTGAACCTGAAACGTAAAGTAGAAGCGGGCGCTAATCGCGCGATCACTCAGTTCTTTTTTGATGTCGAAAGCTACCTGCGTTTTCGCGACCGCTGCGTCTCCGCCGGTATCGACGTGGAAATCATTCCGGGCATTCTGCCGGTCTCCAACTTTAAACAGGCGAAGAAATTTGCCGATATGACGAACGTGCGTATCCCAACCTGGATGTCGAAAATGTTCGAAGGGCTGGATAACGATGCCGAAACGCGCCAGCTAGTAGGGGCGAATATCGCCATGGACATGGTGAAAATTTTAAGCCGGGAAGGGGTAAAAGATTTCCACTTCTATACCCTGAATCGCGCCGAAATGAGCTACGCCATCTGTCATACCCTGGGCGTGCGTCCGGCGTAATCACCTGCTTTACCTCTTGTTTCATCCTTATCGGGGCGGTGAACTGCAATTCACCGCCCCCTTTTTTAGCACGAAAAGTGCGCTCTGCCTTTAAGCAACCTTCCGCCAAAGCGAGTATAGTGCCCGCAAAAATCATGACGGTGGAGAAGTTATGACGGTTGCAAGGAACAGCAATCTCCTGGCCGGTTGCGGCCTCGTCCTGCTGACGCTTATCTGGAGCTACAGCTGGATTGCGATGAAACAGGTAACGCTCTATATCGGCGCCTTCGATTTTACCGCGCTGCGCTGTATCTTCGGCGCGATTGTACTGATGGCGGTGCTGGCGCTGCGCGGGCGCGGCATGCGGCCGACGCCGTTTGGCTATACCCTGGCGATTGCGCTGCTGCAAACCTGCGGCATGGTCGGCCTGGCGCAGTGGGCGCTGATGAGCGGCGGCGCCGGTAAAGTCGCTATTCTCAGCTACACCATGCCGTTCTGGGTGGTGATCATGGCGGCGCTGTTTTTAGGCGAGCGCATGCGGCGGCTGCAGTATGCCGCTATCGTCCTGGCGGCGTGTGGTCTACTGCTGGTGCTGCAGCCGTGGCAGTTGGATTTCTCCTCGATGAAAAGCGCGCTGCTGGCGATCCTCTCCGGTATCAGTTGGGGGGCGAGCGCGATTGTCGCCAAACGCATGTATCGCCGCTATCCGCGCCTCGATTTACTGTCGTTAACCGCCTGGCAGATGCTGTATGCCGCGCTGGTGATGAGCGTGGTGGCGTGGCTGGTGCCGCAGCGCAGTATTGACTGGCAGCCTGGGGTTTTCTGGGCATTGGGCTATAGCGCGATTCTGGCCACGGCGGTGGCCTGGAGTCTGTGGCTGTATGTCCTGCGTAACCTGCCTGCCAGCGTCGCCGGCCTGAGTACGCTGGCGGTGCCGGTCTGCGGCGTGCTGTTTTCCTGGTGGCTGCTGGGTGAAAATCCGGGGCTGGTGGAAGGCGGCGGCATTGTGCTGATTGTCGCGGCGCTGGCGATTATCAGCCTTAAAAAGCGCCACGCTCATGGGCAACACGTTGATCGGCCGGCGACGGCGGCAAAATAATCGTCACATGTGGCCGCATGGCGCGGCCACACCGTCGATCAATCTTATCCCTTAATGTTGTACAGCGGTTCACCCGCTTTCACCTGATCGTGCGCTTTGATTTCCAGCTGCGCGAACTCCTCTATATTGCTGCAGAGCACCGGGCTAACCATCGAACGCACGTTAGCTTCGAGGTACACGAGATCCATTTCGAGAATCGGCTGACCTGCGACAACGGTAGCGCCTTCTTCCGCCAGGCGGGTAAAGCCCTGACCCGCCAGCGCAACGGTATCAATCCCCATATGCACCACGATCTCAGCGCCGTCTTCGGTCTCAAGACAGAAGGCATGATCGGTGTTGAAAATCTTGATGAGAGTACCCGCCGCGGGTGAAACCACAATGTTGCTGGCCGGCAGGATGGCGACACCACCGCCAACGGCGCCGCTGGCGAAAGCTTCGTCAGGGACTTGCTCCAGCGCGACCAGCTCGCCGCTCACCGGGGCGACGAGCTCGATAACTCGCAATGCATTTGCTGCCTTGCGTGGACTCGTGTTGGCCGGTACGGCCGCATTGGGCAGCGCCTGCGCGGCATCGACATGACCCGCGGTTTTCATGGCGGTGGCGATTTTTTCCGCCACGAAGCCAACGATTATCTGCACGTTGCTGGCGTTGAGGCGAATGACCCCGCTGGCGCCCAGGCGGCGGGCCAGCGCTTCATCGACCAGTGTCGCATCCTTAACGCCAAGGCGCAGGCGGGTGATGCAGGCGTCGATATTGGTGAGATTATCGGAACCGCCGATAGCGGCAATGTACTGGCGCGCCAGCGCGCTGATATCCTGCTGTTTGGCGGCGCTCAGGTTCACATCTTCGCCGTCGGCGGCGCTGCCGGCAATGGCCAGTTCGCGGCCCGGCGTTAGCAGGTTGAAGCGGGTGATGGTGAAGCGGAAGACCAGATAATAAATCGCGAAGTACGCCAGCCCCATGGGAATGAGCAGATACCAGTGGGTGGCCAGCGGGTTGCGCGATGCCAGTACCATATCGACCAGACCGGCGCTGAAGCCGAATCCGGCAATCCAGTGCATGCTGGCGGCGATGAAGACGGAAACACCGGTTAAAAAGGCGTGGATGACGTATAGCGCCGGGGCCACGAACATGAAGGAAAATTCCAGCGGTTCGGTAATGCCGGTGAAGAAGGCAGCGAACGCGCCAGCCATCATAATACCCATCACCTTCGCTTTATTTTCCGCGCGGGCGCATTGGTACATCGCTAATGCCGCGCCCGGCAGGCCGAACATCATGACCGGGAAAAAGCCCGCCTGATAACGACCGGTGATGCCAACCACCGCTTTACCGGAGGCGATGGACTGCGCGCCGCCAAGGAAATTCGGGATGTCGTTAATCCCGGCGACGTCGAACCAGAATACCGAGTTCAGGGCGTGATGCAGGCCGACCGGGATGAGCAAGCGGTTGAAAAAAGCATAGATACCCGCACCCAGTGAGCCCAGTTTTTGGATATGTTCACCGAAGCTGACCAGCCCGCTAAAGACCACCGGCCAGATAAACATCAGGACAAACGCCACCACAATCATGGTGAATGAAGTGAGGATCGGCACCAGTCGGCGTCCGCTGAAGAACGAGAGCGCTTTCGGTAACTCCGTGCTGCTAAAGCGGTTATAGAGTTCCGCTGAAATAATGCCGACCATGATGCCGATAAACTGATTTTTAATCTTCGCAAAGGCCGCAGGCACCTGCTCGATTGGGATCTGCTGGATCATGGCGACAGCTGCCGGCGAACAGAGCGTGGTTAATACCAGAAAGCCGACAAACCCGGCCAGCGCGGCGGCGCCATCTTTATCTTTCGACATGCCGTAAGCTACCCCGACGGCAAACAGGACGCCCATATTATCGATAATGGCCGCACCGGACTGAATACATAGTGCGGCCAGCGCGTTAGAACTACCCCAGCCGTTGGGATCGATCCAGTAACCGATGCCCATTAAAATAGCGGCGGCAGGTAAAGTAGCGACGGGCACCATCAATGCCCGGCCGACTTTTTGTAGATAACCCAAAATATTCATATGAATTCCCTTAAAATAATAAATCCTGAAGCCGCATGTAATAAAGCGACTGACCTGTATAACGATGGGCAGTTAAGATTAAGCAGTCTTATTTTTATTGTGGGTTATTTTTAAGGGATTTCAGGAGGTGTTTAATGTTAGCCAGGTCGCATTTTAATAAATATTAAAAAGGACTTGGGGTATTAATAAATAGAAGAAATAACAAAGCAGCGGTTATTTTTCAATAACCGCCATTGTTAAATGATACGGAGGTGAATTAATTAACTTATTGACCAGGCTACCGTACCGCGACAATAGGTTGTATTCACCTGATAATTATCTTCAAGGACAACAATATCGGCATCGTATCCGCGCTGTAATTTCCCTTTTCGACTGTCAAAACCTAATAACCGTGCCGGATTAATGGTGCAGGATTTTAACGCCGCGCTAAACGGCACCATTGCTCTTTCGACCATATTATATAAGCCGCGATTGAGCTGTAGCGTGCTGCCGACCAGGACGCCGTTATCCCGTCTGGTTGCGCCATCATCGCCAAGTACCATTGGCTCTCCGCCGAACATATAGCGCCCCGGAGGACAACCTTTCGCCTTCATCGAGTCGCTTATCATGATGATGTCATTATCATTTTTGCTGCGATAAAGGTGGGCGGCGGAAACCAGGCTGACAAAGATACCGTCGGCAATCACCTCGCCGTACAGGCCATCAAGATTCAGGGCGGCGCCAAGCAGGCCGGGCTCGCGATTGACGTATTTCGCCATGCCGTTATAGACATGGGTGACATTTTTAGCGCCGTTGGCGACCGCCGCCAGCGCCTGCTCGAAAGAAGCATCCGAATGGCCCATATTGACCACAATCCCTTTCTGCGCGCAGTAGCGGGTCAGCGCAAATTGATGGTCTTCTTCCGGGGCAAGGGTAATGGCGATAATGTGGTCGCGCGCCGCCTTTTCGAAAGCCTGAAACTGGGTGACGTCGGCAGGGCGAATCTGTTTTTCCGGCTGCGCGCCGCGGTAAAGTTGGCTCAGGAACGGGCCTTCGAGATGGATGCCCAGAATTTCCGCGCCGCTATATCCTTCGTCCATGACGCGGGAAATATTGTCCAGCGCCGCCAGTAGCGTCGCGTTTTCATCGGTAACGGTAGTCGGGCAAAAGGCGGTGACGCCTTCTTCCGGCAGTCGGGAGGCCCAGCGGCGTAGCCCCTGTGGGTCGTTTTCGTTGGTATCGTAATCCCAGGCGCCGTGCGCATGGCTATCGATAAGGCCTGGTATAATGCGCCGCGCCCCGTAATTCTTATCCACACGGGGGCTAAGACCGGGTGTGATCGCGCCGATAAGCCCATTTTCAATGGTTATTTGCGCCGGGTAAAAACCCCCGGCAAGCCACACTCGTTCACTCTGGATTATCATATGCTCACCTTTAAGCGCTGATAAGCGATGCCGCGTCACGGTCGCATATGATGGTGACGTCCGCATGCATCAGTAAGAAGGAGGCGGGGAATTGCGGATCGATGCGTGTGCATTGGTGCAACTGCTTGATAATTTCCGCTTTTGATTTACCGTTGGCAATCAGCACGATCTTTTTGCTGCGCAAGATGGTGCCCATGCCCAAAGTGATAGCCTGCCGGGGGACTTCGTCCTGGCTGGCGAAGAAGCGGGCGTTCGCCGCAATGGTCTCTTCGTTAAGGTCGATGATATGGCATACCGGGCTATGGGTAGCATGGGGTTCATTGAAACCAATATGACCATCGTGACCGATGCCGAGAACGGTAATATCGAAATCGCCATGGCTTTGAATCAGGCGTTCGTAGCGAGCGCATTCGGCCTGCAGGTCGGGCGCCAGAATATCCGGTACGAAGGTATTTTCTTCAGCCATGTTGGCATGCTGATAAAAGTGCTGTTGCAGGAAGTAATAATAACTTTGCGGATCGTTTTTGGCCAGCGGGATATATTCGTCGATATTAAACGAGAGGGCGCAGGAGAAATCTGCTTCGCCATCTTTCGCCATTCGGCTCATTTCGGCCAGGAGGCCGACGGGGGTTCCGCCAGTCGGTAAGGCCATTACTAAATCCGGTTTTTTATTCAGCTCCTGGGCAATATGTTGTGCTGCCAGGGCGCTCATTTTTTCGTAGGTGTCGGTAATAATAAAGTTCAACATGTTAATCCTTAACCGCCAATGGTGGCTTTTAATCCAATATCTTCAGCGTATTGTTTAATTTGTTCTGTTACGTCGCGTTGGCATGTCGGAATGTTGTGTAGAAAATAGGGCATACCAAGCTTTTGATATTTCCCGATGCCATAAATATGGTATTCGAGAATATCAACCTGTAAAACCGCCGGACCGAGTTTACGAATAAAGTCGAGACGCTGGCGAATATCCTCAGGATCGTCGTTACGCGTCGGCACGATCACCATTCGCGCGAGGATCGGCTTGCCCATAGCGGCGATCGCTTTGGCATTATCGAGGATCCGCCGATTGTCTACGCCGGTACAGGCAAGATGAGTCTCGGGGTTGAAAGCTTTAAAGTCGTAAGAGAACAGATCGACCGTTTCAATCAGCGGGCGCAGCTTTTCCCAGCGGATATTGCCTGCAGTATCGAGACATACGTGTACGCCCTGCGCTTTCAATATTTGCGCTGTTTCTTTGACGAACTCCGCCTGCAGCGCCGGCTCGCCGCCGGAAAAGGTCACGCCGCCAGTGCTTGAGTCGTAAAATGTCTTGTCGCGCAGTAGTAATTCCGCCAACTGGTGCGAGGTCATCTCTTTAGCGATTTTTTCATAGCCGTCGTAGGGACAGAGATCGACCATATCCAGGAGATTGCTGCAATTTCTACGGTCTATATTGACGCCATTGCCCGGTTCAGCAAGGGTAATGGCGTGGTTGTTCGCCGCCTGTACGCAGGTACCGCACTGGCGGCAGCGTTCTTTAAACCAGAAAACGTTATGGCCTGGCCCGATGGTTTCCGGATTCGCGCACCACTGGCAGCGCAGGTTGCACTGCTGCATAAAGACGGTGCTGCGTATTCCTGGGCCATCTTTGGTGGAATAACGTTGAATTCGGGAAATCAGGCCAGTTCTCATCGCGTTTCTCTCTTACCAGCTCAGTTCGGTGCGCGCGATAATCGCATCCTGCGCTTCCGGCATCAGCGTTGAGAACAGCGCGCAATACCCGGCAACGCGCACCATCAGATTCGGGTAATCCTGCGGATTCGCCTTTGCGGCGCGCAGAATATTGGAATCAATGATGTTGAACTGATTATGGAAGATGTTTTTCTCACGACTGGCTTCCATAAAGGCGGTAAATTTCTCCAGATTGTCGTCGCCTTCCAGCGCGCTTGGCGTGAACTTCATATTCAGCAGCTGGCCGCCGGCGATTTTCTGGTTCGGCAGTTTCGCAACCGAGTTAATGACCGCCGTCGGGCCTTCTTTATCCGCGCCGAGACACGGAGAGGCGCCTTCGTTCAGCGGCAGCGTCGCCAGGCGACCATCCGGCGTGGCGCCGACGTCAAAACCATTCGGCACGTATGAAGTAATATTAGAGGTCGACATGGTATAACCGCAGCCTTTTGGCCCCTTACCATAGCGATCGGTTTTGTATTTTGGCAGCAGTTTGAGATAGGACTCGAAGACATCGGCGACGATATGGTCGACATAGTCGATATCGTTACCAAACTTCGGCGCATTGCGGCACAGTTTGCGTACGCGCGCGCCTTCCAGACCTTCAAAGTTGCTATCCATGGCGTCACGTAGCTGTTGAAGCGTCAGGACTTTATCGTCGAAGACCAGTTTTTTCACTGCCGCCAGGCTATCGCCGACCACGGAAGGGCCAATGTTGGAGGAACTCACGAAGTCATATTCCGCGCCGCCGTTTTTCAACGTTTTACCGCGTTCCAGTGAGCAGTTAATCGTGGCGGAGGCAAAGGCATCGGCATCGTGGTATTTCAGCGCCCGGTCGCAGACCAGATCGCAATCTACCGCCAGATCGGAGTAGAACTCCAGCAGCTGGTTCCACGCCGCCCATACTTCATCGTAAGACTGGTAGTTTATTTCGCGGCCTTCTTTACCGTTGATTTTCACTAACTGCACGCCGGTCGCCGGATCGCAGCCGTTGTTCATCACCAGCTCAAGGATCTTGCCGAAATTCACATAGGTCATGCCGGTGGCGCGGTGCCCCCAGCGGCCTGGGATCGCGGTTTCTACGCAACCCATTGAAGCATATTCGCGGGCGACTTCTTCCGTCAGGCCCAGCGTCATCATGGCAGGGATAACCACTTCGTCGCAGAAGATCGACGGCATACCGAAGCCTTTACGAATGAGCTTTGCGGCATCCTGCATCAGCGAATGCGGGGTATCTTTTGAGAAACGAACGCTGAGGTTTGGTTCCGGCAGGCCGGTTAGCGCCATGGCTTCCAGCGACAGATAGGAAAGATCGTTGGTACCGTCGCTGCCGTCAGGCTTCATGCCGCCAACCATCAGGTTGGAATAGAGCGGATAGCCCCCGCTGAACTGAGTATGGCCCCACGGGCGTACTTTGTTCAGGCTGTTGGTCATGATGAAGAAGTGGGTCAGGATCTCCAGCGCCTTTTCTTTGCTGATTTTCCCGGCTTTGATATCGGCTTCGTAATACGGCCAGACGTACTGGTCGAAGCGGCCGAAGGAGAAAGAGTGGCCGTTGCTTTCAATCATCATCAGCAAATGGGTAAGGTAGACGGTTTCCACGGCTTCATAGAAGCTACGGGCTTTGCCTTCCATCAGATGGGCGAACATGTCGCTCATGGCCAGCAGTTCGTCGCGGCGTTTAGCATCGGACACTCTTGCCGCTTCGGTTTTAGCAAGCGCGGAGAAGCGTTTGCAGTATTTAAGCGCGGCCTCCATGGTAATAATGACCGCCTGATAGAAATCTTTTTGCTCGTCGGTCAGGTTGTCGTCATTTTCCAGGTGCTGTTTGGCGATATCGCGCATACCGCCATAGCCAACTTCCAGTACGAAATCATGGTTCGGAATGATATGGCCGTCGCCGGACATGCTGATGCCGCCGCGGTGCAGCACGCCCTGTTTTTCCGCCAGACGGTTAATTTGCGGTAGGTTGGCAAGCACTTCATCCTGATGGGTTTTTCCTTGCCAGTAATCCTGCAGGGTACGCAAGCGGGCTTTGGTGGATTCGGACACGCGGAAGCTATCACCGGAACGCTTATCAAATTCGTCCAGTTCATCGATAACCCAGTTAAAGGAGTATTCCGGGAACACCGGCGCGGCAAAATTGGCGCTCGCCTGGTTGCCGACAATCAGCATATCCGGTTCGATATAGATGGTCATTTTCTCCAGAATATCGGCTAACGCCAAAGCCCGGCGAATCACAATGGACTGGCCTTCGGAGCGTTTAAACGACTCGGTGATGATCTCTGCTCGTTCCGGGCATAGCGTCGCCACGCGATGGAACATCTGATCCTGTTTTTTAGCGATACGCGCGAAGTCGCAATCGTCGTTGGTAGGTTTGAAGCTCAGTAATCCGTTCATAAAGACCTCAATTCTGGAGGGGGTATCCCTATTCCACGCTTGAGGTGTTCTTTTGTCAATTCATTTATGATCTTTTGTGTTCTATTTATCATTAATAAATCTAAAAAGAACATTTAGAAAAAACGGAAAAGCACAGACGCCCGTTGCCGGGCGTGAAGTTATGCTGCGCTGTCGGCCAGCAACAGTTCGGTTTTTTGCGCAGTAAGCAGGGAGAGGATATCGGCTGGGAGGCCATCCTGACTGATAACGATGTCAAAATCGTCCAGTCGGGCATGGCCGGCAAGGAAAGTTTGCTCGAATTTACTTTTATCGGCGAGGAGGATTTTTTGCCGTCCGGCGCGCAGCAGCGCTCGCTTGACGTGGGCATCGGTCATTTTAGGGACCGTTAGCTCGCCGTGGTGGTTAATACCCTGGGTGCTGATAAAGACCTTATCGGCATGAATGGTGCTAAAAAACTCCGCGGTACTGAACGAGATCATCCCCTGGGTATCATCTTCATATTCTCCCGGAGCGACGATTAACTTGATGTTTTTTCTTCCTTTTAGCAGATTCAGTACCGGTACTGAGTTAGTGATCACCATGATTTTTTTATCGAAAATAGATTGCGCTAGCGCCAGCAGCGTGGTCCCGCAGTCAATGATGATAGTGTCGCCGTCCTCAACCAGCTCTGCCGCTTTACGGCCAATCAGGTGTTTATCGTCAACCATCTGCACGGATTTAAGCTGAAAACTTGGCTCGACGCTGGCGCCGCTGGTCAGGTAGGCGCCGCCATAGGTCGTTTTGACGATTCCCTGTTTTTCGAAGAATGACAGATCCCGGCGGATAGTCATTTTGGTGACGCCGAACTTCTCGGCCAGTTCGTTTACAACGACTTTTTTGTCCTGTTGCAGAATGGCGTAAATGCTCATTCTTCTGTCTGATGATTGCATAACAACGATTTGCCCAAAGGAAAAACGCACTATAAAACACATCCCGTGTGCTGGCAATCGGCGATCAAAGGAACATAAAAGAACACACCCGGCTGACGCCGGGCGTAACGGGAAAGGTTATTCCCACTCTTGCAGGAAACGCTGTCCATATTGGTCGGCCACCAACAGCGCGGCATACACCTGGTCGGCGCTAGCGCCGCCCGGCATATTGTGGATAGTTTCGCCTTCGGCGCAGGCGGCTTCCGCGACCGTGCGCATTTTGGCCGGGATATCGCCTTTAATATCGAGCTGCGCCAGCGTGATGGGCAGACCGACGCTGTGACAAAGCGCCGCAGCGGTCTCAATTTCTTCCACCGGCGCGTTTTCCAGCACCAGCTGCGTCAGGGTACCAAATGCGACCTTTTCGCCGTGGTAGAAGTGATGGGCGTCCGGGATGGCGGTCAGGCCATTGTGAATCGCGTGCGCCGCCGCCAGCCCGCCGCTCTCAAAGCCGACGCCGCTCAGGTAGGTGTTGGCTTCGATCACCCGTTCGAGCGCTGGGGTAACTACATGCTGCTCGGCGGCAAGCATCGCCTTTTCGCCTTCTTCAACCAGCGTGTTGTAGCATAGCTCCGCCAGCGCCAGCGCCGCCTGGGTGCATTTACCACCCGCCATTGTAGTCGCGCCGCTGCGCGAGCAGGCGCGGGCTTCAAACCAGGTCGCCAGCGCATCGCCAATCCCGGCGGCCAGCAGGCGAGCTGGCGCGCCTGCGACGATCTGCGTATCGACAACCACCATGTTCGGGTTATGCGGCAGCATCAGATAGCTTTCGAATTCGCCATCGTCGGTATAGATAACAGACAACGCGCTGCACGGCGCATCGGTGGAGGCGATGGTCGGTGCCACGACCACCGGCAGGTGCATATAGTGAGCCAGCGCTTTCGCGGTATCCAGCGTCTTGCCGCCGCCGATGCCGAGCACTGCATGGCATTGGGCGCTGCTGGCGATATCGCGCAGGCGGTTGATTTCATTTTGCGAACATTCACCGCCGAACGGGGCGATTTCGGCCACCAGACCAGCGCCGCTCAGGCTGGTACGCAGCTGCTCTTCGGCGAAGCCGAGAACGAACTTGTCGCCGATGATTAGCCAGCGTTCAGCCAGCGGTTTGAGATATTCGCCGAGGCGCTTGATGGCGCCAGCGCCCTGGATGTATTTACCGGGTGATTGAATAATGCGATCCATTTCGATTCCTCCGCGATGACCGTGCAAGCCGCCTGTTGGCGGCCGACGATCGGATTACAGGTTCAACGTGCCAAATGCGTTATTCCAGTCCTGCTCAAACTTCTCTATGGCTGACTCTACCGCAGGGGTGCCGAGCATTTGTTGCGCTACGTCTAAGGGGAGGGTGATAGCTTCACAGCCGGCTAACAGGCAATCCAGCGCCTGACGCGGGGTTTTGAAGCTCGCGGCCAGGACTTTGCTTTCCGGGGCGTGCATTTCCAGCAGGGATTGCAGTTCTTGCACCATGCGAATGCCGTCACCGCCCTGGGCGTCGACGCGGTTGACGTACGGCGCGACGTATTTCGCGCCGGCCAGCGCCGCGAGCAGCCCCTGGGAAGCGCTATAGACGGCGGTGCCAAGTGTCGGGATGCCTTCTTTTTTCAGTAGTTTGATGGCGGCGAGACCTTCGGCGGTAACCGGGATCTTAACCACGATTCCTGGTACGGCGTTACTCAGGCGTTTGGCTTCTGCCACCATACCTTGCGCATCGCGACTCATGGTCTGCGCGAACAGAATACCTTCCGGGCCGACGGCTTTTTGCAGGCGAGGCAGCACGTCCCAGACCGGGGTTTTGCCGGCGGCGATGATGCTCGGGTTGGTGGTGACGCCAGCCAGCGGATAAATACGGGCCAGACGTTCAACTTCAGCGACGTTCGCGGTGTCCAGATAGAGTTCCATAACCATTCCTCGATGTGTAATTCAATGATGTTGAGGTAAGGATACGGCTTCCGTTTGCCTGCTCGCCAGATGACAATTTTGCCAAAAACTGGATAAATGTACGCATTACGATTAAGAGTGATTTAGATCACATTTGTCCACGCAGTAGTGCATCCAGGCTAAAATAGCCTGCAGGTGGAAATCAGTAACTTACAAAAATCTAGTTTTACGGCGCAGAGGGGTTTTCCGTCAGTTGGCTATGGTACTGGCGGCGATACTCGGAAGGAGAACGTTCAGTATTCTTGCGGAACAGGCGGCAGAAGTAATTGCTGTCGGCGAAGCCGCAGGCGTGGGCGATATCTTTTACTTTCATATCATGACCCTTCAGCAGCATGCGCGCCTGTTCGAGGCGGATATGATTGAGGTATTCGTTAAAGCCCATGGGACCGCACTTCTGAAACAGATGTGAGAGATAGTTGGGAGAGAGATAAAACTCCTGGGCTACGGATTCCCGGCTCAGCGGCTCAGCGAAATGGACATCGATATACTGGCGGATCGCCTCGAACAGCGCCTGGCTGCGCGATGAGGTTTGCGCCTG
The DNA here is from genome assembly GCF_050600725.1 of Klebsiella sp. 141251. NCBI lineage: Bacteria > Pseudomonadati > Pseudomonadota > Gammaproteobacteria > Enterobacterales > Enterobacteriaceae > Klebsiella > Klebsiella sp. 141251. Next base: position 82,146 of record NZ_JAQIRG010000013.1, read on the forward strand.
GCTACCCAGCAGATCGGTACAGTGGCTGAGCAGACTAATCACGATACAGCGGGCGGTTTGCTGCTCCTGCGGTTGCATGTGTATCTCATTTAGCGCCTGTAGCAGGAATGAACCCACGCGCGGCCCGCGGCGTGGTACCTGGATCTTCTGGACAAGAGTTAGCGCTTCTCCGTTCCAGCGCTGCAGCGTAAATTCCAACTGCTGTTTGCCAAACAGGATGCTTAAGAGCAGACAGGGCGTCTGCCACTGCGGCCAGTTCCAGCCATCGCCGGCAATATACAGTACGTCGCGCGCCTGCAGCGGCGCGGCGTTTTCCCCTAAGGCGAGATCGCGCAACTGCCCCTCAATGACGATATTCAGACGGGGGAAATCGAGCTGTATCACGGCTTCAGCAGGCGGTCGCATTGCGCCGGCAAAATGCACCTCCGCAATGTTATTCGTTTTTTTTATCAATGAATCAATGAGTTGATTGATGCTGTTGTCCATCATTGCCCCGTCAAATACGTCACGCGGTTCATCATACCGGACATTTTTCCAGCGGTAAAAGCACGAACTCGTCGTTATTGCTTCTCGGTTGTGAAATGTTATATCGTAACATTTTGTCGCAATCAATATTCAACTCAGGAGAGAGTAATGACCCGAAAGATCCCCATGCTCGCGTTTGGCTTCGGCATGGCGCTTGCCAGCGTTCAGGCATTCGCCCACGGTAGCCATCATCATGGCCCGGCGTTAACTGAAACGGAACGCCGGGCCAGCGAAGGCATTTTTGCCGATAAAGATGTGAAGGATCGCGCGTTGAGCGATTGGGATGGCGTCTGGCAGTCAGTCAATCCGTACCTGCTGAATGGCGACCTTGACCCGGTTCTGGAACAAAAAGCGAAAAAGCCCGGCGGCAAGAGCGTGGAAGAGTATCGCGCCTATTATAAGAAGGGCTATGCCACCGACGTAGAGCAGATTGGCATCGAAGATGACGTGATAGAGTTCCACGTCGGCAAGACCGTTAATAGCTGCAAATACCGCTACTCAGGCTACAAAATCCTGCAATATGCCTCCGGCAAGAAGGGCGTTCGCTACCTGTTTGAGTGCCAACAGGGCGATGGCAAAGCGCCGAAATTCGTCCAGTTCAGCGACCATATTATTGGCCCGCGCAAATCGCAGCATTTCCATATTTTCATGGGGAATGAATCTCAGGAAGCCTTGCTGAAAGAGATGGATAACTGGCCGACCTATTATCCGTATGCGCTGCATAAAGAGCAGATCGTCGATGAGATGTTGCATCACTAAAATGAATGGAAAATTCCCCCGACCGGGCGGCCGGGGGAAACGATGATTAGCCGGTATTACGCATCCCAGCCGCGACGCCGGCAATGGTGACCATTAGCGCTTGCTCAACGCGCGCATCCGGTTCCTCGCCAGCCTCTTCGGCCTGACGCGAACGGTGCAGCAGTTCGGCCTGCAGGACGTTCAGCGGGTCGGTATAGATGTTACGCAACTGGATGGATTCGGCAATCCACGGCAGGTCGGCCATCAGGTGGGAGTCGTTAGCGATGGCCAGCACCACTTTGATATCGGCGGTTAACAGCTGACGCAGCTCTTCGCCGAGTTTCCACAGTTCCGGTTTCACCAGCCGCTGATCGTAGTACTCCGCCAGCCACAGGTCGGCTTTTGAATAGACCATCTCCAGCATGCCCAGGCGGGTTGAGAAGAACGGCCAGTCGCGGCACATGCTTTCCAGCTCGCTCTGCTTGCCTCCCTCGACTACTTTCTGCAGCGCGGCACCGGCGCCCAGCCAGGCCGGCAGCATCAGGCGGTTCTGGGTCCAGGCGAAGATCCACGGGATAGCGCGCAGTGACTCGACGCCGCCGGTCGGGCGACGTTTTGCCGGGCGCGAGCCAAGCGGCAGTTTGCCCAGTTCCTGTTCCGGGGTCGCGGAGCGGAAATAAGGGACGAAGTCTTTGTTCTCACGCACATAGCCGCGATACATCTTACAGGAGACGTCGGAAAGCTCGGCCATGATCTCGCGCCACTGCGGTTTTGGTTCCGGCGGCGGCAGCAGGTTGGCTTCCAGAATCGCGCTGGTGTACAACGACAGGCTACTGATGGTCACTTCCGGCAGGCCGTACTTAAAGCGGATCATCTCGCCCTGTTCGGTGACGCGCAGGCCGCCTTTCAGGCTACCCGGCGGCTGCGAGAGCAGCGCGGCATGGGCCGGAGCGCCGCCGCGACCGATGGAGCCGCCGCGACCGTGGAACAGCGTCAGTTCAATACCGGCTTTTTCGCAGGTTTTGATCAGCGCGTCCTGGGCCTGATACTGAGCCCAGGAGGCGGCCATCACGCCGGCATCTTTGGCCGAGTCGGAGTAGCCGATCATGACCATCTGTTTGCCCTGAATAAAGCCGCGATACCAGTCAATATTCAGCAACTGAGTCATGACGTCGTTGGCGTTGTTCAGGTCGTCGAGCGTTTCAAACAGCGGCGCGACTGGCAGGGCAAAGCCGATACCGGCTTCCTTCAGCAGCAGATGAACCGCCAGCACGTCGGACGGCGTTTTGGCCATCGAGATAACATAGGCGGCGATCGAGCCGCGCGGCGCTTCGGCGATCACCTTGCAGGTGTCGAGGACTTCGCGAGTCTCTTCGCTTGGTTCCCACTGGCGTGGCAGCAGCGGGCGTTTGGAGTTCAGTTCACGGATCAGGAAGGCCTGCTTGTCGGCTTCCGACCAGCTTTCATAATCGCCGATCCCGAGGTAGCGGGTCATTTCGCCCAGCGCTTCGGTGTGGCGGGTGCTTTCCTGACGGATATCGATACGCACCAGCGGTACGCCGAAAGATTTCACCCGGCGCAGGGTATCGAGCAGTTCGCCGTTGGCGATGATGCCCATGCCGCAGGCCTGCAGCGATTTATAGCAGGCGTACAGCGGTTCCCACAGCTGTTCGTTTTGCGTGATAAGACCCGCTGGTTTCGGCAGTTTTTGCCCTTTCAGACGCGCTTCCAGCCAGGCCTGGGTCTCCATCAGTTGGCTACGCAGTTTTTTCATCAGATAACGATACGGCTCTTGCGCGCCTTCCGCGCCGGCCAAATCGCGGAGCTCGTCGGTGCATTCGACCATCGACAGCTCGGAGATAAGCACCTGGATATCTTTCAGGAACAGATCGGTCGCTTTCCAGCGGCTGAGCAACAGCACGTGGCGGGTGATATCGGCGGTGACGTTCGGGTTGCCGTCGCGGTCGCCGCCCATCCAGGAGGTGAAGCGCACCGGGACGAAATCAACCGGTAGCTGGTAGCCGAGGTTGGCTTCCAGCTGTTCGTTCAGCTCGCGCAGATAGTTCGGCACGCCTTCCCACAGGCTGTTTTCAACTACCGCGAAACCCCATTTGGCTTCATCGACCGGAGAAGGGCGGTATTTACGAATTTCATCGGTATGCCAGGATTGGGCGATCAGCTGGCGCAGGCGGCGCATCAGCTGATTGTGCTCATAGTCGGCGATATCTTTGTTATCCAACTGCTTAAGGCAGTTGTTGACTTCCACCATTTTGTGGATCAGCGTCCGGCGGGTGATCTCGGTCGGGTGAGCGGTTAACACCAGCTCCAGCGACAGGGATTCCACCGCTTTTTTAATGGTGTCTTCGTTGAGATTGGGTTGGTCTTTGAGTTTTCTCAGGGTACGCGCAATAACTTCCGGATTACTGGCGGCTTCGCCGTTGGGCGAAATGCTGTGATATTGCTCAGCGGTATTGGCCAGATTCAAAAACTGGCTAAAGGCGCGCGCCACCGGCAGCAGCTCGTCGTTGGACAAGTTTTGCAGCGTGGTGAGCAGCTCCTGGCGATTGGCTTCATTGCCCGCGCGAGAAGATTTGGACAACTTACGGATAGTTTCGACTCGATCAAGAATGTTTTCTCCTAACGCATCCTTGATGGTGTCGCCCAGCACCTTACCGAGCATACTGACATTACTACGCAAAGCGGAATATTGTTCGTTCATGTTACCCCAGACACCCCATCTCATTTTATTTTGTTATATCCGGCGCTCCGTGAATTGAGCAGTGGATAAGCAACCCGTCTTTTATAAAGCCACGTAAATACCCCCGCGTCAATTGCTGCGAAATCGCTTCAGCAAACGAATAAATAGCGATAATTTGCGAAAGTTAACTCAGCGGTCGGCGGATAAGCATTACTTATGGAAGTGTGACGATCGTCACTCTCCCGCCTCCGGGCGTGAAGGCGGGAAAACGGCGGCAATTAATGCCAGCAGAAGTGATGGACAACCTGGGTGATGAGCTCGCGCGTTGGCTTAATAAACCGCGTCTCCAGATATTCATCCGGCTGGTGGGCCTGGTTGATGGAGCCCGGTCCTAACACCAGCGTAGGGCACAGCGTCTGGATAAACGGCGCTTCGGTGCAGTAGTTCACCACTTCGGTCTGCGCGCCGAGCAGTTTTTCAACCACTTCGACCAGCTTGTGGTCCGGCGGGCATTCATAGCCTGGGATCGGCGGATGCAGCTCAGAGACCGTCAGACGCCCTGGCCAGCGCTCGCTAACCGGCGCCAGCGCTTCATCCAGCAGACCGTTCAGGTCGTTAAGCGTCATACCCGGCAATGGACGAATATCCATGTGCAGCTCGCAGCAGGCGCAGATGCGGTTGGATGCATCGCCGCCGTGAATGGCGCCCAGGTTGAGCGTCGGATAAGGCACGGTGAAGGCGGCGTAGTGGTAACGCTCTTTTAAGTCATCGCGCAGTTGCATGATGCGGCCAATCGCATCGTGCATCAGTTCGATAGCGTTCACGCCGCGCGCCGGGTCGCTGGAGTGGCCGGACTGGCCCAGTACGCGTACCGCTGTTGAAATGTGGCCTTTATGCGCCCGCACCGGCTGCAGCGAGGTCGGCTCGCCGATGATGGCGCAGTCCGGGCGCAGCTGTGTGGTTTCAGCGAAATAGCGCGCGCCCGCCATGCTGGTTTCTTCGTCAGCGGTGGCCAGAATATACAGCGGTTTTTTCAATTTACTGACGTCAACGTCGCGCAGGGCATCGAGGATAAACGCGAAGAAGCCTTTCATATCGGCCGTGCCGAGGCCGTAGAGTTTGTTGTCGTGCTCGGTAAGCGTAAACGGGTCGCGAGTCCAGCGACCATCGTCGAAAGGCACGGTATCGGTATGCCCGGCGAGCAGCAGGCCGCCAGCGCCGTGGCCGGTACTGGCCAACATATTGAATTTATTACGCGTCTCCGGTACTGGCTGGATCTCGACGTTAAAGCCCAGATCGCGGAACCAGCCGCCGAGTAAATTGATTAAAGACTCATTGCTTTGATCCAGCGCTTCTTCGGTCGCGCTGATGGAGGGTGTGGCGATCAATGCGCGGTAAATCTCGATAAAGGGCGGTAAATTGTTTTTCATTGTTGACACACCTCTGGTCATGATAGTATCAATATTCATGCAGTATTTGTGAATAAAAATACAATATCGTTGAGCGCAATAAAACCCATCGAATGTAAGGAGATGCTCTTCCAATGCTAAATACGCTGATCGTGGGAGCTAGCGGCTATGCCGGCGCAGAGCTGGTGGCCTATGTAAATCGCCACCCTCATATGAACATAACCGCTTTGACCGTCTCCGCGCAAAGCAATGATGCTGGAAAGTTAATTTCCGATATACATCCGCAACTGAAAGGTATTGTCGACCTGCCGCTGCAGGCGATGTCCGATATCAGCGAATTTAGCGCCGGCGCGGATGTGGTGTTCCTCGCCACCGCGCATGAAGTCAGCCACGATCTGGCGCCGCAGTTTTTGGCCGCGGGCTGCGTGGTGTTCGATTTATCCGGTGCGTTTCGCGTCAACGATGGGGCGTTCTACGAAAAATACTACGGTTTCACGCATCAGCATCCGGACCTGCTCAAACAGGCGGTCTACGGTCTGGCCGAGTGGAACGTCGAAGCATTGAAAGAGGCGAATTTGATCGCGGTGCCTGGCTGCTACCCGACAGCGGCGCAGCTGGCGTTAAAACCGCTGATCGATGCCGGTGTGTTGGAGCTGAAGCAATGGCCGGTGATCAACGCCACCAGCGGCGTTAGCGGCGCCGGGCGTAAGGCGGCGATGAGCAATAGCTTCTGCGAAGTCAGCCTGCAGCCGTACGGCGTTTTCAATCATCGCCATCATCCGGAAATTTCTACCCATCTGGGCGCAGAGGTGATCTTCACTCCCCACTTGGGCAATTTTAAACGCGGTATTCTGGAAACCATTACCTGCCGTCTGAAGCCGGGCGTCGGTAAAGAGCATGTTGCTGAGGTCTTCCAGCAGGCCTATGCCAATAAGCCGTTGGTCCGTTTATACGATAAAGGCGTACCGGCGCTGAAAAATGTGGTTGGGCTGCCATTCTGTGATATCGGTTTTGCCGTCCAGGATGAACATATTATCGTCGTGGCCGCAGAAGATAACCTGCTGAAAGGCGCGGCAGCGCAGGCCGTGCAGTGCGCTAACATTCGTTTCGGCTTCGCTGAGACGCAGTCTTTAATTTAAGGTGTGATGATGAACAATCCATTGATTATCAAACTTGGCGGCGTGTTGTTGGATAGCGAAGAAGCGCTGGAGCGCCTGTTTACCGCGCTGGTGCATTACCGCGAAACACACCAGCGTCCGCTGGTTATCGTCCACGGCGGCGGCTGCGTGGTGGATGAGCTGATGAAACAGCTTAATCTGCCGGTGAAAAAGAAAAATGGCCTGCGCGTAACGCCTGCCGATCAGATTGACATCATTACCGGCGCGCTGGCGGGAACCGCCAACAAAACGCTGCTGGCATGGGCGAAAAAGCATGGTCTTTCCTCGGTAGGGCTGTTCCTTGGCGATGGCGATAGCGTGAAGGTGACTCAGTTGGATGAAGAACTGGGCCACGTTGGTAAAGCGCAGGCAGGCTCGCCGACGCTTATCAATACGCTGCTGGCGGGCGGCTACCTGCCTGTCGTGAGCTCGATTGGCGTCACCGACGAAGGACAGCTGATGAACGTCAACGCCGATCAGGCGGCGACGGCGCTGGCGGCGACGCTGGGCGCGGATCTTATCCTGCTGTCCGATGTGAGCGGCATTCTCGACGGCAAAGGTCAGCGGATTGCGGAAATGACCGCCTCCAGGGCCGAGCAACTGATTGAACAGGGCATCATTACCGACGGTATGATTGTGAAAGTAAACGCGGCGCTGGACGCGGCGCGCGAGCTGGGTCGCCCGGTGGATATCGCCTCCTGGCGTCATGCCGAGCAGCTGCCGGCATTATTTAACGGTACGCCGATCGGTACGCGTATTTTGGCTTAAGATTGAATGCCCGGCGGCGCGTTGCTTGCCGGGGCAACAAGACCGTAGGCCGGGTAAGCGCAGCGCGGCCCGGCAGAACTCACGAATAAAGGAAGCATGTTATGGCACTTTGGGGCGGGCGTTTTACACAGGCAGCAGACCAGCGGTTCAAACAATTCAACGACTCTTTACGCTTTGACTATCGTCTGGCGGAACAGGATATCGTGGGATCCGTCGCCTGGTCCAAAGCGCTGGTAACCGTAGGCGTACTGACCGCCGATGAGCAGCTGCAGCTGGAAGAGGCGCTGAACGTTCTGCTGGAAGAGGTACGCGCCAACCCGCAGCAAATCCTTGAAAGCGATGCCGAAGATATCCATAGCTGGGTCGAAGGAAAACTGATCGATAAAGTCGGCCAGTTGGGCAAAAAACTGCATACCGGACGTAGTCGTAATGACCAGGTCGCCACCGATCTCAAGCTGTGGTGCAAAGAGACCGTCACCGAACTGCTGTCCGCGACCCGCCAACTGCAAAGCGCGCTGGTGGAAACTGCAGGCAACAATCAGGATGCGGTGATGCCGGGTTATACCCATTTGCAACGCGCGCAACCAGTGACTTTTGCGCACTGGTGTCTGGCCTACGTTGAAATGCTGGCCCGTGATGAAAGCCGCCTGCAGGATGCGCTCAAGCGCCTTGATGTCAGCCCGCTGGGCTGCGGCGCGCTGGCGGGAACCGCTTATGAAATCGACCGTGAGCAGCTGGCCGGTTGGTTGGGTTTCGCATCAGCGACCCGTAACAGCCTCGATAGCGTCTCCGATCGCGATCACGTGCTGGAGCTGCTTTCCGATGCCTCAATCGGCATGGTGCACCTGTCGCGTTTTGCCGAAGATCTGATTTTCTTCAATACCGGCGAAGCGGGTTTTGTTGAACTGTCTGACCGCGTTACTTCCGGTTCGTCGCTGATGCCGCAGAAGAAAAACCCGGATGCGCTGGAACTGATCCGCGGTAAATGCGGCCGCGTGCAGGGCGCGCTGACCGGCATGATGATGACCCTGAAAGGGCTACCGCTGGCCTACAACAAAGATATGCAGGAAGACAAAGAAGGGCTGTTCGATGCGCTGGACACCTGGCTCGACTGCCTGCACATGGCGGCGCTGGTACTGGACGGTATTCAGGTGAAACGTCCGCGCTGTGCGGAAGCGGCGCAGCAGGGCTACGCCAACGCTACCGAGCTGGCGGATTACCTGGTGGCAAAAGGCGTTCCGTTCCGCGAAGCGCACCATATCGTCGGTGAAGCGGTGGTTGAAGCGATTGCTCAGGGCAAAGCGTTGGAAGATTTGCCGTTAAGCGACCTGCAAAAGTTCAGCAGCGTTATCGGCGATGACGTCTACCCGATCCTGTCCTTGCAGTCCTGCCTTGATAAACGTGCGGCCAAAGGCGGCGTCTCGCCGCAGCAGGTGGCGCTGGCGATTGCCGACGCCAGACAGCGCCTGGTGTAAGAGATTGCGCGTGAGTGAATGAGCCTGGGTAACTCCCGGGCTTTTTTACGCAAAAAAAAAGCGGACACAAGGTCCGCAAAAGTTCACGTTGGCTTTAGTTGTTCGGGTAGGGAAACTGTGAGGCGACTCAATGATTTTCAGATGTTCTCCTCGTTTCTGTGGTTATTATTGAACAGAAAACTTGATAGGGATAATCGTTCGTTGCTATTCTATCTATCGCCATGGACTATCGTGGCGATGGAGGATGAATAATGAATATTCGCGATCTTGAATACCTGGTAGCGCTGGCTGAACATCGCCACTTCCGACGTGCGGCAGATTCCTGCCACGTCAGTCAGCCCACGCTCAGCGGACAAATTCGCAAGCTGGAAGATGAACTTGGGGTGATGTTACTGGAGCGCACCAGCCGTAAGGTTCTGTTCACTCAGGCGGGTTTGCTGCTGGTGGATCAGGCGCGTACCGTGCTACGCGAAGTAAAAGTGCTCAAGGAGATGGCAAGCCAGCAAGGGGAAACCATGTCCGGGCCGCTGCATATCGGCCTGATCCCGACGGTGGGGCCATATTTGCTGCCGCACATAATCCCGATGCTGCATCAGACTTTCCCGAAGCTGGAAATGTATCTGCATGAGGCGCAAACCCATCAGCTGCTGGCGCAGCTCGATAGCGGTAAGCTCGACTGCGCGATCCTCGCGCTGGTCAAAGAGAGTGAAGCCTTTATCGAAGTGCCGCTGTTCGATGAGCCGATGATGCTGGCTATCTACGAAGACCATCCGTGGGCGGAGCGCGATCGCGTGCCGATGTCGGATTTAGCCGGTGAAAAGCTGCTGATGTTGGAAGACGGACACTGTCTGCGCGACCAGGCGATGGGCTTCTGCTTTGAAGCGGGGGCGGATGAAGATACCCACTTCCGGGCGACCAGCCTTGAAACGCTGCGCAACATGGTTGCCGCCGGAAGTGGTATTACGCTGCTGCCGGCGCTGGCGGTACCGCAGGAGAGAAAACGCGATGGCGTGGTCTATATTCCGTGCATTAAGCCGGAACCAAGACGCACCATCGGGCTGGTTTATCGTCCTGGTTCGCCGCTGCGTAGCCGCTATGAGCATCTGGCGGAGGCCATCCGTAGTACTATGGATGGCCACTTCGATAAGGCGTTAAAAGAGGCGGTTTAAGCCGTTTAACGCCGCTACCCGATAGGCTTCGGCCATGGTCGGGTAGTTAAAGGTGGTGTTAACGAAGTACTCAATGGTGTTACCGCCACCTTTCTGCTCCATAATCGCCTGGCCGATATGAATAATTTCGGCCGCGCGCTCGCCAAAACAGTGGATACCGAGGATCTCTTTCGTCTCGCGATGGAACAGAATCTTCAGCGTACCTACGCTCATACCGACGATTTGCGCCCGCGCCAGATGTTTAAACTGTGCGCGACCTACCTCATAAGGCACCTTCATCGCGGTTAGCTGCTGCTCGGTTTTACCCACTGAGCTGATTTCCGGAATGGTGTAGATCCCGGTCGGGATATCTTCAATCAGATGCGCGGAGGCTTCGCCTTTGATCAGCGCCTGCGCGGCGATGCGTCCCTGATCGTAAGCCGCTGACGCCAGGCTTGGATAACCGATAACGTCACCAACGGCATAGATGTGCGGTAGGGCGGTCTGATACATGCTGTTTACTTTCAGCTGGCCGCGGCTGTCGGTTTGCAGACCGATATTTTCCAGCGCCAGCGTATCGGTGTTACCGGTACGACCGTTGGCGTACAGCAGGCAGTCAGCTTTCAGCTTCTTACCAGACTTCAGATGCATGATCACGCCGTCATCGACGCCTTCGATTTTCTCGTACTCTTCGTTATGGCGGATAACCACGCCGCTGTTCCAGAAGTGATAGGAGAGCGAATCGGACATCTCCTGATCGAGGAACGCCAGTAGACGATCGCGGGTATTGATCAGATCGACCTTAACCTCCATACCGCGGAAGATCGACGCGTACTCGCAGCCGATCACCCCGGCGCCGTAAATGATCACGTGGCGCGGTTCGTGGTGCAGGCTAAGAATGGAATCGCTGTCGTAAATACGCGGGTGGTGGAAATCGACATCGGCCGGATGATACGGGCGCGAGCCGCAGGCGATAACGAATTTCTCGGCGGTGACCGTTTCTACGGTGCCATCGTGACACTCCAGCGCCAGCGTGTGCTCATCAACAAAGTGGGCGTTGCCCTGCAGAATTTCGCAGTGGTTGCGCTCATAGAAACCCTGACGCATATGGGTTTGCTGGTTAATGACGCTGTCGGCATGGTTGAGGATGTCGGCGAAGGAAGAACGGAGAAGACGGGAATGGTCGCTGTAGAGGGGGTTTTGGTTAAACTCGATAATACGGCTGACGGCATGGCGAAGCGCTTTTGACGGGATGGTTCCCCAGTGGGTACAACCACCGCCGACGTTATGGTAGCGCTCGATAACGGCAACACGAGCTCCCTGTTTCACCAGTCCCATAGCGGCACCTTCGCCGCCAGGACCGGAACCAATCACTATTGCATCATAATCCCAAGAGTGTGACATGGCATTACTCACCTGTTTTATACACAAAATAAACACGATGATAACATTTGGCGAGCTTTAACCCAATTATCGTTGTGCTTTTTTGCGGCATAAAAGCAGAAACGGCTCATAAACAATCATTCACAATCCAGTACAAACCGATTAGTTTTAATCTCTGGTATAGTGCCGACAGGGCTATTGGAAGGATTCATACATCGTGATGGGCGTAAGAGCACAACAAAAAGAAAAAACCCGCCGCTCGCTGGTGGAAGCGGCATTTAGCCAACTTAGCGCTGAGCGAAGCTTTGCCAGCCTGAGCTTGCGCGAGGTTGCGCGGGAAGCAGGGATCGCGCCGACGTCCTTTTATCGTCATTTTCGCGATGTCGATGAGTTAGGCCTGACGATGGTAGACGAAAGCGGGCTAATGCTGCGCCAGCTGATGCGCCAGGCGCGCCAGCGCATTGCCAAAGGCGGCAGCGTGATCCGCACCTCCGTCTCTACCTTTATGGAGTTTATTGGTAACAACCCGAACGCCTTTCGCCTGCTGTTGCGTGAGCGTTCTGGCACATCCGCGGCGTTTCGAGCCGCTGTAGCGCGCGAGATCCAGCATTTCATCGCGGAACTTGCCGACTATTTAGAACTCGAAAATCATATGCCGCGCGCCTTTACCGAAGCGCAGGCTGAAGCTATGGTCACCATCGTATTCAACGCCGGTGCGGAAGCGCTGGACGTCAGTCCGGAACAGCGCCGACAGCTGGAAGAGCGGCTGGTACTGCAGCTCAGAATGATTTCAAAAGGCGCGTATTACTGGTATCGCCGTGAACAAGAAAAAATGTCACATCATTCCGAATAACGTGAAGGACGAGCAATGAAACACTCAGTTCAAGATAAAGGTACGCTACTGCTGGCGCTGATCGCGGGTCTGTCCATTAATGGCACCTTCGCCGCGCTGTTCAGCTCAATCGTTCCCTTTTCCATCTTCCCGGTTCTGTCGCTGCTGCTGACGGTGTACTGCCTGCACCAGCGCTATCAGAACCGCAGTATGCCGGTCGGGCTGCCGGGGCTTTCCGCCGCCTGTTTTATTCTCGGCGTATTGCTGTATAGCACCGTGGTGCGCGCAGAATATCCGGATATCGGCTCTAACTTCTTCCCGGCCGTACTGTCCGTCGTGATAGTGTTCTGGATCGGTTACAAGATGCGCAACCGCAAAGATACCGCGGCGGAGTAATCCGCCAGGCAATAACCCGGCAACGTTGCGTTCGCCGGGTTTTTTTATGCGTTTATTTCTTCGTTAACAGCACGCCGCATTCCATATGGTGGGTATACGGGAACTGATCGAATAGCGCCAGGCGGGTGACATTGTGCGTCTGGCTGAGGGTTTCCAGGTTCTGGCACAGTGTTTCCGGGTTGCAGGAGATATACAGAATTCGCGGATAGGCCTGAACCATTTTTTCGGTCTCGCTATCCAGCCCGCTGCGCGGCGGATCGACAAAAATGGTTTCGCACTGATAGCTTTGCAGATCGATACCCTGTAGACGGTTAAACTCTCGCACGCCGTTCATCGCCTGAGTAAACTCTTCTGCCGCCATGCGGATAATCTGCACGTTATCGATATGGTTGGCGGCAATATTGTATTGCGCGGAGGCGACTGACGGTTTAGCGATTTCCGTCGCCAGCACGCGATCGAAGTTACGCGCCAGCGCCAGCGAGAAGTTGCCATTGCCGCAGTAGAGCTCCAGCAGATCGCCGGTGGAGCCTTTGGTGACGTCCAGCGCCCACTCCAGCATCTGAATATTCATCGCCGCGTTTGGCTGGGTAAAGCTGTTTTCTACCTGACGATAAATCATTTCGCGCCCGCCAACCGGTAGACGTTCATCGACATAATCCCTATCGAGCTCGATTTTGGTTTTAGTGGCGCGGCCAATCAGCTGCACGTTGAGATTTTGCGCGCGCAGGGCATCGCGCAGCGCTTCCGCGTGCTGGCGCCATTCGTCGTCGAGCTTCTTGTGATAGAGCAGCGAGACGATGGCCTGGTTGCTCATGGTCGTCAGATAATCAATCTGGAAAAGCTTATGGCGCAGGACCGGGTTATGGCGCACGCCGTCGAGCATCGCCGGCATCAGCTGGTTGATGAGCTCGCTGGCGGCCGGGAAGGTATCGACGCGAATACGCGACTTGGTCTGCTGATCGAAGATGATGTGATAGAGGTCGTCGCCGTCGTGCCACAGGCGAAATTCAGCGCGCATCCGGTAGTGGCTGACCGGCGAACGAAATACCTCCGGAACCGGCGCGGCAAAAGGGGCCATCATTTTCTGCAAACGGACGACTTTTTCTGCCAGTTGCGCTTCGTATTGCTCGGTAGGGAGGTGTTCGGGGGTCATGATGCATCCTGAATAAAATAAGTACGCGGGGATTGTAGGGAAAGCATTGGGGATGTCCAGCCCTGGTTGCGGATGAAATATCGTTATAGCAGTCTGGACATCTATATGTTTCTAATTGTAGCATCTTGCAACCGGTCCTCTGAGTTAATAGGGAATCCAGTGCGAATCTGGAGCTGACGCGCAGCGGTAAGGAAAGGCGAGAAATAAGCGCACTCGGTGCAGACACTGCGGTTAGCCGTGGGAAGTCATTATTTCTTGAAACCGCCTCCAAGCCCGAAGACCTGCCGGATACGTCGCATTTGGTTTCTATCATCGCGAGCTACTGATAGAGCCGGCGGCATCCTCTCTATATTATGGATGCTTTTACAATGATTAAAAAAGCTTCGCTGATGACGGCTTTATCCGTCACGGCATTTTCCGGCTGGGCGCAGGACAGCAATTCAAATACGTTAGTGGTGACGGCAAACCGTGTGGCGCAACCTATCGAGACCGTGCTGGCGCCGGTGAGCGTGGTGACGCGGCAGGATATCGATCGCTGGCAGTCAACCTCTCTCACCGATGTGATGCGCCGCCTGCCGGGCGTGGACATCGCGCAAAACGGCGGCATGGGGCAGCAGAGCTCTCTCTTCGTACGCGGTACCAACTCCAGCCATGTCTTAATCCTGGTGGATGGCGTACGTCTGAATCAGGCGGGCGTCAGCGGCTCTTCCGACTTAAGCCAGTTCCCTATCGCTCTGGTACAGCGCATTGAATACGTTCGCGGCCCGCGCTCGGCGGTCTACGGCTCAGACGCGATTGGCGGGGTGGTGAACATTATTACCACTCGCGACCAGGACGGCACCACGCTCAATGCCGGCGTGGGTTCAAATGGCTACCAGAACTACGGCGGCAGCACGCAGCAGACTTTCGGCGGTCATACCCGCGTCACCCTGGCGGGCGACTATACCTATACCAAAGGCTTTGATGTTGTCGCTGAAGGCAATACCGGCGGCGTTCGCCAGCCGGATCGCGATGGCTTTATGAGCAAAACGATCTACGGGGCGCTGGAGCATAGCTTCTCCAATGAGTGGAGCGGCTTTGTGCGCGGATATGGTTATGACAACCGGACGGCCTATGATGGCTCTCCTTATGGCGGCGTATTAGTCGACACTCGCCAGCTGTATAGCCAGACCTGGGATGCCGGCCTGCGTTTTAATCAGGATATCTTCCACTCGCAGCTAACTTCCAGCTATAGCCACAGCAAGGACTACAATTACGATCCGCGACTGGGGCGCTATGACACCTCGGCGACGCTGGATGAAGTGAAACAGTACAACGTGCAGTGGGCGAACACGGTCGATATTGGCCACGGCAACGTGGGCGCCGGAATCGACTGGCAGAAACAAACCACCGAGCCTGGCACGAACTATGTGACCGATGGCTATGAAATCCGTAATACCGGCCTGTTTATCACCGGCTTGCAAAAGTTGGGCGATTTCACTCTGGAAGGGGCGGCGCGTAGCGATGATAACTCGCAGTTTGGCCAGCACGGTACCTGGCAGAGCAGCGCCGCGTGGGAGTTTATCGACGGCTACCGCTTTATCGCCTCTTATGGCACCGCCTACAAAGCGCCGAATCTCGGCCAGCTTTACGGCTTCTATGGTAATCAGAATCTCGACCCGGAAGAGAGCAAGCAGTGGGAAGGGGCCTTTGAAGGCCTGACGTCTGGGGTGACATGGCGCCTGTCCGGATATCGTAACGACATCGACAATCTGATCGACTACGACTCGCAGCTGATGAAATATTACAACGTCGGCAAGGCGCGTATTAAAGGTATTGAAGCGACGGCGTCGTTTGATACCGGGCCGCTGGCGCACAGCATCAGCTATGACTATGTCGATGCGCGTGATGCGAAAACCAACGAGCTGCTGGTGCGCCGGGCAAAACAGCAGGTGAAATACCAGCTGGACTGGCAGATTTATGATTTCGACTGGGGTGTGACCTATCACTATCTTGGCACCCGTTATGACAACACTTACGACCCGGTAACCTATGCGCCCGAGAGCGTTAAGTTGGGCGGCGTAAGCTTGTGGGATCTCGCAGTTTCGTATCCAGTCACCTCACATCTCACAGTTCGTGGTAAAATAGCCAACCTGTTCGATAAAGATTACGAGACAGTATATGGCTACCAAACTGCAGGACGGGAATACACCTTGTCTGGCAGCTACACCTTCTGATCCACGTCCCACCGTGCTGGTGTTTGATTCCGGCGTCGGTGGGTTGTCGGTATATAACGAGATTCGGCAGCTGCTGCCGGATCTACATTACATTTATGCTTTCGATAACGTTGCTTTCCCGTATGGCGAGAAGAGCGAAGAGTTTATCGTTGAGCGTGTTGTTGAGATCGTGACTGCCGTTCAGCAACGCTATCCTCTGGCGCTGGCGGTCATCGCCTGTAATACCGCCAGTACCGTTTCCCTGCCAGCCCTACGTGAAAAGTTCGCTTTCCCGGTGGTCGGCGTGGTGCCGGCAATTAAGCCTGCCGCG
The DNA here is from genome assembly GCF_050600725.1 of Klebsiella sp. 141251. Taxonomy (NCBI): domain Bacteria; kingdom Pseudomonadati; phylum Pseudomonadota; class Gammaproteobacteria; order Enterobacterales; family Enterobacteriaceae; genus Klebsiella; species Klebsiella sp. 141251. Next base: position 98,354 of record NZ_JAQIRG010000013.1, read on the forward strand.
CGCTTAACGGCAAACGGCATTGTTGGCCTGCTGGCGACGCGCGGTACCGTCAAGCGTCCTTATACCCGTGAACTCATTGACCGCTTTGCCAATGAATGCCGCATCGAAATGCTGGGTTCCGCTGAACTGGTGGAACTGGCAGAGGCGAAGCTGCACGGCGAAGCGGTACCGTTGGAAGAGCTGCGTCGAATTCTGCGCCCGTGGTTACGGATGCAGGAACCGCCCGATACGGTCGTATTAGGTTGTACGCACTTCCCACTACTGGCGGAAGAACTGCAACAGGTTATGCCGGAAGGAACGCGGTTTATCGATTCCGGCGCGGCGATTGCTCGACGCACCGCCTGGCTGCTGGAGCATGAAGCGCCGGATGCCAAATCGAATGATGCCAATAAGGCTTTTTGCATGGCGATTACCCCGGATACTGAACAGCTTTTACCCGTTTTACAGCGTTACGGCTTTGAAACGCTGGAAAAACTACCGCTTTAATGGCGTTTTGCGCAAAAAAAAGACGGTTGAAAAGTTTTTTGAAAACAGGGCTTGTCAACGTCTCAGAACTCCCTATAATGCGCCTCCACTGACACGGAACAACGGCAAGCAAGCC
>NZ_JAQIRG010000014.1:0-95819 GCF_050600725.1 Klebsiella sp. 141251
AAAAAATTCGGTGGAGCGGTAGTTCAGTCGGTTAGAATACCTGCCTGTCACGCAGGGGGTCGCGGGTTCGAGTCCCGTCCGTTCCGCCACTTATTCATATTAAGCCTGCTATATTAGCGGGCTTAATAGCGAGAAAGATTTAGGGGCGTAGCTCAGTTGGTAGAGCACCGGTCTCCAAAACCGGGTGTCGCGAGTTCGAGTCTCTCCGCCCCTGCCATATATAATCCTTTGCTTCGGCAAAGGATTTTTTTTGTCTTTAATTTCTTCCCTCACACTGCCTTTCTTGCCTTTTGGTCACTCCATCCATGGAGTCAGATCGCTATTCCAGGATGCTGCTTTTCAGGATCTCGCGAATATGTGCCTGCTTATCGCTATTTTGTAGCCAGATGGCATACAGAGGACGTGAAAGCGTCGCGCTATCGGTCACCGTGTGCAGGCCGGTTTTCTGCTGTGCCCAACTAACGGGTAACCAGGTACAACCGTTCAGCGTACTGAGTTGCTGATAAGCCAGTTCGGCGGAGCTCGTTGTCAACAGCGGCACATCGTCGCTACCGATCAAACCCGCTTCGTTTTGCTGGAAGTCTGGTCCCCATTCCAGGCGCAGATAGTTCAAATCATTCTTATTTTTTCCCGGCGCGGCACAATAGAGCGCCAGGGTGAAATGACCCAATAACTGGCTGCTTAATTCATCCATCTTCGGTGATTCAGTGGTGATCAGGAGATCGAGCTGGCGTTCATGCAACTGCTTTACTAATGACTGGCGCTGGGCTATCCGCGCCTCAAATTGCAGGTTATAGGGATCGTTGTAGAGTGTCCCCAGCCAACCGTTCAACAGGCATTCCCACAGCGATGCGCTGGCGCCGATCGAAAATTCATTATGGCGAGAAGAGTGGGCGACCTCCTTACGCGCGGCCTGCCAGGTATTCATCAACGTTTCGGCATAGGGCAACAGTTTCTCGCCGGCTGACGTCAGGCGAATATTGTTACGATGGCGGGTAAATAGATTCACGCCCAACTGGTTCTCCAGCTGACGAATGCGGAAGCTAACCGCTGATTGTGTTAAATAAAGCGCTTCCGCTGCCCGTCCAAAGTGGCGAGTTCTGCTCACTTCAAGGAAAGTTTTGAGCAATTCCGTGTCCACACTCTTCTCCGCAAAATTATTTGTCGTGATGATTTAAATGTTTTGTTTGACGCTCTGTCAAGCGTAACTAATACTCCGCGCCATAAATAGCTCGGCCAAAGAATCAGGAGCGTGTAGGATGGCGGAAAGCTTTACGACGACTAATCGTTTTTTCGACAATAAAAATTATCCACGCGGGTTCTCCCGTCACGGTGATTTCACCATCAAAGAGGCGCAACTGCTTGAACGTCATGGTTACGCCTTTAATGAGCTGGAATTGGGTAAACGCGAGCCTGTTACCGAAGATGAAAAACAGTTCGTTGCGGTATGTCACGGCGAACGTGAGCCAGTAACCGACGCGGAACGCGTTTGGATTAAGTATATGGCGCGAATCAAACGTCCGAAGCGTTTTCATACCTTATCTGGCGGCAAGCCGCAGGTTGAAGGCGCTGAAGACTACACTGAAAGCGACGATTAAAAAAAAAGGGCGAAAGCCCTTTTTTTATGCCATCAGCGTCTGCAGGTGATTTAACATGCGGTCGATAGCCCGGTAGCTTAGCGCCTCCTGCAAATGATGACGTTCAATATCCCTATCCTCATTAAGATCGGCGATAGTACGCGCAACTTTCAGTAAACGTTGCCATGCGCGGATTGAAAGCCCTAATAGTGACAGCGTCTGTTCCAGCCATATCGCGTCGTCTTCTTTCAGCTTGCACCAGACTTTTATCTCCCCGCTATCCAGTTGCGCGTTCAGTTTATTCTGCCGTGCGAGCTGTCTGTCGCGCGCCGCTAATACCCGTAGTCGGATGGTGGCGCTTCGCTCTTCGCCGCCGCCACCCCGGCTTAATACGCCCGGCGGAGGGAGCGGAATTTCAAGCGAAAGATCGAAGCGGTCGAGAAATGGCCCTGATAATCGGCCCAGGTAGCGTAGGGTCTGTTCCGGCGTGGCCCGATTATGCTGACCCTGATAATGTCCTGTTGGGCTGGGGTTCATGGCGGCAATCAGCTGAAATCTTGCGGGATAATCAATCTTAGCCCGAGTGCGGGAAAGATGAATTTTTCCTGATTCGATGGGCTCTCGTAGTGCATCCAGAACCCGACGTTCGAATTCGGGTAGTTCATCAAGAAACAGAATACCGTTATGTGCAAGGGAGATCTCTCCAGGGGCCGGGATTGAGCCGCCGCCGACCATCGCCGCTAGCGAAGCGCTATGGTGAGGGGCGCGAAAAGGCCGCCGACGCCACTGGCGCGTGACGTAATGAGCATTGACGAGGCTGAGAATAGCCGCGCTTTCCAGCGCTTCCTGGTTGGTTAGCGGCGGTAAAAGCCCCGGTAAACGGCTGGCGAGCATCGTCTTTCCTGTCCCCGGCGGACCCATCAAGAGCAAATTGTGACCGCCAGCTGCGACTATCTCCAGCGCGCGTTTTCCCTGCTGTTGGCCAATGACATCGCCGAGATCGTCATAATCATTGTCGTCTGTCGCGATTTCGCCAGCTGGCGGCTGCAGAGTATGTTTCCCCTCCAGAAACGCGCAAACTTCCTGCAGGTGTCCGGCTATAAGGCACTCATTGCCGCCAATCAAACCGACCTCTTCGGCATTATCTCCGGCAACGATGATCTTCCTCCCGGCTTTTATTGCCTCCATAGCGCTGGATATAGCCCCTGGAACGCCGCGTAACGCGCCTGTAAGGGCTAATTCGCCAATAAACTCATACTGATTAAGTTTCGGTGCGGCAAGCTGCTGCGAAGCGACCAGGAGCGCGAGAGCAATAGGTAAATCATATCTCCCTCCTTCTTTGGGCAGATCGGCGGGTGCGAGATTGATGGTTATCTTCTTCGCTGGAAAGCTGTAGCCGCTGTTAATAATGGCGCTACGTACCCGATCGCGGGCTTCCTTTACCGTGGTTTCCGGTAGACCGACCATCGTCAAGCCGGGGAGTCCGTTGCTGATATGGACTTCGACAGTAATTAGCGGCGCGCTGACCCCGAGCGCCGCGCGGGTATAGACAATTGCGAGTGACATAACGCCTCCTGAGCGGAATGATTATGTCTATTCAAACGGTTTCATAAACCTGTGAATATTTAACTTTACGTTGCCTGTTCCAGACAATTACCTGCAAAGTTTTGCATTTTCATTGTCTTGGGAGTACGCGCGCAAATCCGTCATGAAGCCGTTTTAATGCCGTGAAACACTGCAGCAAACGCGAGAATAAGCTGAATTTTTTTCATTTTATTTTTTTCTTTTTAAAAACAACTGGTTTAATAAAAATCGTTAGCAAGATCAGAAAATGGAACATAAAAAAATCTTGTGCTTAATGTGATGTCTGTGGTAACTCTTTAGGTATTCCTTCGAACAAGAAGCCAGAAAGAACAGAAAATGACAGCCCTTCTACGAGTGATTAGCCTGGTCGTGATTAGCGTGGTGGTGATTATTATCCCACCGTGCGGGGCTGCACTTGGACGAGGAAAGGCTTAGAAATCAAGCCTTAACGAACTAAGACCCCCGCACCGAAAGGTCCGGGGGTTTTTTTATAACTTAAAAAACATAAGCGAGGAGCAGAAGATGGGTTTTAGCATAAAATTCTGTTTCTCCCGATCTATGACGGGGAAGTAACTATGAACGGGGCGCAGTGGGTGGTACATGCTTTGCGAACACAGGGTGTCGATACGGTATTTGGCTATCCGGGTGGCGCGATTATGCCGGTTTACGATGCATTGTATGACGGCGGCGTGGAACACCTGCTGTGTCGACACGAGCAGGGCGCCGCAATGGCCGCTATCGGTTATGCCCGCGCGACCGGCAAAACCGGAGTCTGCATCGCCACTTCCGGCCCTGGCGCCACCAACCTGATCACCGGTTTGGCGGATGCGTTACTTGATTCCGTGCCTGTTGTTGCGATCACCGGCCAGGTGGCGGCGCCGTTTATCGGCACCGATGCTTTTCAGGAAGTGGACGTTCTCGGTTTGTCGCTGGCCTGCACCAAACACAGTTTCCTGGTGCAGTCGTTGGAAGAGCTGCCGCGCGTGATCGCGGAGGCTTTCCAGGTGGCAAACTCAGGCCGTCCTGGCCCGGTACTGGTTGATATCCCTAAGGATATCCAGCTGGCTAAAGGCGAATTAGATCCGCATTTCTCTACCGTTCCTGACGATGTTGAGTTTCCTCACGCAGAAGTCGAGCAGGCGTTAGCGATGCTTGCGCAGTCCCATAAGCCGATGCTGTACGTGGGCGGCGGCGTCGGAATGGCGCAAGCGGTACCGGCCGTGCGCGAATTTCTGGCGGTGACGCAGATGCCTGTCACCTGCACCCTGAAAGGGTTGGGCGCCGTTGCCGCGGATTATCCGTATTACCTTGGCATGCTCGGTATGCATGGCACCAAGGCGGCAAATCTGGCGGTGCAGGAGTGCGATTTACTGATTGCCGTCGGCGCCCGTTTTGATGACCGGGTGACCGGCAAGCTGAATACCTTTGCCCCGCACGCCAAAGTAATCCATATGGATATTGACCCGGCCGAGCTGAACAAACTGCGCCAGGCGCACGTCGCCTTAACTGGAGATTTAAACGCCATGCTGCCAGCGTTGCAGCAGCCGTTGGCCATCGATGCGTGGCGCGAGCACAACGCGCAGCTGCGCGCGGAGCACGCCTGGCGCTACGATCATCCCGGCGAAGCAATCTACGCGCCGCTGTTGCTCAAGCAGCTTTCCGATCGCAAACCGGCGGATTGCGTCGTGACGACCGATGTCGGCCAGCACCAAATGTGGTCGGCCCAGCACATGACCTATACCCGTCCGGAAAATTTCATCACTTCCAGCGGCCTGGGCACCATGGGCTTCGGCCTGCCGGCAGCCGTCGGCGCGCAGGTGGCCCGCCCGGACGATACGGTTATCTGTATCTCCGGCGATGGCTCTTTCATGATGAACGTGCAGGAGCTGGGCACCGTTAAGCGCAAGCAGTTACCGTTGAAAATCGTGCTGCTGGATAACCAACGTTTAGGTATGGTTCGCCAGTGGCAGCAGCTGTTCTTCCAGGAGCGTTACAGCGAAACCACGCTTACCGATAATCCTGATTTTCTTACGCTGGCCAGCGCTTTCGGCATTCCAGGCCAGCACATCACCCGTAAAGACCAGGTTGAAGCGGCACTCGACACCATGCTTTCGAGCCAGGGGCCATACCTGCTTCATGTCTCAATCGATGAACTTGAGAATGTCTGGCCGTTGGTGCCGCCCGGCGCCAGTAATGCAGAAATGCTGGAGAAATTATCATGATGCAACATCAGGTCGCTTTACAGGCTCGCTTCAACCCCGAAACCTTAGAACGCGTGCTGCGCGTGGTGCGCCATCGCGGTTTTCAAATCTGCTCAATGAATATGGAAACCGCGTCGGATGCGCAAAACATAAATATCGAACTGACCGTTGCCAGCCAGCGGCCCGTCGAATTACTGTTTAGTCAGTTACGCAAACTGGTCGACGTCGCCTGCGTCGAGATCCAGCAACCCACATCACAACAAATCCGCGCCTGAGCGCAGAGGAATAAAAAAAATGACGACGAAGAAAGCTGATTACATTTGGTTCAATGGCGAGATGACTCCATGGGGCGAGGCGAAAGTACACGTCATGTCCCACGCGCTGCACTACGGGACTTCGGTATTCGAAGGTATCCGCTGCTACGATTCTCACAAAGGGCCAGTGGTGTTCCGCCATCGTGAACACATGCAGCGTCTGCATGATTCAGCCAAAATCTACCGTTTCCCGGTTTCTCAGAGCGTTGACGAGCTGATGGAAGCCTGCCGCGAAGTTATCCGTACCAATAAACTGACCAGCGCTTATATCCGTCCGCTGGTGTTTGTTGGCGATGTTGGCATGGGCGTTAACCCGCCGGACGGTTACAAAACCGACGTTATCATCGCGGCGTTCCCGTGGGGTGCATACCTTGGCGCAGAAGCGCTGGAGCAGGGGATCGATGCGATGGTTTCTTCCTGGAACCGCGCGGCGCCTAACACCATCCCAACCGCAGCGAAAGCGGGCGGCAACTATCTCTCCTCTCTGCTGGTCGGCAGCGAAGCGCGTCGTCACGGTTATCAGGAAGGTATCGCGCTGGACGTTAACGGCTATATCTCCGAAGGCGCAGGCGAAAACCTGTTTGAGGTGAAAGATGGCGTGCTGTTTACTCCGCCGTTTACCTCTTCCGCGCTGCCGGGTATCACCCGCGACGCCATCATCAAGCTGGCGAAAGATCTCGGTATCGAAGTCCGCGAGCAGGTGCTGTCCCGCGAATCTCTGTACCTGGCGGATGAAGTGTTCATGTCCGGTACCGCTGCGGAAATCACGCCGGTACGCAGCGTTGACGGTATCCAGGTCGGCGCAGGCCGCCGCGGTCCGGTGACCAAACGCATTCAGGAAGCCTTCTTTGGCCTCTTCACCGGTGAAACGGAAGATAAATGGGGCTGGCTGGATCCGGTAAGTAAGTGATTAAAAATGGGACGGCACGCACCGTCCCATTGCATAAACAGAGATGGGAGTAAAAAGAGCATGCCTAAGTACCGTTCCGCCACCACCACACATGGCCGCAATATGGCGGGCGCCCGCGCGCTGTGGCGCGCAACCGGGATGACCGATGCCGATTTCGGCAAACCAATCATCGCCGTTGTTAACTCCTTTACCCAGTTTGTTCCAGGGCACGTGCATCTGCGCGATCTCGGCAAACTGGTTGCCGAGCAGATTGAAGCTGCGGGCGGCGTCGCTAAAGAATTCAACACCATCGCGGTGGATGATGGGATCGCCATGGGTCACGGGGGTATGCTCTATTCACTGCCATCCCGCGAGCTCATCGCCGATTCAGTCGAGTACATGGTTAACGCCCACTGCGCCGATGCCATGGTCTGTATCTCCAACTGTGACAAAATCACCCCGGGGATGCTGATGGCCTCCCTGCGGTTGAATATTCCGGTGATCTTTGTTTCCGGCGGCCCGATGGAGGCCGGGAAAACTAAGCTGTCTGACAAAATCATCAAGTTGGATCTGGTTGATGCCATGATTCAGGGGGCAGACCCGAAAGTCTCTGACGATCAGAGCGAACAGGTGGAGCGTTCCGCCTGTCCGACCTGCGGTTCGTGCTCGGGGATGTTCACCGCGAACTCAATGAACTGCCTGACCGAAGCATTAGGTCTGTCGCAGCCGGGTAATGGTTCTCTGCTGGCGACCCATGCCGACCGTAAAGCGCTGTTTCTCAACGCCGGTAAACGTATCGTTGAACTGACCAAACGCTACTACGAGCAGGACGACGCTTCCGCGCTACCGCGCAATATCGCCAGCAAGGCGGCATTTGAAAACGCCATGACTCTCGATATCGCAATGGGCGGCTCAACCAATACCGTACTGCACCTGCTGGCGGCGGCGCAGGAAGCCGAAATCGACTTCACCATGAGTGATATCGACAAGCTGTCCCGCAAAGTGCCGCAGCTGTGTAAGGTGGCGCCGAGTACGCAAAAATACCATATGGAAGACGTGCACCGCGCCGGTGGCGTGCTGGGTATTCTCGGCGAGCTGGATCGCGCGGGGTTACTCAACCGCGATGTTAAAAACGTCCTTGGCCTGACGCTGCCGCAGACCCTGGAACAGTACGATGTGATGGTGACCCAGGACGACGCGGTGAAAAAAATGTTCCGCGCCGGTCCGGCGGGGATCCGTACTACCCAGGCGTTCTCGCAGGATTGCCGCTGGGATACGCTGGATGACGATCGCGCTGAGGGATGTATCCGTTCTCTGGAACATGCCTACAGTAAAGACGGTGGCCTGGCAGTATTGTACGGTAACTTTGCCGAAAACGGCTGTATCGTCAAAACCGCTGGCGTCGACGATAGCATCCTGAAATTTACCGGCCCGGCGAAAGTTTATGAAAGCCAGGACGAAGCGGTTGAGGCTATCCTCGGCGGCAAAGTCGTGGAAGGCGACGTCGTGGTTATTCGCTATGAAGGGCCGAAAGGCGGGCCGGGAATGCAGGAGATGCTCTATCCGACCACCTTCCTCAAGTCCATGGGTCTTGGCAAAGCGTGCGCGTTGATCACCGATGGCCGTTTCTCCGGCGGCACCTCCGGGCTTTCCATCGGCCACGTATCGCCGGAAGCCGCGAGCGGCGGCAACATCGCTATCATCGAAGATGGCGACATGATTGCTATCGATATTCCGAACCGCGGTATCCAACTGCAGCTCAGCGATGCCGAAATCGCCGCCCGTCGCGAAGCGCAAGAAGCGCGTGGCGATAAGGCGTGGACGCCGAAAGACCGCGAGCGCCAGGTCTCCTTCGCGCTGCGCGCTTACGCCAGCCTCGCGACCAGTGCCGACAAGGGCGCCGTGCGCGATAAATCAAAACTTGGGGGTTAATCATGGCCGAGTCGCAACCCCTATCCGCCGCCCCTGAGGGGGCGGAGTATCTCCGGGCGGTACTGCGCGCGCCGGTTTATGAAGCGGTGCAGAAAACCCCGCTGCAAAAAATGGACAAGCTCTCTTCGCGTCTCGATAACGTTATCCTGGTGAAACGCGAAGACCGCCAGCCGGTGCATAGCTTTAAGCTGCGCGGCGCCTACGCGATGATGTCCGGCCTGACGGCGGAACAAAAATCAAATGGTGTGATCACCGCTTCGGCGGGTAATCATGCGCAGGGCGTGGCGTTTTCTGCCTCCCGGCTGGGTGTTAAGGCGCTGATCGTGATGCCGGTAGCGACCGCCGATATCAAAGTCGATGCCGTTCGCGGCTTTGGCGGCGAAGTGCTACTGCACGGCGCCAACTTTGACGAAGCGAAAGCCCGCGCGATCGAGCTGGCGCAGCAGCAGGGTTTTACCTGGGTGCCGCCGTTCGATCACCCGATGGTTATCGCCGGTCAGGGAACGCTGGCGCTGGAGCTGCTGCAGCAGGATGCCCACATTGACCGCGTATTCGTCCCGGTTGGCGGCGGCGGTCTGGCGGCAGGCGTGGCGGTGCTGATCAAGCAGCTGATGCCGCAGATTAAAGTGATAGCGGTGGAAGCGGAAGACTCGGCGTGTCTGAAGGCGGCGCTGGATGCCGGCCACCCGGTGGATCTGCCGCGCGTCGGTTTGTTCGCTGAAGGCGTGGCGGTGAAGCGCATCGGCGATGAAACGTTCCGTGTATGCCAGGAGTATCTGGACGACATCATCACCGTTGATAGCGATGCTATCTGCGCGGCGATGAAAGATCTGTTCGAAGATGTGCGGGCGGTAGCGGAGCCCTCCGGCGCGCTGGCGCTGGCAGGGATGAAAAAGTATATCGCCCAGCATAACATCCGCGGTGAGCGTCTGGCTCACATCCTGTCCGGCGCCAACGTCAACTTCCACGGACTGCGCTACGTTTCGGAGCGTTGCGAGCTCGGGGAGCAGCGCGAAGCGCTGCTGGCGGTGACGATACCGGAAGAGAAAGGCAGCTTCCTTAAGTTCTGTCAGCTACTAGGCGGCCGTTCGGTTACCGAGTTCAACTACCGTTTTGCCGATGCCAAAGATGCCTGTATTTTCGTTGGCGTGCGGCTGAGCCGCGGGTTGGATGAGCGCAAAGAGATCCTCGATCTGCTAAGCGAAGGCGGCTACAGCGTGGTCGATCTTTCCGATGACGAAATGGCGAAACTGCACGTGCGCTATATGGTCGGCGGACGACCGTCTAAACCGCTGCAGGAGCGCCTGTTTAGCTTCGAGTTCCCGGAATCGCCTGGCGCGCTGCTCAAGTTTCTGCACACCCTGGGCACCCACTGGAATATTTCGTTGTTCCACTATCGCAGCCACGGCACCGATTTTGGCCGCGTTCTGGCGGCGTTTGAGCTTGGCGAGCATGAGCCGGACTTCGAAACCCGTCTTAATGAACTGGGCTACGAGTGTCATGACGAAACCCATAACCCGGCGTTCCGCTTTTTCCTCGCGGGCTAGTGGTTAGGCAGTATTTTCCAGAACGCATCAATAAGCGGCTCGTACAGCCGCTTTTTTTGTGCGCAGACGCCCAGCTCAAATGGCGTTTTCTCATCGCTGCGATCGAGGATCATCACGCGATTACGTACCGGCTCGGGGCTGTTTTCCAGCACCACTTCCGGCAGTAGCGCCACGCCGCAGCCGAGGGCGACCATAGATACCATGGCTTCATGGCCGCCGACGGTGGCGTAAATGGATGGATTGCTGATTTTATGGCGGCGGAACCACAGCTCGATGCGGCGGCGCACCGGCCCCTGATCGGCCATGATAAACGGCACCGTTGCCCAGTCGGGATGCTCGACCGTGACCTGATTGCGCACCGGGCAGGGTAACGCCGGGGCAATCAGCACCACCGCAAGATTTTCCAGCATCGAAAACGCCACCGAGCCCGGCAGCGTCTCCGGCTTACCAGCAATGGCCAGATCGGCTTCTCCAGTGACCACTTTTTCCATCGCATCAGCGGCGTCGCCGGTCGATAACTTTATCTCTACCGAAGGATGCGCGGCGCGAAAGCGGTCGAGAATCGGTGGCAGATGGCTGTAAGCGGCGGTCACGGAGCAGAAAATATGTAGCTCGCCGGAGAGTGACGGCCCCTGCTGGTCGATGGCGTGGCGCAGTTGCTGATACTGCAATAAAGTCTGCTGGGCAAAGGTGCGGAGTTCTTCGCCGGCCTCGGTTAGGGTCACGGTGCGATTATCGCGAACGAACAGCGGCTGGCCGAGGTCCTCTTCCAGGCGTTGAATCTGCCGCGAAAGCGTGGAGGGACTGACATGCATAGCCCGCGCGCTGCGGCCAAAATGGCGGCTTTCCGCCAGATGCAGAAAGGTTTTCAGATCGCGTAAATCCATGGCTCAATCCCCTGAGAATAACGTTGCAGTTATTGCAATGTGATGTTGTGAATATATCAATTTTCGCAACGAAATTCCTGTCATATAGTGGGTTCATTCTCGCAAAACGCGAACCGAACAATAAGCACGACAACACAACATCACGAGGTATCACCATGGCTAACTACTTCAACACACTGAATCTGCGCCAGCAGCTGGCTCAGCTGGGCAAATGCCGCTTTATGGGGCGCGATGAATTTGCCGATGGCGCAAGCTATCTTCAGGGTAAAAAAGTAGTCATCGTCGGCTGTGGCGCGCAGGGCTTGAACCAGGGTCTGAACATGCGTGACTCCGGCCTGGATATCTCCTATGCGCTGCGTAAAGAAGCGATCGCCGAGAAGCGCGCATCCTGGCGTAAAGCGACGGAAAACGGCTTCAAAGTGGGTACCTATGAAGAGCTGATCCCGCAGGCTGACCTGGTCGTCAACCTGACTCCGGACAAACAGCACTCTGACGTTGTGCGTTCCGTACAGCCGCTGATGAAAGACGGCGCGGCGCTGGGTTACTCCCACGGCTTCAACATCGTTGAAGTGGGCGAGCAGATCCGCAAAGACATCACCGTGGTGATGGTGGCGCCTAAGTGCCCGGGTACCGAAGTTCGTGAAGAGTACAAACGCGGTTTCGGCGTACCGACGCTTATCGCCGTCCACCCGGAAAACGATCCGAAAGGCGAAGGCATGGCGATTGCCAAAGCCTGGGCAGCGGCGACCGGCGGCCATCGTGCGGGCGTTCTGGAATCCTCCTTCGTGGCGGAAGTGAAATCTGACCTGATGGGCGAGCAGACCATCCTCTGCGGCATGCTGCAGGCGGGTTCTCTGCTGTGCTTCGATAAGCTGGTGGCTGAAGGTACCGATCCGGCCTACGCGGAAAAACTGATTCAGTTCGGTTGGGAAACCATCACCGAAGCGCTGAAGCAAGGCGGTATCACCCTGATGATGGATCGCCTGTCTAATCCGGCGAAACTGCGCGCTTACGCACTGTCCGAACAGCTGAAAGAGATCATGGCGCCGCTGTTCCAGAAACATATGGATGACATCATCTCCGGCGAATTCTCTTCCGGCATGATGGCTGACTGGGCGAACGACGACAAAAAACTGCTGACCTGGCGTGAAGAGACCGGTAAAACCGCGTTCGAAACCGCGCCGCAGTATGAAGGTAAAATCGGCGAGCAGGAGTACTTCGATAAAGGCGTACTGATGATTGCAATGGTGAAAGCGGGCGTTGAACTGGCCTTCGAAACCATGGTTGATTCCGGCATCATCGAAGAGTCCGCTTATTACGAATCGCTGCACGAGCTGCCGCTTATCGCCAACACAATCGCCCGTAAGCGTCTGTATGAAATGAACGTGGTTATCTCCGATACCGCAGAATACGGTAACTACCTGTTCTCTTATGCTTGCGTACCGCTGCTGAAAGAGTTCATGACCACTCTGCAGACCGGCGACCTGGGCAAAGCGATTGCCGAAGGCGCGGTAGATAATGCTCAGTTGCGCGACGTGAACGAAGCGATTCGCAGCCACGCTATCGAAGCGGTGGGTAAAAAACTGCGCGGGTATATGACCGATATGAAGCGTATCGCGGTTGCCGGCTAATAAAACAAAAGGTGCGGGCGGATGCCCTCACCCCAACCCTCTCCCACAGGGAGAGGGGGCAAACATTAAAGGCCTTCTCTTTGAGAAGGCCTTGTTGTTTATTTCCGGTACAGCACTTTGATGATGTGGTAACCGAACTGGGTATGCAGCGGGCCGGTTGGCTCCAGTTCCGGGCAGGAGAAAACCACTTTATCGAATGCCGGAACCATCTGGCCCTGGCGGAATTCGCCCAGATCGCCGCCGCGTTTTCCTGACGGGCAGATAGAGTGTTTTTTCGCCAGCTTGCCGAAGTCGGCGCCGTTTTTGAGCTGCTCAAGCAGATCGAGAGCCAGTTTCTCTTCTTTTACCAGGATATGCAGTGCTGCCGCTGTTTTAGCCATGATTGCGCCTTGATTGAGTTGGGATAAATCAGGGCGCCATAGTAACACGCGCTAGCGGCGATACAGCACCTTGATGATATGGTAGCCAAATTTGGTTTGTACCGGGCCATAGGGTTTGAGCAGCGGACAGCTGAACACGGCTTTATCAAACGGAGCGACCATCGCGCCCTGCTGGAACTCCCCCAAATCGCCGCCATGGCGTCCGGACGGACATTTTGAGTAGCGCTTCGCCAGATGATCGAAGCTGACGCCCCGTTCCAGCTTGGCGAGGATCTCGTGTGCCAGTTTTTCTTCTTTGACCAGAATATGCAGGGCCGCTGCGCTTTTTGCCATTACCGAAGCCTCAGGATGAATTGCGTGGCTGACACTTTACCATCAGCCGGTAAATCTCGGCCTCGCTTTCTGCTACAATCCACACCCCGTTCGAAGATTGAGCAATATTCCCATGCGTTTAAACCCTGGCCAACAACAAGCCGTCGAATTCGTTACCGGACCGTGCCTGGTGCTGGCGGGCGCCGGTTCCGGTAAGACCCGCGTTATTACGAATAAAATCGCCCACCTGATCCGCGGCTGCGGCTATCAGGCGCGCCATATCGCGGCCGTCACCTTTACTAACAAGGCCGCGCGCGAAATGAAAGAGCGCGTCGGGCAAACGCTGGGGCGCAAAGAGGCGCGCGGGCTGATGATTTCCACCTTCCACACCCTGGGGCTGGATATCATCAAACGCGAATACGCCGCGCTGGGAATGAAATCCAACTTTTCTTTGTTCGATGATACCGACCAGGTCGCGCTGCTGAAAGAACTCACCGAAGGGTTGATCGAAGATGACAAAGTGGTGTTGCAGCAGCTGATCTCGACGATCTCCAACTGGAAAAACGATCTGAAAACGCCGGCGCAGGCGGCGGCTGGCGCGAAAGGCGAACGGGACCGCATCTTCGCCCACTGCTATGGGCTCTATGATGCGCATATGAAGGCCTGCAACGTCCTCGATTTTGACGACCTGATCCTGCTGCCGACGCTGCTGCTGCAGCGTAATGAAGAGGTGCGCGAGCGCTGGCAGAATAAGATCCGTTACCTGCTGGTGGATGAGTATCAGGATACCAACACCAGCCAGTATGAGCTGGTGAAGCTGCTGGTGGGGCAGCGCGCGCGCTTTACCGTGGTGGGTGATGATGACCAGTCGATCTACTCATGGCGCGGCGCGCGGCCGCAGAACCTGGTGCTGCTAAGCCAGGATTTTCCGGCGCTGCAGGTGATCAAGCTTGAACAGAACTACCGTTCATCAGGGCGTATTCTGAAGGCCGCCAATATTTTGATCGCCAATAACCCACACGTCTTTGAAAAGCGGCTGTTCTCTGAACTTGGCTACGGCACCGAGCTGAAAGTGCTCTCCGCCAATAACGAAGATCATGAAGCGGAGCGCGTCGCTGGCGAACTGATAGCCCATCACTTTATTAATAAAACCAACTACAAAGATTACGCCATCCTTTATCGCGGTAATCACCAGTCGCGGGTTTTTGAAAAGATGCTGATGCAAAACCGCATCCCGTACAAAATCTCGGGCGGCACGTCGTTCTTTTCGCGCCCGGAAATTAAAGATTTGCTGGCCTATCTGCGCGTACTTACCAACCCGGATGACGACAGCGCCTTCCTGCGCATCGTCAATACGCCGAAACGCGAGATTGGCCCGGCGACCTTGCAAAAGCTGGGCGAATGGGCGATGAGCCGTAACAAAGGCTTATTCACCGCCAGCTTTGATATGGGGTTAAGCCAGACGCTGACCGGGCGCGGGTATGAATCTCTCACTCGTTTCACCCATTGGCTGCGGGAAATTCAGCAACTGGCCGAGCGTGAACCGGTCAATGCCGTGCGGGATTTAATTCGCGGGATTGATTATGAGTCCTGGCTATATGAAACCTCGCCGAGCCCGAAAGCCGCGGAAATGCGGATGAAAAACGTCAACCAGCTGTTCACCTGGATGACCGAGATGCTGGAAGGCAGTGAGATAGACGAGCCGATGACGCTGACGCAGGTGGTTACCCGCTTTACCCTGCGCGATATGATGGAACGCGGCGAATCGGATGAAGAGCTGGATCAGGTGCAGTTGATGACCCTGCATGCCTCAAAAGGGCTGGAGTTCCCGTATGTTTACCTGGTAGGAATGGAAGAGGGATTGCTGCCGCATCAGAGCAGTATTGATGAAGATAACGTCGATGAAGAACGGCGGCTGGCCTACGTCGGTATCACCCGCGCCCAGAAAGAACTGACTTTCACGTTGTGCAAAGAGCGCCGACAGTATGGCGAGCTGGTGCGCCCGGAACCGAGCCGTTTCCTGCTCGAGCTCCCGCAAGACGATCTGATTTGGGAGCAGGAGCGAAAAGTCATCTCTGCGGAAGAACGCATGCATAAAGGCCAGGCCAACGTCGCGAATATCAAGGCGATGCTGGCGAAGGCGAAAAAGGGCTAACGCTTCAGGCGACAAACTGCTGCCAGGCGGTGGAAAATGGCATCACCAGCAGCAGTGACGGTAGCATGTTGGCGGTAGGGAAATGGCGCATACCGCAAAGCCGAAAACCGGTCGCCAGCATAATAATTCCGCCGCAAGCAGTAAAATCAGCGATCATCGATGGGCTTATCAACGTCATAATAAACGTGGCGGCGAAGAACAGAATCACGAAGATGATCAGCTGGGGAATAAAAATCGCGGTGATAATGTAGCCCAGCGTCGAAGCGAAAATGGCGGCGGTGAAAAAGTCGAGTATCGACTTGGTCAGCAGAATGGTCGGGTCGCCGGTCATCCCTTCGGTTAGGGCGCCAAAAATACCGGTACCGCTGGCGCAGAACAGGATCAGCACCGCGATAAACTGGTTCATAAAATCCTCCGCTTCTACGCCTGCGTTGTTTTGGCCTGGAAAAATGCGCTCGATGGGCGTTCGCAGCTGTGTTCCCGCCCGCTCAATCCACTTCTCAATATTCAACAGGCCGCCAATAATCGTGCCGATGATAACGGCCAGCGCAATGGGTGGCAGATTGA
Organism: Klebsiella sp. 141251; assembly: GCF_050600725.1. NCBI lineage: Bacteria > Pseudomonadati > Pseudomonadota > Gammaproteobacteria > Enterobacterales > Enterobacteriaceae > Klebsiella > Klebsiella sp. 141251. The sequence continues at coordinate 15,977 of NZ_JAQIRG010000014.1, forward strand.
TGAGTTTGTTAAGGAAGAACACGCCCATACTGATAGAGATTAAACCGGAAATAAGCGGTAGCGTTTTTTTAAAGTGATCCGGGATAAATCGGTTGAGTGAGGCGCCTGCAATCGCGCCGACGAGTAATGAACCGCTGCAAACAAAAATACCTACCGGCATAGTATATTCTCCATGTAATAAAATCAGGGCCTGAGAACAGGCCCTGTCGATTTATTTTTTATTATTTGATATTAAATACGCGGCTGGCATTGCCCCAGGCTATTTTTTCTTTCAGCCCTTCATCCATTTCTAACGGTTCAAACCAGTCGCAGGCCTGATGAATATCTTCATAAGGGTAATCTACGGAGAACATCACGCGATCGGCACCCATTACTTCAATCGCATTATTTAGCGAGTGAGTATTAAAATGACCGCTGGTGGTGACAATAAAGTTATTTTGCAGATAGTGCATTAACGGTTTTTCCGCCTTACCCAAACCGCAGCCGAAACGCTGACGATAGAGGCGATGCTGAGTGCGCGGCAGCATGTGTACCAGCCCTTCACCGAGGTGTCCCAGCACCAGGTTAAGATTCGGATAACGGTCGAACAGGCCGCTCATCATCAGGCGAATAGCGTGAACGGCGGTTTCCTGCGCAAAGCCCCAGGCGGAACCGATCAGGCTTTCGTAACCGGTATAAATCCCGCGCGCCGGGCCTTCCAGCGGTTCACGCGGATGCAGGTACACCGGCACGTTTAGCTCGTTAACTTTATCCCAGAATACCAACATGGATTCATCATCAAGATACAGGCCATGTTCGTTATCTTTGACGTTGGTATAGCCGTTAATCAGCGCGCCTTTCATGCCCAGTTTTTTCACCGCGCGCTCCAGCTCTTCCGCCGCTGCTTCCGGGTTTTGTAACGCCAGCGTGGCGAACGCGCTAAATTTATCTGGATTCGGTTTTACATAATTATCAACAATAAAATCATTAGTGTCGCGAGCGAAAGAGACCGCTTTAGCTTTATCTAAAATAGATTGCGCGCCGGGCGAAGTCAGAGAAAGAATGACGTGGTCAATATTACGTTGCGCCATCTCTTCGAGCTGAATGCTGCGGTCAAGCAGACGGCGTTCAACGTCTTGCATATATTCGCTACCGTTACGATTAGCTTCGCCGGTCGAATCCCACAAACGATTATTTTCAGGAGTAGATACATGTTCTTCTAAAGCGATTTTTCCGCGCATGATAGGTTCCTCTATTTATTCGGTCGATATGAACTGATGCGAGGAGATTAAAATGTTTGACGTATTGACAGCAATAAACCAAATAGAATACGGCGTATCAGGAATACTAATACAGCCGATTCTTTGATGATTTAAATGTTAATAGAACCACCTGAGGCGGCAAGGGCTACAATCTGCGTGCGCAGCCAGATATGCCCGGGATCGCGGTGCAGGCGCTGGTGCCAGACCTGGCGAATCGCGATGTTAGCCAGTGAGAAAGGCAGTGGCCAGCTGCGGCAGGGGTAACGTCTGGTGATATGGCGCGCCAGCTGTTCTGGCACCACCGCCAGCATCTCGCTGCCGGCAACCAGCTCGCCCGCGCCTAAAAAGCTGGGCAGCGTCAATGCGATGCGCCGCGGCATACTGTGTTCCGCCAGTAGTTTATCAATGTCGCCGTGGGCGGTGCCGTTGACGCGAACCGCAAGGTGCTTTTCCTGACGCCAGTCTTCGGCGCTGAACCGATGACGAATGCGCGGGTGATTTTCCGCTGCCAGACACACATACGATTGATCGAACAAGTGCTGCTGATAGACGCTATCCGGCAACTGGGTAAGATATCCGATCGCCAAATCGCATTTCCCGGATTCCAGCGCGCTAAGCGTTTGATCGTCAATATTCAGCACCGTAAAAGTGATGTCGCTGGCTTCCAGCCGCTGGAGCTGGCTTTGCAGCAAAGGAAGAAGCGTCATCTGGCTGATATCGGTCATGCCGATGGTGAAGTTACGGTTGCTCTCCTGCGGAATAAATTCCGGCTTAGCCGCCAAATCGGTATCGACCATTTGCAGCAGAGTAAAAATGGTGGGGGCGATAGCGTCCGCGCGCGGCGTTGGCGCCATTCGTTGACCAACGCGCACAAACAGCGGGTCGTCAAAGTGCTCGCGTAGCTTTTTTAGCAGCAGGCTACCGGTTGGCTGGCTGATATCGAGCGCTTCCGCCGCCGGAGAGACATTCCCCAATCGGTAGAGCGCGGAGAAAAAGCGTAGTGATTTGAAATCCAGTTCTTCCCGCATGCGCCCTCCTGGCCGGAAATTACCTCGCCGCGTCGTCGTCGATCAGCAGCGCCCAGTGGACATAACTTTGCCACTGGCACTCTTGCTCGACCATTTCCCGGCCCAGCGGGTGTTCTTCCAGCCAGTCATCCGGCAGCGTCAGCGTCAGTTTTTCGTCGTCGGCGGTAAGCTGGATGGTTGGCAGGAGATCGTCGCGCCGGCGGCTGGCAAACAGAATCGCCAGTCGCAGCAGGCGACACAGATGTTCGGCAACGCGCGGCGGTACCGCGTTTTGCTGATGGAGCGAAGAAAGATCGATGGCGTTAGTCTGGTTGAGCAGCAGCGTGGCGATGAGCTTCTTTTGCGCCGGGGTAAAACCGGGCAGGTCGAGGTTATTGACCAGATAGGCAGCGTGCTGCGGCGCGCGTTTGAAATCGACGCTCAGGCCAATTTCATGCAGCGCGCAGGCGCTGACGAGTAAATCGCGGCTTAGCGGATCCAGCTCCCAGCCGCTGTCCAGTTGATCCACCAGATGGGTGGCCAGATTCGCTACCCGTTGCGCCTGCTCGGTATCGATCATAAAACGTCGCTGAATATTACGCAGCGTGCGGCTACGAATATCCTGATCGATGGAAAGGTGCAGCATGCCGTAGACCAGCCCTTCGCGTAATGCGCCGCCTGCCAGCGTCATGCACTGAATATTCAGTTCGCTAAAGATAGCAATCAGAATGGCCAGGCCGCTCGGAAAAACCAGTGCGCGTTCGAGCGTCAGCCCTTCGATTTCCAGCTCTTCAAGCCGACCGCACTGGATAGCGCGCTGCCTAAGCTGCTGCAGTTTGCTGAGGGTGATGCGTTCATCCATTCCCTGCGCCATCATGATTTCCTGCAGCGCCTGCACGGTGCCTGAGGCGCCAACGCACACTTTCCAGCCGTGGTAGCGCAGGACATCAGCGATCGGACGCAGCACATCGCGCGCCGCCGCTTCAGCGAGATCGAAGTTTTCTTTAGTCAGGCTACGGTCGGCGAAGTAGCGTTCAAGCCAGGTGACGCAACCCATCGACAGGCTGAACAGAGAAGTGGTTTGCGCGCCGGTGCCGGTCACCAGTTCGGTGCTGGCGCCGCCGATATCCACCACCAGGCGCTGATCGGCGCCGCCGGTGGTATGGGCTACACCCTGGTAGATCAGGCGGGCTTCTTCTTCACCGCTAATCACCTGGACGGGGCAACCGAGGATTTCCTGCGCTTTCGCCAGAAACTCGCCGGCGTTGACCGCCAGCCGCAGGGTGGCGGTGGCGACGACGCGAATTTGCGCTGAAGGAATATCCTGCAAACGCTCGGCAAACAGGCGTAAGCACTGCCAGCCGCGCTCCATCGCTTCCGCGGAGAGCGCATTATCGCTATTCAGGCCAGCGGCCAGACGCACCTTGCGCTTAATGCGGCTCAGCGTTTGAATACTGCCGGCCACCTCGCGCACCACCAACATATGAAAACTATTGGAGCCAAGGTCGATGGCGGCATACAGCGAGGTGGAACTCATACTCTTCATCTTTCAGGCCGCTCCTGTGTCGACTGGGCGTCGTTGCCCATTCCACTTACCTGAACGCATTGCCTGGGATTATCTCCATGGCGCATCCTGAAAGATTTCGCGTATGGCATAGATGTTAACCTGAACGACGACGATTACGTGGCGGGCCGTTACGGCGCGGGCCATTACCTGGGCGGGTGCGCGTCAAACGCAACGGCTTAGGTAAGTCGGTCATGAGCGCGTCCGGATTGTACTTGCTGACTGGGATCGAATGGCCGATATAGGTTTCGATTGCCGGCAGGTTCAGCGCGTACTCTTCGCAGGCCAGGCTAATAGAATGCCCGCTGGCGCCCGCGCGGCCGGTACGGCCGATACGGTGGACATAGTCTTCGCAGTCATCCGGCAGGTCATAGTTAAAGACATGGGTGACGGCTGGGATATGCAGGCCGCGAGCGGCTACGTCGGTTGCAACCAGAATATCGAGATCGCCGCGGGTGAACTCTTCGAGAATACGCAGGCGTTTTTTCTGCGCTACGTCGCCGGTCAGCAGGCCGACGCGATGTCCGTCTGCGGCCAGATGGCCCCAGATATCTTCGCAGCGATGCTTGGTGTTGGCGAAAACGATAGCGCGGTCGGGCCACTCTTCTTCCAGCAGCGTCTGCAGCAGGCGCATTTTTTCGTCGTTGGAAGGGTAGAACAGCTCTTCTTTAATACGGTGGCCGGTTTTCTGTTCCGGTTCGACTTCAACGTACTCGGCGTTGTTCATCTGTTCGAACGCCAGTTCGCGTACGCGATAAGACAGCGTAGCGGAGAACAGCATGTTCAGGCGCTGAGTGGCTGGCGGCATGCGGCGGAATAGCCAGCGGATATCTTTAATAAAGCCGAGATCGTACATGCGATCGGCTTCGTCCAGCACGACAACCTGAATGGCGCCGAGGTTAATATGGTTTTGTTTGGCGTAATCGATCAGGCGACCGGTGGTGCCGATCAGAATATCGACGCCGCTTTCCAGCACTTTCAGCTGTTTATCGTAGCCGTCGCCGCCATAAGCCAGGCCCAGTTTCAGGCCCGTTGCCTGCGCCAGCGGTTCGGCGTCTGCGTGAATCTGCACCGCCAGCTCGCGCGTCGGCGCCATGATCAGCGCGCGCGGTTGGTTAACCTGGCGGTCTGCGATGGCCGGGTGAGAGAGAAGATAATGAAACGTTGACGTCAGAAACGCCATCGTTTTACCGGTACCGGTTTGCGCCTGCCCGGCGACATCGCGACCTTCCAGCGTTAGCGGAAGGGCGAGAGCCTGAATGGGTGTGCAATTATGAAACCCTTTTTTTTCAAGGGCTTCGACAACTGCCGGGTGCAGGGCGAAGTCGGAAAACTTCTGTTCTGTCAAATGTGTTTTGCTCATAGTGTGGTAGAATATCAGCTAACTATTGCATTAAGAAAGCGTATCCGGTGAAATAACGTCAACCTTTCGTTGGCGATATACGAAATTATTCAAGGTGCGTCTCCGGCTACTGAACGGATCCCGGAAAGCTTAGACTACTAAGCGCAACGGGGGCGGTAAATCTGCCGCAGGTAGATTTGCAGACAGTGCGCTTAAGCATCGGCGGTGGTGGTCCATGGTGGATCCATTTCCGCAGGTAGCTTATAAAAGAGGCATCCTGAAGAATAGCGTGCATAACGTAGCATCAACACGTCGTTGATGACTGCGACACCAACACACCAGGCTTATTCCTGTGGAGTTATATATGAGCGATAAAATTATTCACCTGACTGACGACAGTTTTGACACGGACGTACTCAAGGCTGACGGGCTGACCCTCGTCGATTTCTGGGCAGAGTGGTGTGGTCCGTGCAAAATGATCGCCCCGATTCTGGATGAGATCGCTGAAGAGTATCAAGGCAAACTGACCGTGGCTAAACTGAACATCGATCAGAACCCGGGCACGGCGCCGAAGTACGGCATCCGCGGCATCCCGACGCTGCTGCTGTTCAAGAACGGCGAAGTCGCGGCGACCAAAGTCGGCGCGCTGTCCAAAGGCCAACTGAAAGAGTTCCTCGACGCCAACCTGGCGTAATCGGTTTGCCATTCCGGCGTCCGGATTCCTATTTTTTGTGGAACTCTGGACGCCCGGCCTGAGTCGTGCTAAGTTAATTCCAGACTTCGTTTTAAACATACCTATTGTTTGAATCTTGTTTTACCCAAAGCGTCCCGCAGACTATGCGCGTGAGGCTAATAATTCTGGGCTTATCACTCATTCCGTCTTGTCGTTTCAGTTCTGCGTTCTTTCCTGTGACCAGGCAACGTACAGACACGAGATGAAGCCGCTAACAGGCATGGATGTTCCTGCCATACCATTCACAACATTAAGTTCGAGATTTACCCCGAGTTTAAGAACCCACACCACTATGAATCTTACCGAATTAAAGAATACGCCGGTTTCTGAGCTGATTACTCTCGGCGAAAATATGGGGCTGGAAAACCTGGCTCGTATGCGTAAGCAGGATATTATTTTTGCCATCCTTAAGCAGCATTCAAAGAGTGGCGAAGATATCTTTGGCGATGGCGTACTGGAGATACTGCAGGATGGATTTGGATTCCTCCGCTCAGCAGACAGCTCCTACCTCGCCGGTCCAGACGACATCTACGTATCCCCCAGCCAAATCCGCCGCTTCAACCTCCGCACTGGTGACACCATTTCCGGTAAGATTCGTCCTCCTAAAGAGGGTGAACGTTACTTCGCGCTGCTGAAAGTTAACGAAGTTAACTACGACAAGCCGGAAAACGCGCGTAATAAGATTCTGTTCGAGAACTTAACGCCGCTGCACGCGAATTCGCGCCTGCGTATGGAGCGTGGTAATGGTTCTACCGAAGACTTAACCGCTCGCGTACTGGATCTGGCATCGCCGATTGGTCGCGGCCAGCGTGGCCTGATCGTCGCGCCGCCGAAAGCCGGTAAAACCATGCTGCTGCAGAACATCGCGCAGAGCATCGCGTACAACCATCCTGACTGCGTGCTGATGGTGTTGCTTATCGACGAACGCCCGGAAGAAGTAACCGAGATGCAGCGTCTGGTTAAAGGCGAAGTTGTTGCTTCTACCTTTGACGAACCCGCATCTCGCCACGTGCAGGTTGCCGAAATGGTTATCGAGAAAGCGAAACGTCTGGTTGAGCACAAAAAAGACGTTATCATCCTGCTCGACTCCATCACCCGTCTGGCCCGTGCCTACAACACCGTGGTTCCGGCTTCCGGTAAAGTACTGACCGGTGGTGTGGACGCCAACGCCCTGCATCGTCCGAAGCGCTTCTTCGGTGCGGCGCGTAACGTGGAAGAGGGCGGCAGCCTGACCATTATCGCTACCGCGCTTATCGATACCGGCTCTAAAATGGATGAAGTTATCTACGAAGAGTTCAAAGGCACCGGTAACATGGAACTGCACCTCTCCCGTAAGATTGCGGAAAAACGCGTCTTCCCGGCTATCGACTACAACCGTTCCGGTACCCGTAAAGAAGAGCTGCTGACCACCCAGGAAGAGCTGCAGAAAATGTGGATCCTGCGCAAAATCATCCATCCAATGGGTGAAATCGACGCAATGGAGTTCCTCATTAATAAGCTGGCGATGACCAAAACTAACGACGACTTCTTCGATATGATGAAGCGTTCGTAAGACGGAATACGCCGAAAAAACGCCACGCGATTGCGTGGCGTTTTGTTTTGTAGCTTTGTATGATCCAGGCGGGAAAAGCGCCGCTAGCGTTGCCGTATGATATGCGCGGCGGGTAAGGCAGAAAGGACTTTAACAGTCTAAAATATATACAATAAATTTGTAATGTTCTGCTTTTCCCCTTCAGGAGTGGAGACATCATCGTTATACTCCCCGGATTAACTATGCTGAGAGCACATGTGTTGTGAATTTACTCACTGCTATTACTGAATTAATCAGTGTTTTCTTATTCACGACCCTCTTTATATTTGTTGCCCGTAAAGCAGCGAAAAAAATTGGGTTAGTGGATAAGCCAAACTATCGGAAACGGCATCAAGGTTTGATTCCGTTAGTTGGTGGTATCTCAGTTTATGCCGGTATTTGTTTTACCTTTGCGATTGCCGATTATTATATCCCTCATGCCACGCTGTATCTGGCCTGCGCGGGCGTGCTGGTGTTGGTCGGCGCATTAGATGACCGATTTGATATCAGCGTAAAAATTCGTGCGGTTATTCAGGCCGCGATAGCCGTTATCATGATGACGGCGGGTAATCTGCATCTCAGCAGTCTCGGCTATATTTTCGGTTCGTGGGAGTTAGTCCTCGGCCCATTTGGTTTTTTCCTCACCCTTTTCGCCGTTTGGGCGGCAATCAACGCCTTCAATATGGTAGATGGCATTGACGGACTGCTCGGCGGGTTATCGTCCGTCTCCTTTGCCGCAACCGGCATCATCCTGTGGTTTGACGGCCAGTACAGCCTGGCAATGTGGTGTTTTGCGATGATTGCCGCCATTCTGCCCTATATTTTACTTAATCTCGGCGCGCTTGGACGTCGCTATAAAGTGTTTATGGGTGATGCCGGCAGCACCATGATTGGCTTCACCATTATCTGGATCCTGCTGGAAACGACGCAGGGCAAAACGCATCCCATCAGCCCGGTGACGGCGCTGTGGATTATTGCGATTCCATTGATGGATATGGTGGCGATTATGTATCGCCGCCTGAGAAAGGGGATGAGCCCATTCTCGCCAGACCGTCAGCATATTCATCATTTGATCATGCGTGCCGGGTTTACTTCCCGGCAGGCCTTTGTCCTGATTACGCTGGCTGCCGCTTTATTGGCGCTGGTCGGCGTAGTGGCGGAATACACCCGTATTGTTCCTGAATGGGTGATGTTAATACTCTTTTTGTTTGCTTTTTTACTTTATGGCTACTGCATTAAGCGCGCATGGAAAGTGGCGCGTCTGGTTAAGCGCATTAGACGCAGAATTCGGCGACACAGCGGCAATAATCCAAATTTAACCAAGTAAAACTGGGGACGTGATGACTCAACCATTACCGGGAGCACAAGCAGTGAACGTTGAGAACGAACTGGATATTCGCGGGCTGTTTCGCGCCTTATGGGCAGGAAAAGGCTGGATAGTCGGCATCGCCGTGCTATTCGCGCTGATCGTTCTTATTTATTCCTTTTTTGCTCGCCAGGAGTGGAGCGCGACGGCAATTACCGACCGGCCGACCGTCAATATGCTGGGTGGATACTATTCGCAACAGCAGTTCTTACGTAACCTGGATATCAAAGCCGATTTGGCTTCGGTAGACCAACCTTCCGCCATGGATGAGGCATACAAAGAGTTTATTATGCAACAGGCGTCATGGGATACCCGCCGTGACTTCTGGCTGCAGACCGACTACTACAAGCAGCGTCAGTCAGGCAACGCGCGCGCGGATGCCGCGATGCTTGACGATCTGATCAACGATATTCAGTTTATCCCGGGCGACCCGCTGAAAAGCGTCAATGACAGCATCAAGCTGACGGCGGAGACCGCGCCAGATGCCAATAATCTGCTGCGTCAGTACGTCGCTTTCGCCAGTCAGCGTGCCGCCGGTCATCTTAATGATGAGCTGAAGGGCGCCTGGGCGGCGCGTACCGTACAGATGAAAGCGCAGGTGAAGCGTCAGGAAGAGGTGGCAAGCGAGATCTTCAACCGCCGCGTGCAGAGCGTCGAGCAGGCGTTGAAAATCGCCCAGCAGCATAACATTTCCCGCAGCGAGACCGATGTTCCGGCGGAACAGCTGCCGGCCTCCGAACTCTTCTTACTTGGCCGGCCGATGCTGCAGGCGCGCCTCGAAAATCTGCAGGCCGTAGGGCCGGAATACGATCTCGACTATGACCAGAACCGCGCCATGCTGAACACGCTAAACGTTGGCCCGACGCTGGATCCACGTTTTCAGACTTACAGATATTTGCGTACGCCGGAAGAACCTGTAAAACGCGATAGCCCGCGGCGCGTATTTCTGATGATCATGTGGGGGATTGTGGGCGCGCTCATCGGCGCAGGCGTGGCGTTAGCACGTCGTCGTGTCCAGTGAATGGGGCCTGTGATGAAGGCTCCGCGCCATCATCACCTAATCGAAGAGAATCGATGTGAAAGTACTAACTGTATTTGGCACGAGACCAGAAGCCATCAAGATGGCGCCGCTGGTCCATGCGCTGGCAAAGGATCCTCATTTTGAGGCAAAGGTTTGCGTAACCGCGCAGCATCGGGAGATGCTCGATCAGGTGTTGAAACTGTTTTCGATTACGCCGGACTACGATCTGAACATTATGCAGCCGGGGCAGGGATTAACCGAGATTACCTGCCGTATTCTGCAAGGTTTAAAGCCGGTACTGGAGTCGTTTAAGCCGGACGTGGTGCTGGTACATGGCGATACCACGACGACGATGGCGGCCAGTCTGGCGGCGTTTTATCAGCGTATCCCGGTGGGCCACGTAGAAGCGGGCCTGCGTACCGGCGATCTGAACTCGCCGTGGCCGGAAGAGGGCAACCGCACGCTGACCGGGCGCCTGGCGATGTACCATTTTGCCCCGACCGCCACCTCGCGCGATAACCTGCTGCGGGAAAATATTGACGCAGAACGTATTACCGTCACCGGTAATACGGTGATCGATGCGCTGTTTTGGGTTCGCGATCGTGTCCTTGGCGATGAGGCGCTGCGCAATGAACTGATGCAGCGCTACCCGTTCCTCGAAGCGGATAAGAAATTAATTCTGGTGACCGGCCACCGTCGCGAGAGCTTTGGTCTCGGCTTCGAGCACATTTGCCATGCGCTGGCGGATATCGCCAGCCATCATCCTGATGTGCAGATTGTTTACCCGGTACACCTGAACCCGAATGTCAGTGAACCGGTTAACCGTATTCTCGGCCATGTCGCCAACGTGAAATTAATTGAACCGCAGGATTACCTGCCGTTTGTCTGGCTGATGAATCGCGCGTGGCTGATTCTGACCGATTCCGGCGGGATTCAGGAAGAGGCGCCGTCGCTGGGTAAACCGGTACTGGTGATGCGCGAAATGACGGAACGTCCGGAGGCGGTCGCCGCCGGCACCGTGCGGCTGGTCGGCACCGACAGACAGCGTATCGTTGATGAAGTCACCCGGCTGCTGCAGGATGATGCCGCCTGGCAGGCGATGAGCCGGGCCCATAATCCTTACGGCGATGGACAGGCATGCGATCGTATTTTATCCGCCCTTAAAAATAATCAGGTAACGCTATGAGTTTTTCTACCATTTCAGTGATTGGCCTTGGATACATTGGTCTGCCAACCGCTGCCGCATTTGCGTCCCGGCAACGGCGGGTGGTTGGCGTGGACATCAATCAACACGCCGTAGAGACCATTAACCGTGGTGAGATTCATATCGTCGAGCCGGATTTAGCGAGCGTCGTAAAAACGGCGGTTGAACAGGGATATTTAAGCGCCACCACCGTGCCGGTGGAGTCTGACGCCTACCTGATTGCCGTCCCGACGCCGTTTAAAGGCGGACATGAGCCAGATATGGCCTTTGTCGAATCCGCCGCTAAATCTATTGCGCCGACCCTGAAGAAAGGGGCATTGGTGATCCTGGAATCCACCTCGCCGGTCGGTTCGACCGAACAGATGGCCGAGTGGCTGGCGGCGATGCGCCCCGATCTCAGCTTCCCACAGCAGGTGGGCGAGGCGGCCGACGTTAATATCGCCTACTGTCCGGAGCGCGTGCTGCCGGGGCAGGTGATGGTTGAACTCATCAAAAACGACCGCGTAATTGGCGGTATGTCGCCGGTCTGTTCGGCGCGCGCCAGTGAGTTATATAAAATTTTCCTTGAAGGCGAATGCGTAGTGACTAACTCGCGCACTGCGGAAATGTGCAAGCTGACGGAAAACAGCTTCCGCGACGTCAACATCGCCTTTGCTAACGAACTATCGCTGATTTGCGCCGATCAGGGGATCAACGTCTGGGAACTGATCCGCCTGGCGAACCGCCATCCGCGCGTCAATATTCTGCAGCCGGGTCCGGGCGTCGGCGGCCACTGTATCGCCGTCGATCCGTGGTTTATCGTGGCGCAAAACCCGCAGCAGGCGCGTCTGATTCGCACCGCGCGCGAGGTAAACGACCACAAGCCGGAATGGGTTATCGAACGGGTGAAAGCACAGGTTGCCGAGTGCCTGAATGCCAGCAATAAACGCGCCAGCGAACTGACTATTGCCTGCTTCGGCCTGGCCTTTAAGCCTAACATTGATGATCTACGTGAAAGCCCGGCGATGGAAATTGCCGCGCAGATCGCCCGCTGGCACAGCGGCGCGACGCAGGTGGTTGAGCCCAACATTCACGCGCTGCCGAAGAAACTTGATGGCCTGTGTACGCTGGCGACACTTGATGACGCGCTGGCGAGCGCCGATGTGCTGGTGATGCTGGTCGATCACAACGAGTTTAAAGCCGTTAGCGGCGATAGCGTTGCTCAGGCCTATATCATCGACACCAAAGGAGTGTGGCGGTGAGAACGATTCTGGTCACCGGCGGCGCGGGCTTTATTGGCTCCGCGGTAGTGCGTGAAATCATCCAGCACACCGCCGATCGCGTCGTGGTCGTGGATAAGCTGACCTACGCCGGCAATTTGATGTCGCTGGCGCCGGTGGCGCAGGATGCGCGTTTTGCCTTTGAACAGGTGGATATCTGTAACCGGGCTGAGCTGGATCGCGTCTTTCGCCAGCATCAACCCGATACGGTGATGCATCTGGCGGCGGAAAGCCATGTCGATCGTTCCATCGATGGCCCGGCGGCGTTCATCGAAACCAATATCGTCGGTACCTATACGCTGCTGGAAGCCGCGCGCAGCTGGTGGAATACGCTGACGGCGGAGCAAAAATCGGCGTTTCGCTTCCATCATATCTCGACGGACGAAGTGTATGGCGATCTGCACGGCAGCGATGATTTCTTTACCGAGACCACGCCTTATGCGCCAAGCAGCCCCTATTCGGCCTCGAAAGCCAGTAGCGACCATCTGGTACGCGCCTGGCAGCGTACCTATGGCCTGCCGACGCTTATCACTAATTGCTCGAATAACTACGGCCCGTATCACTTCCCGGAGAAGCTGATCCCGTTGATTATTCTCAACGCGCTGGCGGGAAAACCGCTACCGGTTTACGGTAACGGCCAACAAATTCGCGACTGGCTGTATGTCGAAGACCACGCCAGAGCGCTGTATCTGGTGGCGACCCGTGGCGAACCGGGCGAAACTTACAATATCGGCGGCCATAACGAGCGCAAAAACATCGAGGTGGTGGAAACCATTTGCGAATTGCTCGAAGAGCTGGCGCCGCAAAAGCCACAGGGCGTGGCGCACTATCGCGATTTGATAACCTTCGTTGCTGACCGGCCGGGCCACGATCTGCGTTATGCGATTGATGCGGCGAAGATTGCACGCGAGCTGGGCTGGACGCCGGATGAGACCTTTACTTCCGGCATGCGCAAGACCGTCCAGTGGTATCTGGCAAATGAGGCATGGTGGCGGCAGGTTCAGGACGGTAGCTATCAGGGCGAGCGTCTTGGGCTGCACGGCTAACTGGCCCAGGAGGGCATGATGAAAGGTATTATTCTGGCAGGCGGTTCCGGTACGCGCCTGCATCCCATCACGCGCGGCGTGTCGAAACAGCTGCTGCCGATTTACGACAAGCCGATGATTTACTACCCGCTGTCGGTGTTAATGCTGGCCGGGATCCGTGAAATCCTTATCATCACCACGCCGGAAGATCAGCGCGATTTCCAACGCCTGCTCGGCGATGGTTCCGAGTTCGGTATCCAATTGCATTATGCCGTTCAGCCGACGCCTGATGGTTTAGCCCAGGCATTTATTATCGGGGAAACGTTTCTCAACGGCGAACCGGCGTGCCTGGTGTTGGGCGATAATATCTTCTTTGGCCAGAGCTTTAGCCCTAAGCTGCGTAGCGTCGCAACCCGCACCGAAGGGGCGACGGTATTTGGCTATCAGGTGATGGATCCTGAGCGCTTCGGCGTAGTGGAGTTTGATGACAACTTCCGCGCCTTGTCGCTGGAGGAAAAGCCGAAACAACCCAAGTCGAACTGGGCGGTCACCGGGCTTTATTTCTACGATGGAAAAGTGGCCGAATACGCCAAACGGGTCAAACCATCCGAGCGCGGCGAGCTGGAAATTACCTCCATCAACCAGATGTATCTTGAGGATGGCGCGTTAACCGTCGAGCTGCTTGGGCGCGGCTTTGCGTGGCTGGATACCGGCACGCACGATAGCCTGATTGAAGCCAGCATGTTTGTACAGACGGTAGAGAAGCGGCAGGGCTTTAAAATCGCCTGTCTGGAAGAAATAGCCTGGCGTAACGGCTGGCTTGATGATGACGGCGTCAAACGCGCCGCGAAGCGGCTGGAAAAAACCGGCTATGGCCAATACTTGCTGGATCTCCTCCGTGCCCGCCCGCGCCAATATTGAAGCGCTGGAGTGGGAAAACCGCTTCTTCGCCGTTAATAGCGGTATCGTTCGCTTTGACGAACGCGCGCCGCTGCTCACCGCTGAAGCCCTGGCAGGATGGTCGCGAGTGCAGGCGAAAGTCGCCGCCAGCGACACCGCCCGGCTGGATGCGCTACAGGAGATCGGTTTTCAACTGGTGGAAGGCGAGGTCGATCTGGCGTTGCCGGTAGGCGAGCCGGCTGATGCTGGCGCCGAATGGGCCGTTGAAGGCGATATTGCGCGACTGCGCGAACTGGCGGCGCAGGCCTTTGCCATGAGCCGTTTTCGCGCTCCCTGGTACGCCGCTGACGCCAGCGGCCGTTTCTACGCGCAATGGATTGAAAACGCGGTACTGGGAACCTTTGATCACCAGTGTCTGTTATTTCGCGCGTCCGATGGCGACATCCGCGCATTTGTTTCTTTGCGTCAGCTCAATGACACCGACGCGCGTATCGGCCTGTTGGCCGGGCGCGGCGCTGGCGCCGAGCTTATGCAGGCGGCGCGCCACTGGGCGGCGCAACGCGGGCTTTCTACACTGCGGGTGGCGACCCAAATGGGCAACACCGCCGCGCTTAAACGTTATATTCTCAGCGGTGCGAATGTGGAAAGCACCGCGTACTGGTTATACAGGTGACACGATGATTCCATTTAACGCACCGCCGGTGGTGGGAACCGAGCTCGATTACATGCAATCGGCGATGAACAGCGGCAAGCTTTGCGGCGACGGCGGTTTTACCCGTCGCTGCCAGCAGTGGTTTGAACAGCGCTTCGGCACCGCGAAGGCGCTGCTGACGCCATCCTGCACCGCGTCTCTGGAAATGGCGGCGCTGCTGCTGGATATTCAGCCGGGCGATGAAGTCATCATGCCCAGCTATACCTTTGTTTCCACCGCCAATGCCTTTGTGCTGCGCGGGGCGAAAATCGTCTTCGTCGATATCCGTCGCGATACGATGAATATTGATGAGTCGTTGATAGAAGCGGCGATCACCGATAAAACCCGGGCGATCGTGCCGGTGCATTATGCGGGCGTGGCCTGTGAGATGGACACCATCATGGCGCTCGCCGTCAAATATAACCTGTACGTGGTGGAAGACGCCGCGCAGGGCGTGATGTCCACCTATAAGGGCCGCGCGCTGGGCACCATCGGCCATATCGGTTGCTTTAGCTTCCATGAGACGAAAAACTACACCGCTGGTGGTGAAGGCGGCGCAACGCTTATCAACGATCCTAAATTGGTGGAACGCGCGGAGATCATTCGCGAAAAAGGCACTAACCGTAGCCAGTTCTTCCGCGGTCTGGTGGATAAGTACACCTGGCGCGATATCGGTTCCAGCTATTTGATGTCCGATCTGCAGGCCGCCTATCTCTGGGCGCAGCTTGAAGCCGCTGAGCGGATTAACCAGCAGCGCCTGATGCTGTGGCAAAATTATTATGACGCGCTGCTGCCGCTGGCGCGCGCGGGCCGTATCGATCTGCCGGCGGTGCCGGCGGATTGCGGGCAAAACGCGCATATGTTTTACATTAAGCTGCGGGATAACGATGACCGCGCGGCGCTGATTAACTGGCTGAAAGAGGCAGAAATTCTGGCGGTGTTCCATTACATTCCGCTACATAGCTGCCCGGCTGGCGAACAGTTCGGCGAGTTCTGCGGCGAAGATCGTTATACCACCCAGGAGAGCGAACGCCTGCTGCGTTTACCGCTGTTCTACAACCTGTCTGCGGTAAACCAACGGACGGTGATTAACTCGCTGCTGAGCTACTTCTCCTGATATGTCGTTGGCAAAAGCGTCACTGTGGACCGCGGCGTCCACGTTAGTCAAAATAGGCGCCGGTCTGCTGGTGGTAAAGCTGCTGGCGGTCTCATTCGGCCCGGCGGGCGTAGGCCAGGCCGGTAACTTCCGGCAACTGGTCACCGTCCTTGGCGTACTGGCTGGCGCCGGGATTTTTAATGGCGTCACTAAGCTGGTTGCCCAACATCACGACGATCCGCTACGCCTGAAGCAGGTGGTCGGGACGTCGTCATCAATGGTGCTCGGTTTTTCCACCCTGCTGGCGCTGGTCTTTTTGCTGGCGGCGGCGCCGATAAGCCAGGCGCTGTTCGGCCATTCGCACTATCAGAATCTGGTACGTCTGGTGGCGCTGGTGCAGATGGGGATCGCATGGGCCAACTATCTGCTGGCGCTGATGAAAGGTTTTCGCGATGCGGCGGGTAACGCTTTTTCGCTGATTGCCGGTAGCCTGATTGGCGTGGCGGCCTATTACGCCTGTTACTACTTCGGTGGTTATCAGGGGGCGCTGTTAGGGCTGGCGTTAGTCCCCGCGCTGGTGGTGGTTCCGGCCGCCATTATGCTATGGCGACGTGGCGCGATCCCGCTGAGCGCGCTACGTCCGCGTTGGGATAACGGCCTTGCAGGGCAGCTATCGAAATTTACCCTGATGGCGCTGATTACCTCGGTGACGCTGCCGGTGGCCTATGTGATGATGCGTAACCTGCTGGCGGCGCATTACGGCTGGGAGGCGGTCGGCATCTGGCAGGGGGTGAGCAGTATCTCGGATGCCTACCTGCAGTTTATTACCGCTTCCTTTAGCGTATATCTGCTGCCGACGTTGTCGCGGCTGAGCGCCAAAACGGACATCACGCGTGAAATAGTGAAGTCGTTGAAATTCGTCCTGCCGGCGGTGGCGGCGGCGAGCCTGACGGTCTGGCTGCTGCGCGATTTTGCCATCTGGTTACTGTTTTCCGCGCGCTTCACCGCGATGCGCGACCTGTTCGCCTGGCAGTTAGTGGGCGATGTTTTAAAAGTTGGCGCTTACGTTTACGGCTATCTGGTGATCGCCAAAGCGTCATTGCGTTTTTATATTCTGACGGAAATCAGCCAGTTCACGCTGCTGACCGCATTTTCACACTGGCTTATTCCGGCGCACGGCGCACTTGGCGCGGCGCAGGCGTATATGGCCACTTATATTGTTTATTTCGCCCTTTGTAGTGGCGTGTTTTTACTCTGGCGTAAACGGGCATGACAGCACTGATACACGTACTGGGATCGGATATCCCGCACCACAACCAGACCGTATTGCGGTTCTTTAACGACGAACTGGCCGCCGACGCGCGGGCCAGGACGTTTATGGTCGTGGGTGATGCGACAGGTATGCGCGAGGCGTATCCGGCGCTGGAAATTACCTGCTACCCGGGAAAAAAATCGCTGGCGCAGGCGGCGATCGCCAAAGCGAAAGCCGATCGCCAGCAGCGCTTTTTTTTCCACGGTCAGTTTAATACCGGTCTGTGGCTGGCGCTGTTGAGCGGCGGGATCCGCCCGTCGCAGTTTAACTGGCATATCTGGGGCGCGGATCTGTATGAAAACTCAGCCAGCCTGAAATTCCGTCTCTTTTATCCTCTGCGCCGCATGGCGCAAGGGCGGGTAGGACGCGTTTTCGCCACCCGCGGCGATCTCAGCTGGTTTGCGAACCGCCATCCGCGAGTGCCGGGCGAACTGCTGTACTTCCCGACCCGCATGGATCCATCGCTAAATTCTCTTGCCGATACCGCCCCGCGCGGTGACACCCTGACCATTCTGGTCGGAAATTCCGGCGATCGTAGTAATGAGCATATTGCAGCGTTAAAGGCGATTTATCAGCAGTTTGGCGATACGGTGAATGTCATCGTACCGATGGGCTATCCGGCCAACAATGAAGCCTACATTGATGAAGTTCGTCAGGCGGGAGCGGCGCTGTTTAGTCGCGAGCATCTGCAGATCCTCAGCGAGAAGCTTGAGTTTGATGATTATCTGGCGCTGCTGCGCCGCTGCGATCTGGGTTATTTCCTGTTTGCGCGCCAGCAGGGTATCGGCACGCTGTGCCTGCTGATTCAGGCGGGTATTCCCTGCGTGCTCAATCGCGAAAATCCGTTCTGGCAGGATATGACCGAACAACAGATCCCGGTGCTGTTTACCAGCGATACTCTGAATGTCGACGTGGTGCGCGAAGCACAGCGCCAGTTAGCGAGCGTTGATAAAACGCAAATCGCTTTCTTCCGCCCGAACTATCTGGCGGGCTGGCAGCGGGCGTTACAGCTGGCAGCGGAGGATCGGGTATGACGTTAATGCAATTTAGCGGGCTATTGGTGGTCTGGCTGCTGTCGACGCTGTTTATCGCCACCGCCACCTGGTTTGAGTTCCGCCGCGTGCGCTTTAACTTCAACGTCTTTTTCTCGTTGTTGTTCCTGCTCACCTTTTTCTTCGGCTTCCCGTTAACCAGTATCCTGGTGTTCCGCTTTGACGTCAGCGTGGCGCCGCCGGAGATTTTGCTGCAGACGCTGCTGGTTGCGGTGTGCTTCTACGCCATCTACTACGTGACCTACAAAACGCGACTGCGTCCGGCATCGCGTGATGTTCCACGTCGCCCGCTGTTCACCATGAACCGGGTTGAAACCCATCTGGCCTGGGGGATTTTGATGGGGCTGGCGCTGCTGTGCGTCGGTATCTTCTTCGCCCACAACGGTTTTCTGCTATTTAAGCTCAATTCATACAGCCAGATATTCTCTGCGGAAGTGTCCGGCGTGGCGTTGAAGCGCTTCTTCTACTTCTTTATTCCGGCGATGCTGGTGATCTATTTCCTGCGTCAGGATTACAAGGCGTGGATTTTCTTCCTGGTGAGCACCGTCGCCTTTGGCCTGCTGACCTACGCGATAGTCGGCGGCACCCGCGCCAATATCATTATCGCTTTCGCTATCTTCCTGTTTATCGGCATTATTCGCGGCTGGATCAGCCTGTGGATGCTGGCGGCGGCGGGCGTGCTGGGTATTGTCGGCATGTTCTGGTTGGCGTTGAAGCGCTACGGGATGAACGTTAGCGGCGATGAAGCGTTTTATACTTTCCTCTATCTCACGCGTGATACCTTCTCGCCGTGGGAGAACCTGGCGCTGCTGCTGCAGAACTACGACAAGATTGAGTTCCAGGGGCTGGCGCCGATGATCCGCGACTTCTACGTCTTTATCCCCAGCTGGATGTGGCACGGTCGCCCGACAATGGTGCTGAATACCGCCAATTACTTCACGTGGGAAGTATTAAACAACCATTCGGGGCTGGCGATATCGCCGACGCTGATTGGTTCGCTGGTGGTGATGGGCGGCGTATGGTTCGTACCGCTGGGCGCCGTCGCGGTAGGGCTTATCATTAAATGGTTTGACTGGTTGTACGAACTTGGCAATCGGGAGAGCAATCGCTACAAAGCGGCTATCCTGCACAGTTTCTGTTTCGGCGCTATCTTCAACATGATAGTGCTGGCACGCGAAGGGTTGGATTCGTTCGGCTCCCGCGTGGTGTTTTTCCTCGTGATCTTTGGTATCTGCTTGTTAGCGGCGAAATTGCTGTACTGGCTCCTGGACAGCGCAGGATTGATTCATAAGCGGGTGAAGCCGCTTTCGCAACCGCAGGTATGATAAGGATGAACATGACTGATAACACTTCCGCGCCGCAGTATGCGCTGCGAGGGCTGCAGCTTATTGGCTGGCGCGACATGCAGCATGCGCTCAACTATCTCTTCGCCGACGGCGAACTGCGTCAGGGAACGCTGGTCGCGATCAACGCCGAAAAAATGCTGGCGGTAGAAGATATCCCGGAAGTGCGTGCGCTGATTGAGGCCGCCGAGTTTAAATATGCCGACGGCATCAGCGTCGTGCGATCATTACGCAAAAAATATCCGCAGGCTGAGGTGTCGCGCGTTGCCGGCGCCGATCTGTGGGAAGCCTTAATGGAGCGCGCCGGGGCGCAGGGAACGCCGGTGTTTCTGATTGGCGGCAAGCCCGAGGTGCTGGCGGAGACGCAAGCGAAGCTACGTGAGCGCTGGAAGGTGAATATCGTCGGCAGCCAGGACGGCTATTTTTCCGCCGATCAGCGCCAGCAGTTGTTTGAACGGGTACGCGACAGCGGGGCGAAAATTGTCACCGTCGCGATGGGATCGCCGCGCCAGGAAATTCTGATGCGCGACTGTCGACTGGTGTATCCCGCCGCGTTGTATATGGGCGTTGGCGGCACTTATGACGTCTTTACCGGCCACGTTCACCGGGCGCCAAAATTCTGGCAGAACCTGGGGCTGGAGTGGTTCTATCGCCTGCTCCTGCAGCCGAGCCGCATCAAAAGACAGTTCCGTCTACTGCGCTATTTACGTTGGCATTATTCCGGCAAGCTCTGATATTCCACTGCAACCAGACGAGATTGCATACATATTCTGTGTAATCTCTTCACTCGCCTGATACTTTATTTGCCATTTCCGTAAAATTAATTAACCATTCGCATGCTTCAAACGCGTGGGGGAGACCTGCGCGTCGGCAAGGCTATGGTTTCAATTAATAACAATAACCGGGAGTACCCGGAGTACAGCAAACACAAGAGGCTTTATGACTGAGAAAAAAGCGGAACTCCAGCGTGGACTGGAGGCCCGGCATATTGAGCTAATCGCGCTAGGCGGGACGATTGGCGTAGGGTTATTCATGGGTGCGGCAAGTACGCTGAAGTGGGCCGGTCCATCCGTCCTGCTGGCGTATATTATCGCCGGTTTATTTGTCTTCTTTATCATGCGTTCGATGGGCGAGATGTTGTTCCTCGAACCAGTAACCGGCTCATTCGCCGTTTACGCACATCGCTACATGAGCCCGTTCTTCGGCTATCTCACGGCCTGGTCATACTGGTTTATGTGGATGGCGGTGGGGATATCTGAGATCACCGCCATCGGGGTATACGTGCAGTTCTGGTTCCCGGAGATGGCGCAGTGGATCCCGGCGCTAATTGCCGTCGGACTGGTGGCGTTGGCTAACCTGGCGGCAGTGCGTCTGTACGGCGAGATCGAGTTCTGGTTTGCGATGATTAAGGTCACCACCATTATCGTGATGATTGTCATCGGCCTGGGCGTCATCTTCTTTGGTTTCGGCAACGGCGGACAGTCGATCGGTTTTGGCAACCTGACCGAGCATGGCGGCTTCTTCGCCGGCGGCTGGAAAGGCTTCCTGACGGCGCTGTGTATTGTCGTCGCCTCTTATCAGGGCGTTGAACTTATCGGTATCACTGCCGGGGAAGCGAAAAACCCGCAGGTCACGTTGCGTAGCGCGGTAGGCAAGGTGCTGTGGCGTATCCTGATTTTCTACGTGGGGGCGATTTTCGTTATCGTGACTATCTTCCCGTGGAACCAGATTGGCTCGACCGGTAGCCCATTCGTTCTCACCTTCGCCAAAATCGGCATTACCGCGGCGGCGGGGATTATCAACTTCGTGGTGCTGACCGCCGCGCTGTCGGGCTGTAACAGCGGGATGTATAGCTGTGGACGCATGTTATATGCGCTAGCGCGTAATCGTCAGCTACCGGCGGCAATGGCCAAAGTGTCGCGTCAGGGCGTACCGGTAGCGGGCGTTGCGCTGTCGATCGTGATTCTGCTAATCGGTTCGTGCCTGAACTACATTATTCCTAACCCGCAGCGCGTGTTTGTCTAT
Source organism: Klebsiella sp. 141251 (assembly GCF_050600725.1). NCBI lineage: Bacteria > Pseudomonadati > Pseudomonadota > Gammaproteobacteria > Enterobacterales > Enterobacteriaceae > Klebsiella > Klebsiella sp. 141251. The sequence continues at coordinate 37,728 of NZ_JAQIRG010000014.1, forward strand.
GTCTATAGCGCCAGCGTGTTGCCGGGGATGGTGCCGTGGTTTGTGATCCTGATAAGCCAGCTGCGTTTCCGCCGCGAGCATCAGCAGGCGATGGCCAGCCATCCGTTCCGTTCGCTGTTGTTCCCGTGGGCGAACTATTTGACGATGGCATTCCTCGTTTGTGTGCTGATCGGCATGGGAATCAACGATGAAACCCGGATGTCGCTCTTTGTCGGGATTATTTTCCTTGCCGCGGTGACCCTTATTTATAAGGTTTTCGGCCTCGGCAAGCGGGGAAATCTCGATAAAACGGCGGAATAAGCGCCAAAGCGCACAAACTGTGAGCAAATAGAAATTTTATTTAAAAAGGCACTAGACAGGGGGGGGGGAAGTCCGTATTATCCACCCCCGCAACGGCGCTAAGCGCCCGTAGCTCAGCTGGATAGAGCGCTGCCCTCCGGAGGCAGAGGTCTCAGGTTCGAATCCTGTCGGGCGCACCATTTACCCGGTGCTGGAGCTGCGGTGGTTTTAATACCGCGTAAAAGAATTGTTGTGGTGGCTATAGCTCAGTTGGTAGAGCCCTGGATTGTGATTCCAGTTGTCGTGGGTTCGAATCCCATTAGCCACCCCATTATTTGATAGAGTTGTGAATTGCGAAGGTGGCGGAATTGGTAGACGCGCTAGCTTCAGGTGTTAGTGTTCTTACGGACGTGGGGGTTCAAGTCCCCCCCCTCGCACCACGACTTTAAAGAATTGAACTAAAAATTCAAAAAGCAGTATTTCGGCGAGTAGCGCAGCTTGGTAGCGCAACTGGTTTGGGACCAGTGGGTCGGAGGTTCGAATCCTCTCTCGCCGACCAATTTTGAACCCCGCTTCGGCGGGGTTTTTTGTTTTCCGGTTTTCTCCAGTCGTCTTTTATCCCGCTGATCTTCCTCGTAAAAAATAGGTTCCACGTCTGCGAATTATTGTCCGGAATTGTCCCAAATGATTGCTGCGATAGATGCAATCTCGCTGGATCCTGTGCGATAATAACCGGGTAGATGCTCATTCCATCTCTTATGTTCGCCTTTGTGCCTCATAAACTCAGGAATGATGCAGAGCCGTACTTACGGTGCTTATCGTCCACTGATAGATGTCGCATTTCATATGTCTCATCAAACACCATGGACATAACGTTGAGTGAAGCACCCAATTTGTTGTCAAACAGACCTGTTTTAACGCCTGCCCTGATTTCAGCGCAGGCGTTTTTTTCTTTCAGGGGTAGGCTATCTTTTCGCGAGAGAAGGGCGCTATCGCCCCGAACGAGGCGATAGCGTTATCGTGAATTACTGCTGAGGGTTATTGTGTAGCGTCAACAGCAGGCCGTCACGGCGCATGGTCGCCGCTTCTTCCGGCTGGTGCAGGCGGTCCAGCGCATCGGCAAGCCACGCGTAATCAAAGGCATCCGGGCGCTGCTTAAGTGCGGCGCGGAAAGCGATACTGGCCTCCTGCCATTCACCGTGACGCATCAGCGACTGGCCCAGGGTGCTCCACAGCAGCGGACGGTCGCCGACGGCTTTGATCTGCTGGCGCAGCACTTTCTCCAGTTGTTCAGGATTATTGGTCTTCAGCCGCGGAATTGGCATAACCAGGCGGTCGTCGTACTGTTTCTTCAGACCATCGATAATAATCTGCTGTGCGGTGTCGTGATCGTCGCTCTCGATCAGGCGTTCGGCCATCGCCACCTGCAGCGGTATCAGGGCGCGCGTTTTACGGCTCTGGTTGCGCCACCACTCGCGTAGCCCTTCGCTACCGCCGTCGGCCAGCGCTTTGTCCATCAGGCCAATCCACGCCAGCTGTTCCAGCGCGGCGCGGTGCTCTTCATCCCCCACGTTGGCTTTCGCCATGGATGGAATGATGTCCAGCAGCGAATTCCACGCGCCGGTACGGGTATAAGCCTGCTCGGCAAGACGCAGCACCTCCGGATGACGCGGGGTCACTTCCAGTAGCTTATCGATGCCGTGACGGGCGGCGTGGTTTTCATTACGCGCCAGCTGTAGGCGCACGCGGGTGATTTCAACCGGGATCAGGTCATCGCCAGCCAGTTCGGCGGCGCGCTCAAGATGCTGATTGGCGCGAGCTTCATCACCGCGCTGTTGGGCCGCTTCCGCCGCTAACAGATAGTTCACTACCGGTTGTTCGGCGTGATCGGCATTTTTCGCCATCAGCTTTTCAACCTGTTGGTAATCGCCTTCCGCCAGTTTCAGCAGCGCTTGCTCGGTTTGCTTACGCGCGCGGCGGCGCTTACGGCCGACGAACCAGCCGCGCGTGTGCGCGCCGGTACGGAAAATGCGGCGCAACAGCCATTCAATGGCGAACAGCACCACCATTGCGAGGATCAGGATGATCACAAGGCCCGTCACGCTGGTTTCGATATTGTAGTTATCGGTCTGGATTAGAACGTAGCCCTGGTGGCCCGCGATCATCGGGCCGACGACGATCCCGGCGATCAGCAGTGCGAAAAGCAGGAGAATTTTCAGCATCGGTTATTCTCCTTGCGGCGCAGGGGCTGGCGCGGTCGGTGCTGGCGTCGGCGTCGGAGCGGCTGCCGCAGGCTGGGCCATTAAATTACGCACCCGAGTTTGCATCAGCTTTTCCAGCAGGCTCTGGCTCTGCAACGTTTCCGGTACGCTCATGGTGATACTTTGCTGACTGAGCTTATCCACCTCTTCAAGGAAAGCCTTGGTAGTGGCGTCTTCAGTATCGTAATAAGCGCGTACCCAGGTGGAGACGTTTTCCAGCGCCTGCTTATAGGTTTCTTCCTGATGACGCGGCACCGCCTGCGCGGCAACCAGCAGACGAGAGCGGATATTTTCGCGCAGATAGACATCCTGATTCGGCGCTAACAGCGGCACCGCCGTTTCGTCACGGCGACGTATGGTAATGAAGCTATCCATAAAGTTCTGCCAGCTTTTCTGCAGGTTAACGCGCCATTCGCCGATGGAGCTGGAGAGCTCGTCGCTGTCGGCATCCATCGGAGAATCATCGTCGTTATTATCAGCCAGACGCAGATTGTCGATTTGGTTCGCCAGCTGGTTAACCTTAAGGATAATGCCGTCGTAATCGACCTGACTTACCGCCGACAGCGAAGCGATGTCATCGGTGATGGCGCGGCGCGCGCCGATAAGGCTTGGGTCGTTCATGTCGGCGAGACTGGCATCGGCGCTTTTCAGCAGCGCGGCGGCGGTCGTCACATCCTGATCGCTCCACAGCTTACGTCCCGCCAGCTTAACCAGGAAATCAGCCTGCGCCAGCAGCCAGGTTTTGGCGTCGCTGCCGGAAATCACTGCAACTTTTTGCTGTAGCTCATCAAGCTGTTTCGTCAGGGTTTCCTGTTCGCGTTTGGCCTCGCTCAACCGATCGGCCTGCTGTTTGATAATGCCTTCCAGCTCGCTCTTCTGGCTATCCTGCGCTTTTTGCAGCGCTGCGATCTGGCTTGATAATTCCGAGCTGGTTTCATTTTGGCGCGTGGATTGCTGTTTATTCAAACCATACAGGCCAATACCGGCGGCGAGGGCGATGGCGATAGCTATCGCGCTGAGCGCCAGGCTGGTTTTGTTGCCGGCCTTTTTCTTCTCGTTGTTTTCTGGCTGTGGCGTGGTTTCCACGGCCTCCCTGGTCTCTTCAACCACGGCGGATTGATTTTGTTGTTCCGTCATTATGGCTTCCAATGTTGAGAGTTATTGTAATGCGCGTAGCAGCGCATCGTTGTCGGCGTTATCGGCAACCTGAATATCCTGCCAGCCCAATTCCCGGGCCTGAAGGGCCAGACGTTCGCTGACAACGACAAGGCTACAGTGCAGCAGCCACCGTTCGCGATACCACTGGGGTATTAACGACCACAGCTGCTGCAGCATCTCGCCGCTGGTGACCACCAGCGTAGTGACTCCACGAGATTGCCAGCGCATAGCCTCTTCCGCACCATCATAGTACTTCGCACAACGTTGATAACATTCACAAAATGTTACTTCGGCGCCGCGTTCACGCAGCGTGTCGCCTAATAATTCCCGCCCGCCGTTGCCGCGCAGAATCAGGGCTTTCTTGCCCGCAATGTTTTGTAATTCAGGTAATTGTAGCAAGACTTCGCTGATTTCCCGATCTAACGGGTAACGGATATTTTTACCACTGACCGTATGCAGAGCCAGCGCGGTGGTGCGGCCTATCGAGAAATAGGCCGGATCGGAGGGCCAGCGTTGGCTCTCCTGCAGCAGACGGGCATGGGCGAATTCCACCGCATGCTGCGATAGCGCAAACAACAAATCGTCCGCGCCTAATGCCGCCAGCTGGCGCGGGAGCGCTGCCAGCTCCCGCCCCGGCGTGAATTCAATCAGCGGAAAGCTCCAGGCCACGCGTCCCAGCGCGCGCAGGCGGCTGACTAACTCTTCACCTTGCGGTAGCGGACGGGTGACCAGGATGCTCATCGTGGGGCTTCTCCATCATAGACCGCCGCGAGGATGTCGCGGGCGCCGTTATCCAGTAGCTCTTCCGCCAGCGAGACGCCGAGCGCCTCTGCCTCTTCCGGCCGGCCGCGGCGTTCACCGCGCACGACCAGCGACCCATCCGGCGCGCCCACCAGCGCCCGTAGCCACAGCTCACCATCGCGCAGTTCGGCATAGCTGCCAATCGGCACCTGACAACCGCCTTCGAGACGGGTGTTCATCGCCCGCTCGGCGCGCACGCGCACGGCGGTTTCCGTATGGTTAAGCGGCGCTAACAGCGCTTTGGTCCATTCATCGTCAAGGCGGCATTCGATACCTACCGCGCCCTGGCCGACGGCCGGCAGAGATTGCTCAGGCGAGAGCGGCTGGCGAATACGCGCTTCCAGTTTCAGCCGCTTCAACCCGGCGGCGGCGAGGATAATAGCGTCATACTCGCCGTTATCGAGTTTGCCTAATCGCGTGCCAACGTTGCCGCGTAGCGAACGGATCACCAGATCGGGGCGCTCTGCCGCCAACTGGCATTGGCGACGTAAACTTGACGTGCCAACGATGCTGCCGGCCGGCAGATCGTCAATTGAGGCATAGTGATTGGAAACAAATGCGTCGCGCGGATCTTCACGCTCGCAGATGGTGACCAACCCCAGGCCTTCCGGGAATTCGACCGGGACATCTTTCATCGAATGGACGGCGATATCGGCGCGCCCTTCAATCATGGCGAGCTCTAACTCTTTCACAAATAAGCCCTTGCCGCCCACCTTTGCCAGCGGGGTATCAAGGAGCACGTCGCCGCGGGTGACCATGGGCACCAGCTCAACGGAAAGCCCCGGATGACACGACTCCAGGCGCTCTTTCACATAATGTGCCTGCCATAGCGCAAGCGGGCTTTGCCTTGTGGCAATTCTCAAAACTTTGTCTAACATGCTTGTTACCGTCATTGTCGACCACGAGCCATCCTAACATTGTTGCTTTAGGGATGTTAGTTTCACGGTTAATGTGGGATGCTGGCACGATGTCCTTTAGCGTTTCATGCGGCTGCGGTTGCCGCAAGCGTAGTGGGGAATTTACACCCGGCAAACGGTGCTACACTTGTATGTAGCGCATCTTTCTTTACGGTCAAACAGCAAGGTGTTAAATTGATCACGTTTTAAACCATTTGTCAGCCAGCAGTTCATCACAACCACACCGATGACGAATGGTGACGGTTCTTGTTGAAATACTGAAATCCTCCGTACTATTGTACGTCGGATTTTTGAACATCAGGCGATATGTCTTGTACCTCTATATTGAGACACTGAAACAGAGACTGGATGCCATCAACCAACTGCGCGTGGATCGCGCGCTTGCTGCCATGGGACCCGCTTTCCAGCAGGTTTACAGTCTTCTGCCGACATTACTACATTATCATCACCCGCTGATGCCGGGTTACCTTGACGGTAACGTTCCCCGCGGCATTTGCCTCTACACGCCTGATGAAACCCAACGCCACTACCTTGACGAACTCGAACTGCACCGTGGCCTGCTGACGCAGGAGCCGCCGAAAGGCGAACTGCCGATTACCGGCGTTTATTCGATGGGCAGTACCTCCTCCGTTGGGCAAAGCTGCTCTTCCGATCTGGATATCTGGGTATGCCATCAGGCCTGGCTGGATAACGAAGAACGCCAGCTGCTGCAGCGTAAATGCAGCCTGCTTGAAAGCTGGGCGGCGTCGCTCGGCGTCGAGGTCAGTTTCTTCCTGATCGACGAAAACCGCTTCCGCCATAACGAAAGCGGCAGCCTCGGCGGCGAAGACTGCGGTTCGACCCAGCATATTTTGTTGCTCGATGAATTTTACCGCACCGCCGTGCGTCTCGCCGGGAAACGTATTCTGTGGAATATGGTGCCGGGCGATGAAGAAGACCATTACGATGATTACGTGATGGGGCTGTATGCCAAGGGCGTGCTGACGCCAAACGAATGGCTCGATCTCGGCGGCCTCAGTTCGCTGTCGGCGGAAGAGTACTTCGGCGCCAGCCTGTGGCAGCTGTATAAGAGTATCGACTCCCCGTATAAAGCGGTGCTGAAAACGCTGCTGCTGGAAGCCTACTCCTGGGAATACCCCAACAACCGCCTGTTGGCGAAAGATATTAAACAGCGCCTGCACGATGGCGAGATTGTCTCGTTCGGTCTCGACCCCTACTGCATGATGCTGGAGCGCGTTACCGCCTATCTGCAGGCTATCGAAGACGACACCCGTCTCGATCTGGTACGCCGCTGCTTCTACCTGAAAGTCTGTGAAAAACTCAGCCGCGAGCGCGCCTGCGTGGGCTGGCGTCGTGAAGTCGTCAGCCAGCTGGTGAAAGAGTGGGGCTGGGATGAAAAGCGTCTGATGATGCTTGATAACCGCGCTAACTGGAAAATTGATGAAGTGCGCAAAGCGCACAACGAACTGCTCGATGCGATGATGCAGAGTTATCGTAATCTGATCCGTTTCGCCCGGCGCAATAATCTCAGCGTCTCCGCCAGCCCGCAGGATATCGGCGTACTGACGCGTAAGCTGTATGCGGCCTTTGAAGCCCTGCCGGGCAAGGTCACCCTGGTGAACCCGCAAATTTCACCGGACCTGTCGGAACCGAATCTGACCTTTATCCACGTGCCGCCGGGCCGCGCTAACCGTACCGGTTGGTATCTGTATAACCGCGCGCCGGATATGGAATCGATCATCAGCCATCAGCCGCTGGAATATAACCGTTACCTTAATAAGCTGGTGGCCTGGGCCTGGTTTAACGGCCTGCTGACCTCACGCACCCGTCTGTTTATTAAGGGCAACGGTATCGTCGATTTGCCGAAGCTGCAGGAGATGGTGGCCGACGTGTCGCACCACTTCCCGCTGCGCCTGCCGGCGCCGACGCCAAAAGCGCTGTACAGCCCGTGCGAAATTCGCCACCTGGCGATTATCGTCAACCTCGAATATGACCCGACGGCGGCATTCCGTAATCAGGTGGTGCATTTCGACTTCCGTAAGCTCGACGTTTTCAGCTTCGGCGAAGAGCAAAAATGCCTGATTGGCAGCGTCGACCTGCTGTATCGCAACTCGTGGAACGAAGTGCGCACGCTGCACTTTAACGGCGAGCAGGCGATGATCGAAGCGCTGAAAACTATTCTCGGCAAAATGCATCAGGACGCCGCGCCGCCGGATAGCGTGGAGGTGTTCTGCTATAGCCAGCACCTGCGCGGCCTTATCCGCACCCGCGTGCAGCAGATGGTCTCCGAGTGCATCGAACTGCGTCTCTCCAGTACCCGTCAGGATACCGGGCGCTTCAAAGCGCTGCGCGTCTCCGGCCAGACCTGGGGCCTGTTCTTCGAGCGCCTGAACGTTTCGGTGCAGAAGCTGGAAAACGCCATTGAGTTCTACGGCGCTATCTCGCACAACAAGCTCCACGGCCTGTCGGTACAGGTAGAAACCAATCACGTTAAGCTGCCGGCGGTGGTGGATGGCTTCGCCAGCGAAGGGATAATTCAATTCTTCTTTGAAGATGCGGATAACAATGACAGCGGCTTTAACATCTACATACTCGACGAAAGCAACCGCGCAGAGGTCTATCACCACTGCGAGGGCAGCAAAGAAGAGCTGGTGCGCGACGTCAGCCGCTTCTACTCGTCATCGCACGATCGCTTCACCTACGGCTCAAGCTTCATTAACTTCAACCTGCCGCAGTTCTATCAGATAGTCGAAGTTGACGGACGCACGCAGGTGATCCCGTTCCGCAGTCAGGCGATTGCCGCCGCGGTGCCGCCGGGCCAGGAAGCGGTCGCCTCACCGGTGCTGCAGCAGCGCTACTCGTAGATTTGCCCCGGATAAGGCGCAATGCGCCGCCATCCGGGAAAGACGCCATTAACGGAAGCTCACCGTCTCGCCGGCCTGATTGCTCGCCGCCTGCTCCAGCAGATCCCAGAAGCGTTCGCCGCTACGATCGCAGATCCACTCGTCGCCTTGCAGATCGAAGTGATAGCCGCCTTGCTTGGTCGCCAGCCAAACCTGATGCAGTGGCTCCTGACGGTTAATAATGATCTTACTGCCATTTTCGAAGCTGATGGTCAGCACGCCGCCGTTGATTTCGCAGTCGATATCGCTGTCGCCGTCCCAGTCGTCCAGACGTTCTTCGATGGTCATCCACAGGCTGTCGGCCAGGCGATGGAATTCACTGTCGTTCATGGTTCTATCCTGCTTTTTTGAAGATGGCCGCAGTATAGCGCGAAACAAAAGCGCGCGCAGTCAGATGCTAAACGCTTGCTTTTACGTCTTCTCCTGCGATGATAGAAAGCAGTAACGAATGAATCATGGGCAACTATCAATGAAAAACGTTTTACCCACGCTTGCCGTTCTGTTTGCAATCTTCAGCCTGACCGGCTGCGGTTTGAAAGGGCCGCTGTATTTCCCGCCGGCAGACAAAACCGCGCCGCCGCCGACCAAGCCGGTTAACCCAGGCATTCAGAGCGCGACGCCGGATCGTAACGATCGCGGCGATAATGGCGGTCCGACCCAGGTTAACTATTAACGATAACGTTCTGTTCCGCGCAATTGGAGTAGATAATGCAGTTCTCTAAAATGCATGGCCTCGGCAACGACTTCATGGTTGTTGATGCGGTAACGCAGAATGTTTTCTTCTCACCGGAGCTGATTCGTCGCCTTGCGGATCGGCATCTTGGCGTCGGTTTCGACCAGCTGTTGGTTGTCGAGCCGCCGTACGATCCCGATCTGGACTTCCACTACCGTATCTTCAATGCTGACGGTAGCGAAGTCTCGCAGTGCGGCAACGGCGCGCGCTGCTTCGCCCGCTTTGTCCGTTTAAAAGGCCTGACCAATAAACGTGATATCCGCGTGAGCACCGCTAACGGGCGTATGGTATTAAGCGTAACGGAAGATGATCTGGTGCGCGTTAACATGGGCGAGCCGAATTTCGAGCCGTCTCAGGTCCCGTTCCGCGCTAACAAAGCGGAAAAGACCTATATTATGCGCGCGGCTGAACAGACAATATTGTGCGGCGTCGTCTCAATGGGCAACCCGCACTGCGTGATTCAGGTCGATAACGTGGACACCGCCGCGGTTGAAACCCTCGGTCCGGTAATGGAAAGCCACGAACGTTTTCCGGAACGCGCCAATATCGGTTTTATGCAGGTAGTGGAACGCTCCCATATTCGTCTGCGCGTCTATGAACGCGGCGCAGGCGAAACGCAGGCCTGCGGCAGCGGCGCCTGTGCGGCGGTGGCAGTCGGTATCCAACAGGGGTTACTCGCCGAAGAGGTACGCGTGGAATTGCCAGGCGGGCGTCTCGACATCGCCTGGAAAGGTCCGGGTCAACCGTTGTATATGACTGGCCCGGCGGCACACGTCTACGACGGATTTATTCATCTATGAAACAGATCGGGGAAGAACAGCAGGAACTCGCCACAGCGCTCGACGACAGCGCGGTAGTAGAATATCTGCTGCAAAATCCTGAGTTCTTTATTCGTAATGCGGCGCAGGTTGAGCATATCCGCGTCCCGCATCCGGTGCGCGGCACCATCTCGCTGGTAGAGTGGCATATGCTGCGGGCGCGTAACCATATCAACGTGCTGGAAGAGAATATGACGCTGCTGATGGAACAGGCGACGGCCAATCAAAGCCTGTTTCAGCGCCTGTTCCATCTGCAGACGCGGCTGGCGTCCGCCGATAGCCTGGATGAAATGCTCAACCGCTTTCATCGTTGGGCGCGCGAGCTTGGCCTGGCGGGCGCAACGGTGCGCCTGTTTCCGGACAGCTGGCATCTCGGCGCGCCGTCTAAATTCACCCATCTGGCGTTGAGCCGGCAGGCGTTCGAACCCATTCGTATTCAGCGGCTGGGCCAGGCACGTCACTATCTTGGTCCGCTAAACGGGCCAGAGCTGCTGGTGGTGCTGCCGGATGCGAAAGCTATCGGCTCGGTGGCGATGTCGCTACTGGGCGATGATGACGCGCCGGGGGTGATGTTCTTCAGCAGCCGCGATCCACAACATTATCAGCAAGGCCAGGGAACACAGCTACTGCAGGAGATTGCGCGCATGCTGCCCGGCCTGCTGGAGCGCTGGATTGAACGCGCATGACCGACTCCCCGCTATTCGCCTGCGTCGACCGCTTCCTGCGCTATCTCGGCGTTGAGCGCCAGCTTAGCCCGATTACGCTCACTAACTACCAGCGTCAGCTGGAAGCGCTGATCGCGCTGGCGGATGATGCTGGCTTAAAAAGCTGGCAGCAGTGTGACGCCGCTCAGGTACGTAGCTTTGCGGTGCGTAGCCGCCGTGCGGGCTTAGGCCCGGCGAGTCTGGCGCTGCGGCTTTCCGCCCTGCGCAGCTTTTTCGACTGGATGGTCAGCCAGGGCGAGCTGGCCGCTAACCCGGCGAAAGGGATTGCGGCGCCGAAGATCCCCCGCCATTTGCCGAAAAATATCGACGTTGATGATGTGAATCGGCTACTGGATATCGACCTCAACGACCCGCTCGCGGTGCGCGACCGGGCGATGCTGGAAGTGATGTACGGCGCGGGGCTGCGTCTTTCTGAGTTAGTTAACCTTGATATTAAGCACCTTGACCTGGAGTCAGGGGAAGTGTGGGTGATGGGGAAAGGCAGCAAAGAGCGCCGCCTGCCAATTGGACGCAACGCGGTGGCGTGGATCGAACACTGGCTGGATTTGCGCGGCCTGTTCGGCGGCGATGACGATGCGCTGTTCTTGTCGAAGCTGGGTAAGCGCATTTCAGCGCGCAACGTGCAGAAGCGGTTTGCCGAGTGGGGCATAAAGCAAGGGCTCAATAGCCACGTGCATCCGCATAAGCTGCGGCACTCTTTCGCGACGCATATGCTGGAGTCGAGCGGCGATCTACGCGGCGTGCAGGAGCTGCTGGGGCATGCCAATCTCTCCACCACCCAAATCTATACCCATCTCGATTTTCAACACCTTGCCTCGGTGTACGATGCCGCGCATCCGCGCGCTAAACGGGGGAAATAATGCGTTTTTACCGACCTCTGGGCCCGATCTCCGCGCTGACGTTCGACCTGGATGACACCCTTTACGATAACCGCCCGGTGATTGACCGGACGATGCATGAATCGCTGACATTTGTGCGTAATTACCATCCGGCGCTGAGCCAGTTTGATGCAAGCGATCTCAACCGCCTGCGCCAAACGTTATTGACCTCAGAACCCGAGATTTATCACGATGTCACCGTCTGGCGCCACCGCGCGCTGGAGTTAGGGATGCGTAATGCCGGGCTCTCCGCCGCCGAGGCGAAAGCCGGCGCCGATGCGGCGATGGAAAATTTCGCCCACTGGCGCAGCCGCGTCGATGTGCCGCAGGAGACGCACGATACGCTGGCGAAGCTGGCGCAGAAATGGCCGCTGGTGGCTATCACCAACGGTAACGCTCAGCCAGAACTGTTCGGGCTGAATGACTATTTCCGTTTCGTGCTGCGCGCAGGTCCGGATGGCCGCTCCAAGCCGTTTGCCGATATGTACCATCTGGCGGCGGAGCGTCTGGATTTGCCGCTCGGGCAGATTCTGCATGTCGGCGATGATCTGACCACCGACGTGGCGGGCGCTATTCGCTGTGGAATGCAGGCCTGCTGGATCAAGCCGGAGAACGCCTCGTTGATGAAAACCGCCGATAGCCGCCTGCTGCCGCATATTGAAATTTCACGGTTGGCATCTCTGACCTCGCTGATATAATCACCAGTAACTCTGTATATATTAACAGGGGTTCGTGGAACCCCTTCTCTTCCGGCGGTGCCAATGGACGTTTCTTACCTGCTCGACAGCCTTAATGACAAACAGCGTGAAGCCGTAGCGGCCTCGCGCACCAATATGCTGGTTCTGGCAGGGGCGGGCAGTGGTAAGACGCGCGTACTGGTGCACCGTATCGCCTGGCTGCTGAGCGTGGAAAACTGCTCGCCGTATTCCATTATGGCGGTGACCTTTACCAACAAAGCGGCGGCGGAGATGCGCCACCGTATCGGCCAACTGATGGGCACCACCCAGGGCGGTATGTGGGTCGGCACCTTCCACGGCCTGGCCCATCGCCTGCTACGCGCCCATCATCTGGATGCCAACCTGCCGCAGGATTTCCAAATCCTCGATAGCGAAGATCAGCTGCGCCTGCTGAAGCGCCTGATTAAGGCGATGAATCTGGATGAGAAGCAATGGCCGCCGCGTCAGGCGATGTGGTACATCAACAGCCAAAAAGATGAAGGGCTGCGCCCGCACCATATTCAGAGCTACGGCAACCCGGTCGAACAGACCTGGCAGAAGGTGTATCAGGCCTATCAGGAAGCCTGCGATCGCGCCGGGCTGGTGGACTTCGCCGAGCTGTTGCTGCGCGCGCACGAACTGTGGCTGAACAAACCGCATATCCTGCAGCACTACCGCGAGCGCTTCACCAATATTCTCGTTGACGAATTCCAGGATACCAACAACATTCAGTATGCCTGGATCCGCCTGCTGGCGGGCGATACCGGCAAAGTTATGATTGTCGGCGATGATGACCAGTCGATTTACGGCTGGCGCGGCGCGCAGGTCGAAAACATTCAGCGCTTCCTGAATGACTTCCCGGGCGCGGAAACTATTCGTCTGGAGCAGAACTATCGTTCAACCAGCAATATTCTCAGCGCCGCCAACGCCCTGATTGAAAACAACAACGGGCGGCTGGGCAAAAAACTGTGGACCGACGGCGCCGACGGCGAGCCCATTTCGCTGTACTGCGCCTTCAACGATCTTGATGAAGCGCGTTTCGTGGTTAACCGAATTAAAACCTGGCAGGAGAACGGCGGGGCGCTGGAGCAGTGCGCCATTCTCTACCGTAGCAACGCCCAGTCGCGCGTGCTGGAAGAGGCGCTGCTGCAGGCCAGCATGCCTTACCGTATCTACGGCGGCATGCGCTTCTTCGAACGTCAGGAAATCAAAGATGCGCTCTCTTATCTGCGCCTGATTGCCAACCGCAACGACGACGCGGCGTTTGAGCGTGTGGTCAATACGCCTACCCGCGGCATCGGCGATCGGACCCTGGATGTGGTGCGCCAGACCTCGCGCGATCGTCAGCTGACGCTGTGGCAGGCCTGCCGCGAGCTGCTGAAAGAGAAAGTGCTGGCAGGCCGTGCTGCCAGCGCTCTGCAGCGCTTTATGGAGCTTATCGACGCGCTGGCGCAGGAAACCGCCGATATGCCGCTACATGTCCAGACTGACCGGGTCATTAAAGATTCCGGCCTGCGTATGATGTACGAGCAGGAAAAAGGCGAGAAGGGCCAGACCCGTATCGAAAACTTAGAGGAACTGGTGACGGCGACGCGCCAGTTCAGCTACAACGAAGAAGATGAAGATCTGATGCCGCTGCAGGCGTTCCTCTCCCACGCCGCGCTGGAAGCGGGCGAAGGGCAGGCGGATACCTGGCAGGATGCGGTACAGCTGATGACTCTGCACTCGGCGAAAGGGCTGGAGTTCCCGCAGGTGTTTATTGTCGGCGTTGAAGAAGGGATGTTCCCGAGCCAGATGGCGCTTGATGAGGGCGGTCGTCTGGAGGAAGAGCGTCGTCTGGCCTACGTCGGCGTGACGCGCGCGATGCAAAAACTGACGCTGACCTACGCCGAAACCCGCCGTTTGTACGGTAAAGAGGTTTACCATCGCCCATCGCGCTTTATCGGCGAGCTGCCGGAAGAGTGCGTGGAAGAGGTGCGGCTGCGAGCGACGGTGAGCCGCCCGGTTAACCATCAGCGTCTCGGTACCCCGGTGGCGGAGAACGATACCGGCTATAAGCTGGGCCAACGAGTGCGGCATCCGAAGTTCGGTGAAGGCACCATCGTCAACCTTGAGGGCAGCGGTGAGCATAGCCGGCTGCAGGTGGCTTTTCAGGGGCAGGGAATTAAATGGCTGGTCGCCGCCTACGCACGCCTGGAAACGGTGTAACTTTAAGAAAAATATAATTTTTTTGTAATAATCTGCTAGCCTTATATGCTAAAGGGCAGGATTTGCTCTTTAGCGTTCCCTTGCGTGTTGACGCCGTTTTGGCGCTGGCGTAACATGCGCGCACGATTACGCTAAGAGGACATTCGCCTTGGACACACCCAGTAGATGCTGGCTCAACTTCCTGTCATTCAGGAACAACTCCTAAGGCTATCCCCTTATGCCGATAGCCTTAGCGGTTGTCGGCGACCCGTCCTATTCCCGTCGCTCTGAGTCAGGCTTAATGGTCTGAAACCCAAATAGTTTCTGTGTGCCCATCGAACTGTCCGATAAATTTTTTGTATTGGGAGTCCCGGTCATGCTGAGCGCATTTCAACTGGAAAATAATCGTTTAACGCGCCTTGAGGCCGATGAGATCAAGCATCTTGCCAGCTCGGTGTGGGTCGACCTGGTCGAGCCTGACGATGATGAACGTAGCCGTGTGCAAACGGAGTTAGGCCAGAACCTGGCGACGCGCCCGGAACTGGAAGACATCGAAGCGTCAGCGCGTTTCTTTGAAGACGAAGATGGTTTACACATCCACTCCTTTTTCTTTTTCGAAGATGCTGACGATCACGCCGGTAACTCAACCGTGGCGTTTACCATCCGCGAAGGCCGCCTGTTTACCCTGCGCGAGCGTGAACTACCCGCTTTTCGCCTGTACCGCATGCGCGTGCGTAACCAGACGCTGATTGATGGCAACGCCTACGAGCTGCTGTTAGATCTGTTCGAGACCAAAATCGAACAGCTGGCGGATGAGATAGAAAACATCTACAGCGACCTGGAAAAGCTGAGCCGCGTGATTATGGAAGGCCACCAGGGCGACGAGTACGACGAAGCGCTGTCGACGCTGGCGGAACTGGAAGATATCGGCTGGAAAGTACGTCTCTGTCTGATGGATACCCAGCGCGCGCTAAACTTCCTCGTGCGCAAGGCGCGCCTGCCGGCAGGCCAGCTGGAACAGGCGCGAGAGATCCTGCGAGATATCGAATCCCTGCTGCCGCACAACGAATCGCTGTTCCAGAAGGTGAACTTCCTGATGCAGGCGGCGATGGGCTTTATCAACATCGAGCAGAACCGCATTATCAAGATCTTCTCGGTGGTTTCGGTCGTGTTCCTGCCGCCGACGCTGGTGGCGTCCAGCTATGGGATGAACTTTGAGTTTATGCCGGAACTCCACTGGAGCTTTGGTTATCCGGGAGCCATCGTGTTTATGATGTTGGCCGGCCTGGCGCCGTATCTCTACTTCAAGCGTAAAAACTGGCTGTAGTTGTTGTGCCGGATGCGCTTCGCTTATCCGGGCCTACGTGTTGTGCTTTTGTAGGCCGGATAAGGCGTAGCCGACATCGGGTAATATCCTATCCCCGACGCCCCCTTCTTTGCGTATATACCGCATCCATCACGAATATCGCCAGCGCCACCCAGATAAAGGCGAAGGTGACCATTTTATCCGTGCCCGGCACTTCACCGTAGAACGTTACCGCCAGCAGGAACATCAGCGTCGGGCCGATGTACTGGAAAAAGCCCAACGTCGACAAGCGCAGGCGGGTCGCCGCGCCGGTGAAGCAAAGCAGGGGGATGGTGGTTACCACACCCGCTGCCATTAGCAGTAAATTGAGCGACCAGGGGTTGTCTCCCATATGGCTGGTTGGGCTATCGGTAATGCCGAAAAGCCAGATCGCCGCCACTGGCAGCAGCCATAGCGTTTCCACCAGCATACCGGTCTGCGCATCGACGGCGATTTTCTTACGTACCAGTCCGTAGAAGGCAAAGCTGAAGGCTAGCCCAAGGCCGATTACCGGCAGTGAACCGAAGGTCCAAAGTTGCACCAGCACGCCGCAAAAAGCGAGGATCACCGCCAACCACTGTAGACGGCGAAAGCGTTCGCCGAGGAAAATCATTCCCAACAGAATATTCACCAGCGGGTTAATGAAGTAGCCGAGGCTAGCTTCCAGCATATGGTGGTTATTGACTGCCCAGATAAAGAGCAACCAGTTGCCGCCGACCAGCACCGCAGAGAGCGCCAGCAGGAAGATCTTGCGCGGGGTTTTTAGCAGTTTTTTTACCTGCGGCCACTGGCGGCTGACGCTGATGAGCGCCACCATGAAAAAGAAAGACCAGATCACGCGATGCGTCAGGATTTCATCGGCGGGAACGTAGTAAATAAGTTTGAAGTACGCCGGCGCGATACCCCAGATAAAGTAGGCGGCCAGCGCCAGCATAACGCCCAGCCGCGTTTGTTTTGCGTCCATTGGTATAATCCATTGCCAAAAAGAGTGATGTTACTCGATCTGCGGCAATCAACCCACCATATAGGTAGCCGTGGCGCTGGCGATATAAACCTGCTCTTCGTTATGCAACTCGACGCGGGCTACGGCGACTTTGTTTCCGGCGCGCAGCAGGCTGCTGGTGGCGGTAAAACGCTCGCCGCGGCCAGGGCGTAAGTAATCGACGCGCAAATCGATAGTTCCCATCCGCGAGAGGCGCTGGCGCAGCTCTTCTTCATTGATAGTGTCATGGCGAGTCAGGGTGCTGCCGACGCAGACCAGTCCAGCGGCGACATCCAGCGCAGAGGCGATAACGCCGCCGTGCAGAATACTCTGCGCCCAATTGCCTACCATCATCGGCTGATTATTAAAGCTGAGCTGGGCAAACTCTTTTTCATAACGTTCCAGCTCAAGCCCCAGCGCACGGTTAAAAGGCATGTGATAAACAAAAATCTCTCCCACCAGCTTTAGCGCGGCGGCGGCGGTCAGTTCAGACATAGCAGAGGTCCATTTCGTTAATGAAATGTTGATTTTATGCTTCAAAAATATTGATTTCCACTTTCGGAGGCGATAACGCAGCGGGAGGCGGATAAACAGGTAGAATGGCGGCAGGACAAAACATTAATAAGAACCCTTCTTCAGGAGAACAGTAATGCGTATCTCTTTGACCTGGCTGCTGGCGCTTAGCGCGCTGCCGGCCAGCGTTCTGGCGCAGGACGCGCCGCTTAATCAAGCCGTTCATGACAAACCCGCGGTGCGGGGCAGCATTATCGCCAACCTGCTGCAGGACCATGATAATCCGTTCCTGCTTTATCCTTATGAGAGCAACTATCTGCTCTATACGTGGACCAGCGATCTCAATAAAGAGGCCATCCGCAGTTACGACTGGGCCGATGACGCGCGTAAGGATGAGGTGAAGTTCCAGCTCAGCCTGGCATTCCCGTTATGGCGCGGCATCCTTGGCGATAATTCGCTGCTTGGCGCCTCCTATACGCAAAAATCCTGGTGGCAGCTCTCTAACAGTAAAGGCTCGGCGCCGTTTCGCGAAACCAACTACGAGCCTCAGCTCTTCCTTGGCTTCGCGACGGATTATGAGTTTGCCGGCTGGACTTTGCGCGATATCGAAGTCGGCTATAACCACGATTCCAATGGCCGTTCCGATCCAACGTCACGTAGCTGGAACCGCCTGTATACTCGCCTGATGGCGCAAAACGGTAACTGGCTGGTTGAAGTGAAGCCGTGGTATGTGGTCGGCAGTACCGATGATAACCCCGATATCACCAAATACATGGGTTACTACCGCCTGAAGATTGGCTACCAACTGGGGGAGGCTATTTTTAGCGCTCAGGGGCAATATAACTGGAATACCGGCTACGGCGGCGCGGAAATCGGGGTCAGTTACCCTATTACCAAGCACGTGCGCGCCTATACTCAGGTGTACAGCGGTTATGGCGAGTCGCTCATCGACTATAACTTCAATCAGACGCGCGTCGGCGTCGGCGTGATGCTCAACGATCTGTTTTAATCGTTGCACTCTGGCTCTCAGGCGCTGAAAATAGCGCCTGTTTTCTTTTCAGGCGAATGGGGTCAACGTGGCACAGGCGGAAGTATTAAATCAGGAATCGCTGGCTAAGCAGGTTTTACAAGAGACCTTCGGCTACCAGCAGTTCCGCCCGGGCCAGGAATCGATTATCGCCACGGCGCTGGAAGGCCGCGATTGCCTGGTGGTGATGCCGACCGGCGGCGGTAAATCGCTGTGCTACCAGGTACCTGCATTGGTCCTCGGCGGCCTGACGGTTGTCGTGTCGCCGCTGATTTCGCTGATGAAAGACCAGGTCGATCAGCTGCTGGCAAACGGCGTCGCCGCGGCCTGTCTTAACTCGACGCAGAGCCGCGAGCAGCAGCAAGAGGTGATGGCGGGCTGCCGCAGCGGGCAGATTCGTCTGCTGTATATCGCGCCGGAACGCCTGATGCTGGATAACTTTCTGGAGCATCTGAGCCACTGGAACTTAGCGATGCTGGCGGTGGATGAGGCGCACTGTATCTCGCAATGGGGCCATGATTTCCGCCCGGAATATGCCGCGTTGGGCCAGCTGCGCCAGCGGATGCCGCATATTCCGTTTATGGCGCTCACCGCCACCGCTGATGACACCACCCGTCGCGATATTGTTCGCCTGCTGGGACTTAACGATCCGCTGATTCAGGTTAGTAGCTTCGATCGCCCCAATATCCGCTATATGCTGATGGAGAAATTTAAGCCGCTCGATCAGTTGATGCGATACGTCCAGGATCAGCGCGGTAAATCAGGGATTATCTACTGCAACAGCCGTTCTAAGGTTGAAGACACCGCCGCCAGGCTGCAAAGCCGCGGCATCAGCGCTGCGGCCTACCATGCTGGTCTGGAAAATGATATTCGAGCCGATGTGCAGGAGAAATTCCAGCGCGACGATCTGCAGATCGTGGTGGCGACGGTGGCTTTCGGTATGGGCATTAACAAGCCAAACGTCCGCTTTGTGGTGCACTTTGATATCCCGCGCAATATTGAATCCTATTATCAGGAAACCGGGCGCGCCGGGCGTGACGGGCTGCCGGCGGAAGCGATGCTGTTTTACGATCCGGCGGATATGGCGTGGCTGCGCCGTTGCCTGGAGGAGAAGCCCGCCGGGCCGCTGCAGGATATTGAACGTCATAAGCTGAATGCGATGGGTGCCTTTGCCGAAGCGCAGACCTGTCGCCGTCTGGTGCTGCTGAACTATTTTGGCGAAGGGCGTCAGGAGCCGTGCGGCAACTGTGATATCTGTCTTGATCCGCCAAAGCAGTACGATGGTTTAATGGACGCGCGTAAGGCGCTTTCAACTATTTACCGGGTGAATCAACGCTTCGGGATGGGCTACGTGGTTGAAGTACTCCGCGGCGCCAACAATCAGCGTATCCGCGACCTGAACCACGATAAACTGCCGGTGTACGGCATTGGTCGCGAGCAGAGCCACGAGCACTGGGTGAGCGTAATTCGCCAGTTAATCCACCTCGGACTGGTGACGCAGAATATTGCCCAGCACTCCGCGCTGCAGCTCACCGAGGCCGCGCGTCCCGTACTGCGCGGTGAAGTCCCGCTGCAGCTCGCCGTGCCGCGTATCGTGGCGCTAAAACCGAAAGCGATGCAGAAATCCTTCGGCGGCAATTACGACCGCAAGCTGTTCGCCAAGCTGCGTAAATTACGTAAAGCGATCGCCGACGAGGAGAATATCCCGCCATATGTCGTGTTTAACGACGCGACGCTGATTGAGATGGCCGAACAGTCGCCGCTTACCGCCGGGGAGATGCTTAGCGTCAACGGCGTGGGGACCCGTAAGCTTGAGCGCTTCGGTAAAGAATTCATGGCGCTGATACGTGCTCATGTCGATGGCGATGATGAGTAGTCAGCCGCGGGAAAAGGTGCCAGAATAGTTTCCTTCTTCACTATTTCCCTGCGAGTTAAACATGTTGATGCTTTTCCTCACCGTGGCGCTGGTGCACATCATTGCGCTAATGAGCCCGGGGCCGGATTTTTTCTTCGTTTCGCAAACCGCAGTGAGCCGTTCGCGCAAAGAGGCGATGATGGGCGTGCTGGGGATCACCGGCGGCGTGATGGTTTGGGCGGGCGTCGCGCTGCTCGGCTTGCACCTGATTATCGAGAAAATGGCCTGGCTGCATACGTTGATTATGGTCGGCGGCGGTCTCTATCTGTGCTGGATGGGCTATCAAATGCTGCGCGGCGCGTTAAAGAAAACCGACGTTGTCGCGGCGGAACCGCAGGTTGAGCTGGCGCGTAGCGGGCGCAGTTTCCTGAAGGGCCTGCTGACTAACCTCGCCAACCCGAAAGCGATTATCTACTTTGGTTCGGTCTTCTCGCTGTTCGTTGGCGATAACATTGGCGCCGGCGCGCGCTGGGGGATTTTCCTGCTGATCGTTCTTGAAACGCTGGCGTGGTTCACCATCGTGGCCAGCCTGTTCGCACTGCCGCAAATGCGCCGCGGCTATCAGCGGATGGCTAAGTGGATAGACGGCATCGCGGGAACCCTGTTTGCCGGTTTCGGCATCCATCTGATTATTTCGCGTTAACGTGTTATGCGATTCCCCGCCCGGTTTGTTGCCGGGTGGGGTTGATATTAGTGACGAAGACGCTGTAGCTCATCGCTGGTCAAACCGGTCATTTCCAGGATCGCATCGTCATCAATGCCGCGATTGAGCATCGCTGCGGCGACCTGTAAAAGGGCCTGTAGTTTTCCTTCTTTGATGCCTTCTCTGATGCCTTCTTTAATGCCTTTCTCTCTGCCTTCTGCGAGCCACGTTTCTGCCAGAGTCATTAGCATTCCTCCATGCTGCGGCACACGCTGTGCCAGCTTATATTCAGGCATGACGGGCGGAAGCGAGCAGCGCTCCCACCAGCATAAACAGCGAACCAAACACTTTATTCAGCGCCTTCATCTGCTTCGGACCTTTAATCCAGGCCGCAATGCGCTGCGCCAGCGTCGCGTAACCGATCATCACAATGATATCGACCACAATGGTGGTGACGCCAAGTACCAGGTACTGCATCACCTGCGGCTGATGCGGGACGATGAACTGGGGAAACAGCGCGGCGAGGAAGACGATACTTTTGGGGTTGGTCAGATTGACGAACACCGCGCGTTTATAGAGCTTACCGCGGCTTTGAGTGCGCGCCAGCGTATTCAGATCGATTGAACCCGCCGCCCGCCATTGCTGGATCCCCAGCCAGATAAGATAAGCCGCGCCCGCCCATTTCAACACTTCAAATGCCAGTACCGAGCGTGAGAAGAGCGTGCCCAGACCGACGCCAACCAGCACGATATGAATGGCCAATCCGGTTTGCAGGCCGGCAATAGAGGCTGCCGCGCCGCGATAGCCGTGGTTGATGGATGTGGTCATGGTATTAATCGCGCCGGAACCCGGCGACAGGCTGAGAATGATTGATGTCAGCAGATAAGCGAACCACCACTCGAAGGTCATGAGAATCTCCCTGATTGTCTATTTTTATGCCACAATACGCTATTGCATCAGCATTGTGTGATGTGCGACAAAAAAACGATTTTCAGCGGTTAACAGGGGTGTAAACCCGATGTTTGGGCAGCAAAAGGACTGGGACACACGAGAAAACGCGTTTGCGGCCTTTACCATGGGGCCGCTGACGGATTTTTGGCATCAGCGGGAAGAAGCTGAATTTACGGGCGTCGATAAGGTTCCGGTACGCTTTGTGCGCTTTTGCGCCGCAAATAATGACCGGCTGGTAGTTATTTGCCCCGGCCGCATCGAAAGCTACGTGAAGTACGCCGAACTAGCCTACGATCTCTTCCACAGCGGCTTTGACGTAATGATTATCGATCACCGCGGTCAGGGGCGCTCCGGTAGGTTGCTGTCTGATACCCACCGCGGTCATGTTGTGCGCTTTAGCGATTATGTTGACGATCTGGCTGCGCTTTGGCAGCAGGAAGTGGTGCCCGGCCACTGGCGTAAACGTTTTATTCTCGCCCACTCGATGGGCGGCGCCATTGCCACGCTGTTCTTGCAGCGTCACCGGCAGCATTGCGACGCCATTGCCTTATGCGCGCCAATGTTTGGCATCATCATGCGCCTGCCGGACTGGATGGTGCGCCATATTCTCGACTGGGCTGAGGGCCATCAGCGTATTCGTGAAGAGTATGCCATCGGTACGGGCCGCTGGCGGGCGCTGCCGTTTTCGCTCAATGTATTGACTCATAGCCGTCAGCGCTATCGTCGTAATCTGCGTTTTTATGCCGACGATCCGCGGCTGCGCGTCGGCGGGCCGACCTATCACTGGGTGCGCGAAGGTATTCTGGCCGGTGAAGAGATATTGGCTGGCGTCGAGAAAGATACGACTCCGACGCTATTGATTCAGGCCGAGGATGAAAGGGTGGTCGATAACCTGATGCACGACCGCTATTGCGAACTCCGTTCCGCTGCCGGACACCCTTGTGAAGGCGATAAGCCGCTCGTTATTGAAGGGGCATATCACGAGATCCTTTTTGAAAAGGACGCTATGCGCTCAGTCGCGCTAAATGCCATCGTCGATTTTTTCAATCGACATACTTAATCCGACGATAGATCTCGTCGCCCTGCTTAGAGGTTAAATTTTTTATGTACCAGGTTGTTGCGTCTGATTTAGATGGCACGCTGCTTTCCCCCGACCATTTCCTCACTCCCTATGCCAAAGAAACGCTGAAGCTACTCACCGCGCGCGGGATAAATTTCGTTTTCGCCACTGGTCGCCACTATATCGATGTGGGACAGATCCGCGATAATCTCGGCATTAAGTCGTACATGATCACCTCTAACGGCGCCCGCGTACACGATAGCGAAGGAAAACAAATCTTCGCCCATAACCTCGACCGCGATATCGCCAGCGATCTGTTTGAGATGGTGCGTAACGATGTGAAGATTGTGACCAACGTCTATCGTGAAGATGAATGGTTTATGAATCGCCATCGCCCGGAAGAGATGCGCTTCTTCAAAGAGGCGGTGTTCAACTACAAGCTTTATGAACCGGGCGAGCTGGATGCGGATGGCATCAGCAAAGTTTTCTTCACCTGTGAAGATCATGAACATTTGCTGCCGCTTGAGCAGGCTATCAACGCGCGCTGGGGCGACCGCGTGAATGTGAGTTTCTCCACGTTGACCTGCCTTGAAGTGATGGCCGGCGGTGTATCGAAAGGGCATGCGCTGGAGGCCGTCGCGAAAATGCTTGGCTACAGCCTCAAAGAGTGTATCGCCTTTGGCGACGGCATGAACGACGCCGAGATGCTGTCGATGGCCGGTAAAGGCTGCATCATGGCGAACGCCCATCAGCGGTTGAAGGACTTGCATCCGGAGCTGGAAGTGATCGGCAGCAACGCCGATGATGCTGTACCGCATTACCTGCGCAAGCTGTACCTCGATTGATAAAGATTGACGATTGGCTAATAACTGGTCAGTCGTCAACCTCTCTCTCCGCTACAATGCCTGTTCTTTATTCAATGAGACGACCATTGTGGCGCTATTAATTATCACCACTATCCTGTGGGCCTTTTCGTTTAGCCTGATTGGCGAATACCTTGCCGGTAGCGTCGATAGCTATTTTTCCGTGCTGATGCGCGTGGGCCTGGCAGCGCTGGTGTTCCTGCCTTTCCTGCGTACGCGCGGCCAGTCTCCGCGTACCATCGTGCTCTACATGTTGGTAGGGGCGATGCAGCTTGGGATTATGTATTTGCTGGCTTTCCGCGCCTATCTCTATCTGACAGTCTCCGAATTTCTGTTGTTTACGGTCTTTACCCCGCTGTATATCACCCTGATTTACGATCTGATCAGCGGCCGTAAACTACGCTGGGGCTATCTGCTTAGCGCGGCGCTGGCGGTGTTAGGGGCGGCGATCATCCGCTATGACAAAGTCAGCGATCACTTCTGGACCGGGCTATTGCTGGTGCAGCTGTCGAATATCTGTTTCGCCATCGGTATGGTGGGCTACAAGCGTCTGATGGAAGTCCGTCCAATGCCGCAACACAATGCCTTTGCCTGGTTCTATGCCGGCGCCTTTATCGTGGCGGTAGCGGCGTGGTTTATGCTGGGCAATCCGCAGAGGTTGCCGTCCACCGGTCTGCAGTGGGGGGTTCTGGTATGGCTGGGCGTGGTCGCTTCCGGGTTGGGTTACTTCATGTGGAACTACGGCGCGACGCAGGTGGATGCCGGTACGTTGGGGATCATGAATAACGTTCACGTCCCCGCCGGGCTGTTGGTTAATCTCGCTATCTGGCAGGAGCAGCCTCACTGGCCGAGCTTTATCATTGGCGCGCTGGTAATCCTGGCTTCGCTATGGGTCCATCGCCGCTGGGTCGCTCCGCACTCCGTACAAACGGCAGATGATCGCAAGCGTGATTCCGCGCTGAGCGAATAAACGCTTCTGTTACCGGCTGGCGTTGCTCGCCATCGCGCACCGCGGCGTACAGCCGGCTCCACAGTCCTTCTCCCAGGGTTTTGGTGACAATCAAACCCTGGCGTTCAAAACTTTCTACCACCCAGTGCGGCAGGGCGGCAATACCCATTCGCGCGGCGACCATCTGAATCAGCAGCAGCGTGTTATCGACGCTTTTCAACTGCGGGCTGATCCCCGCCGGTTGCAGGAAGTGGCGCCAGATATCCAGTCGCCCGCGCTGTACCGGATAAATCAGTAACGTTTCCGCAGCCAGATCTTCCGGCGAGATGCGCGTTTTCGCCGCCAGCGGATGCTCCGGAGCTAATACCAGACGAACTTCATAATCAAACATCGGTGAATAGTGCAGGCCGCTACGCGGCAAAATATCTGAGGTCATCACCAGATCGAGTTCGCCCTGCTGCAGGGCTGGCTGCGGGTCAAAAGTGACGCCGGACTGAAAATCAACTTCCACCAGCGGCCAGCGGGCGCGGAAGCTTTCCAGCGCCGGGGTGAGCCACTGAATGCAGCTATGGCACTCGATCGCCAGCCGCAGACGGGTCTGCTGAGGTTCGTTGCAGTCCTGCAACGCGCGGGCGATCTGCGGCAGCACCTGATTGGCTAACTGTAGCAGAATTTCCCCTTGCGGCGTAAAGCGCAGCGGCTGGCTTTTACGCACAAATAAACGGAAGCCAAGGCGCTGTTCCAGATCGCTAAACTGGTGGGACAGGGCCGACTGGGTTTGGTGCAGGGCTGCCGCCGCGCCCGCCAGCGAACCGCTGTTCCGCAACGCCTGTAGCGTTTTCAGGTGTTTAATCTCGATCATGAATGTCCTTCACTTCGGCATGAATAATTTGCGCTTGAGGAATATACAGTACCTTTACATTATGGATGTGTAAACATCTGGATGGCTAAAATCCTTCGTCTTTTGAATTTATGGTGCGTTGGCTGCGTTCGCTCACCCCAGTCACTTGGGGATGAGCAAACTTGCCGCCTTCCCTGAATACAAAATCCTTTGGATTAATAATTAATTAGAGGAAGAACACATGACCATTATTAATCACACCCTCGGTTTTCCTCGCGTTGGCCTTCGCCGCGAGCTGAAAAAAGCGCAAGAGAGCTACTGGGCGGGCAACGCCACGCGTGAAGAGCTGCTGGCGGTAGGTCGCGAGCTGCGCGCTCGTCACTGGGAGCAGCAGAAACAGGCGGGCATTGATCTGCTGCCGGTGGGCGATTTTGCCTGGTACGACCATGTTCTGACCACCAGCCTGCTGCTGGGCAACGTGCCGGCTCGTCATCAGAACAAAGACGGCACCGTCGATATCGATACCCTGTTCCGCATTGGTCGCGGCCGCGCGCCGACCGGTGAACCCGCTGCCGCCGCGGAAATGACCAAGTGGTTCAACACCAACTATCACTACATGGTGCCGGAATTTGTCCAGGGCCAACAGTTCAAGCTGAGCTGGACCCAACTGCTGGATGAAGTGGACGAAGCGCTGGCGCTGGGCCACAAGATTAAGCCTGTACTGCTGGGGCCGGTAACCTATCTGTGGCTGGGCAAAGTAAAAGGCGAACAGTTTAATCGTCTAAGCCTGTTGAACGATATCCTTCCGGTTTACCAGCAGGTACTGGGCGAGCTGACGAAGCGCGGCATTGAGTGGGTGCAGATTGATGAGCCGGCGCTGGTTCTGGAGCTGCCGCAAGCATGGCTGGATGCCTTTAAACCAGCTTATGAAGCCCTGCAGGGGCAGGTAAAACTACTGCTGACTACCTATTTTGAAGGGATCACCGACAACCTTGATGTTATCACCGCGCTGCCGGTACAGGGGCTACACGTCGATCTTGTGCACGGTAAAGATGAGGTGGCTGAACTACATAAACGCCTGCCGGCCGACTGGCTGTTATCCGCCGGGCTGATCAATGGTCGTAACGTCTGGCGCGCCGATCTCACGGAAAAATATGCGCAAATAAAGTCGCTTGTCGGTCAACGTGAGCTATGGGTCGCCTCTTCCTGCTCCTTGCTGCATAGCCCGATCGATCTGAGCGTAGAGACCCGTCTTGATGCCGAAGTAAAAAGTTGGTTTGCTTTCGCCCTGCAGAAGTGTGGCGAACTGGCGCTGCTACGCGACGCGCTGAACAGCGGTGATACGACGGCGATCGAGGCGTGGAGCGCGCCAATTCAGGCTCGTCGCCATTCGACTCGCGTACACAACGCGGCAGTGGAAAAACGGCTGGCGGCAATCACTGCTCAGGACAGCCAGCGCACCAGCCCTTATGCCGAGCGCGCACAGGCGCAGCGCAAACGCTTTAACCTGCCAGCATGGCCGACGACGACGATCGGTTCATTCCCGCAGACAACCGAAATTCGTACCCTACGTCTGGACTTCAAAAAGGGCAATCTTGACGCCAGCCATTATCGGACGGGTATTGCCGAACATATTAAGCAGGCGATCGTCGAACAAGAACGTCTGGGTTTAGACGTGCTGGTGCACGGAGAAGCCGAGCGAAACGACATGGTGGAGTATTTCGGTGAGCATCTAGACGGTTTCATCTTCACGCAAAACGGTTGGGTGCAAAGCTATGGCTCTCGCTGCGTGAAGCCGCCGGTGGTTATCGGCGATGTCAGCCGTCCGCAAGCGATCACCGTCGAATGGGCGAAGTACGCGCAGTCTCTTACCGACAAGCCGGTCAAAGGCATGTTGACCGGTCCGGTAACCATTCTGTGCTGGTCCTTCCCGCGCGAGGATGTCAGCCGCGAAACCATCGCGAAGCAGATTGCGCTGGCGCTTCGCGATGAAGTGGCGGATCTGGAGGCGGCCGGTATCGGTATTATCCAGATTGATGAACCGGCACTGCGCGAAGGTCTGCCGCTGAAGCGCAGCGATTGGGATGCTTATCTACAGTGGGGCGTCGAAGCTTTCCGCATCAACGCCGCGGTTGCTAAGGATGACACCCAGATTCATACCCACATGTGTTATTGCGAGTTCAATGACATCATGGACTCTATCGCCGCGCTGGATGCCGATGTGATCACCATTGAAACCTCGCGTTCCGACATGGAACTGCTGGAATCGTTTGAAGAGTTTGAATATCCAAACGAAATCGGCCCGGGAGTTTATGATATCCACTCGCCAAACGTACCGAGCGTGGAGTGGATTGAAGGGTTGCTGGAGAAAGCCGCGCAGCGTATCCCGGCGGATCGCTTGTGGGTTAATCCGGACTGCGGCCTGAAAACCCGCGGCTGGCCGGAAACCCGCGCCGCGCTGGCGAACATGGTGCAAGCGGCGCAAAATCTGCGCCAGGCCTAAGGTCATTAAAAACGCCAGCAATTTTGCTGGCGTTTGATCGATTATGCCGGATAGAGCGGCATTTTATAGGCCCTGAAGGCGTATAGTTCCGCGCGGCGCAGCGTCTCGCCTGCTGCGGTCGTTTTGTATGACCCTGACGTTAAACGGATCTCAAAGACGGGCGAGTTGGTATTCAGGTCGATTTCCTGCAGGATAGCGCGCCCCTGGTAGTTACCATCAACTTGCTCTAATGGATCCTGGCGGTCGGATTCATCAGGTTTTAAGGTCAAAGCCAAACCGGTATCGACGCCGCTCCCGTTCTCCTGGAAAATGCTGCCGCCGAAATTAGCGAGTAGGCGCGGCTGGCTGGCATCATTATCCTGATTAAAGAATGTGGCCGTCGAAACGTAGGAGCTATAGCCGTCGGCGCCCACTTCCGTCTCGCCATATTCAAACAGTTTTCTCACTTCCCTGTTGACTAAATCGACCTGATAACGTGAACAACGGGAAGCATTTTCGGAAGCAACTACCCCAACGGCGGTATTTCGTGTGCGGTAGTTGCCATTATTGAATATGGAGAATTCAATGATGTCCGGGTTAGACTCTGATTTAATGATCTCCTGTACATTGTGTTGACCCCACGTCCAGAATGTCCGGTCGGCCTCGGCTTTCTGCAGCGGATCGCTAAGATCATACGCTTCGTCCGTTTCAGGATTAATCGGTGTTAATAATAGCGCTGACCAGTCAGTGGTCGGCTCGCCGGATTCCGTCGCCTGCCAGTCGTCATGATTACCGGAAATAAACTGCAGTGCTCCTTTTTCTCTGTCGACCCCCACAATTGCGCACTGATGTCGGCAGGAGGCGATCAGCATATTACTATCGCTATCAAGATAAATTTGGTTGATATGAACCCAATCGTAAATATCAGGAACTGACAGGTCTGTCGGTACGGGTGTTCGCCAGAAATTCATAATTTGACGGAAGTCATAATAGACTTTCTCAAAGCCGGTGGCCAAATCTAAAATAGCAATACAGTCTTCAGCTGACGGACCTTGGTTCGGGCCGTCCGGATCCGGATTTGGACCAGCATCGCTTTCACGCTGGCTGATATAATCGGAACCATAAAGCAACGCGTTTTCTCCAGGGAGTTCTAAAAGCGAGTGATGTGCACGGTCGCGAATAAAATAAATACCGAATACGCGGCCTGTTGCATCGAATCGCCACAGTTCACGTTGCCCGACGGGCTCATTTTCTCCCATATCTGCCGGGGTATAGTAATAACTGAGGTGGTCGTCAGATCCGATAAACGTACCATCGGACAATCGTGTGGTATTAAATACGGGTAGCCAGAGCACCGGATCGTCAGTTTCGCTTCCTGCCAGGACGTACCAACGGACATTAGCCTGACGGTCCCATGCAATATTTGCCCGGCGCTCGGAAAGGATCACAAAATAAAGATCGTCACCTACGACAGATTGCTCCGCTGTGGTAATGACGTCCACTTTAGGGAAGCCGTTACTCACGTTCCCCTCAGGATCGGTAAAGGGCAGTTGGGCAATATCAACCGTCGTCTGGAAGCTATTGCCATTGCTATCAGTGACGGTAACCTGGTTGAGCGTATTGATCTCTTCACGCGCCAGAAATCCCAGCACGGGCAGGGTGATGGCCTGGTCAACGTCCAGATTGGTATAGGTATGACTAATTTCTGGCGCTTCAGGTTTATCGGGGCTCATGACCGTGACAGTCACTTCGCTACTGGTATTCCAGAATCCAATCAGAGCGCTGAGCGGTGAGCGGCCAAATAAATCCTGCTGGTATTTTTCGCTACCGCTACCGAGGGTATTAGTGGCTGTGATATCAGCAATGAAATCGTTATATAATGCGTTGTCACGGGTGACTGGCGCAATATTTGTTTGTAGCCCTGGGTTATATGAACCATCACCTGGGTCGCGATATCCAATGTGGGTCGGTGTAGTCATGATTTATCTCCTGATTAAATGATTAAGTTTTGCATTGTTAATGCCTGACTATAGTGCCGGAGAAAAATAATGGCATGTTTCAATTAGCGAATAGATTAGTGCCAAAAATGATTGTTATTTTTTGTGAAGAAGAGTTGGTGCCAACTCTTCTTTGGGGAGTATTCAGATAAAGAACGACAATATTTCTTTAAATTTAATGAGTGATTTTTGCCTGGTCTTATCAATATTTGTATAGAAATAAATTCGGGGATGATATCCGGATAGCGTTTGATACTCTATACCATCGATTTTGTACAGTTGAGCCATTTTTTGACTCATTAATAATGAGCCTTTCCCTGAACGTACAGCATAGAGTAACGTAGGGATATCGAAATCATGTTCAATAAAAGATGGTAGTATTTTAGATTGACTCAAGATATGCGAGTAATGCTCTTTCATATAATCAACATTTTTATCTTTCCAGATAAACATGTTTTGTTGATTTGATTGTGGGACATATTTACTTTTAAGTACCACTAATGGGCACCCTTCCCATGAGCTATATTCTGTGTGATAGTTGCAACGCAACGGTCGAGTGGCAATCATAATATAATTACTTTGGTACTTTAGCTGTTGCTCATCATTAACGTCGATACTTTCCCGGATAAACTTAGCATCAATTTTTTCAACCTGAGCAATCATCACTAGTTGACGAAACAGGAGTTCCGGTATGCTGATGTCAAAATGAAAAGTGAGAAGGGATTGTGTTTTTTTACTGCTCCACTCAGACTCAAGAGATAGGGTTTTATAATAGAGAGGCTTGCATTTATGATAAAAGTCCCACGCTAAAGAGGTTGGCTCCAGATCGTTGTGGCGCCTGATGAATAATCTCCCGCCAAGCCAGCTTTCAATTTCAGTGATAACCTTGCTCAATGGCGAACGCGTTATACAGAGCTCGTCAGCGGCTAGACTGAAGTTTCTTCTCTCCATTGTTACCATAAAATATTTCATTTTTTTAGATAAAAAAATTCCCATGTTATCCTCATGTAATCAGTAGCGAATCACTCTGTTTGGCTCAGAAACATCCAGTATGAGAATGAAGTAAGATAGTTCTTGCGGTTGTTCAATTATTGAAACTATATTTTCATTTTAAGACCATATCGAACTGAATTAACAAATGTTTATCTGTAATATAACAAAGATCAAAAAAGCGTTTTGTGTGGTATTGCTGGAGATTAACATTACATCAGTTAAACCTTAACACGGAATATTGGTGTGCGTGTGAAAAAATGATCTGTTTCAACTGGTTGCGTAGAAAAATAGAGGTTGCGCGGTACGGGCACGGTATCTCTTTTTGAGACGGTTAACTGATTGTTTTTATTTATGCATTATTTTGTTGTTGGTTTGCGGAAATTAACAGGGAGCTAAAAATAAGTCACCCATGCTGATGCGAAAAATAGTGAAATTAATTCTTGTTGTGCAATTTGTCGCGATAAAGATCGGCTAGGTTAGTTCTTCAGTCGTTTGCTGGAGAAAGATAATGTATGAGACAGGGTGTTCACCGGGGATTATTCTTGGCGCTTTTTCCGGGAGCGTGATTTTCGTTATTTCGGCTACAGAGTACACATTGTGGGCAAAGGTAGCGCTTTTTTTCTGCTCAATCAACGTAGGAATTTTTTCCGCAAAATGTGTGGCTACAGTTATAAACCTGGGGCTAATAGCCTATGCCAACTTACATATACCGATTCCCGAAGCATTGGGTGCTGCTATTTCAGCGGCAGGGGCCGTGCGTTTTTTGATGTACCTGGCCACTTTACCTATGCAAAAAGGAGAGTTGCTAAATAAACTGAAAAGAGGGAATAAAAATGACATTGAGTGACTTACCTTCTTATATAAATAGTTTGTTATGTTGGTTAATTATTTTGCGGATAATATTCTGGAAAAGAAATGGAAGGCGTTATAAACCGGCAATTTCGTTAATTGCCTGGATTCTGGTTATTTCCTGTAGTGGTATTGCTGTTTTTCTTTTTTTTGGCCATTACCGGCTTGCGGATTGGGATGAGTTGTTTATTCATGGATTATTATGTCTCATTGTTTACCGTACCGCTGGCAATATCGCTACTTTGTTAAAGATACGTAATCGTTAAACAACCCGGTCTTCTCTGCACGCGGGGGGCAAGCGCCTGCCCGCGTTCCTCTGTGCTCATTGCATCTCTGGTTTTCAAAATCTTAGATACCGTCGTTATGTTGTACTTTTTGACAGCGTTCACAAAAATATAATATTATATTGTTATAACAAATGGAGATTACAAAAAAAGGAACCTCTGTATGAACTACAACATGGTGGGGGATGCCATCGTTAAACACTGTGGCGGACTCGCTAACCTTATGCATGTCACGAACTGTATGACTCGGGTGCGAATGACCATTTCCGATATTTCCCTGGTGGATATGACCGCATTAAAAGCGATTGAGGGGGTATTGGGCGTTGTCGAAGACGACACTTTGCAGGTGATAGTCGGCCCGGGGAAATCGACAAAAGTGGCTGGCGTTATCAATGAGCGTTTAAAAGGCCAACCGAGTAGCGGGGAGGCGTTAAGCACAGTTGAACAAAAAGCGCAAAAAGCACGTGAAAAAGCCAAAAAACAGACCCGGACCAAAGTAATACTCAAACACATTGCGAATATTTTTGTCCCGATTCTGCCCGCGTTGATTGCGGCCGGAATTCTGATGGGGCTGAACAATGTGATATTCAACTCGGCAGCATCCTGGGCCATGAGCCATCATATCGCTGCAGTAGGCGATCTCTCTCCGACCCAGGTAGTGCTCGATCAGCGCCATCTTCTGGGGGTAAGCCAATTCCTTGATATCGTCTCGAAAGCGCTGTTTGGCTTTTTGGCCATCTATGCCGGGGTAACTTCGGCGCGAGAGTTTGAAGGAAATTTGATACTGGGCGGTCTGCTCGGAGCAATTACCATTATGCCGCAGGTAACGACGCTCGGACTGATAGCAGGCCAAGGGGGGCTTATCGGCGTGATTTTCGCCGTCTGGCTAATGTGCCTGCTGGAGAAACAGGTGCGCCGATTTGTTCCTGATGTTGTCGATGTGGTCGTGACGCCAACGCTTGTTTTGTTGATCATGGCGGCAGCTCTGCTTTTCGTCATCATGCCTGCTGCGGGTATCGTGTCTAACGGGATACTCAGCGGTCTGAATGGGCTACTGGAACATGGCGGTATCGTCGCCGGCTTCGTGCTTTCGGCTTTGTTCCCCTTCCTGATTTCGTTAGGTTTGCATCATGGCCTCTTCCCGATCCATCTCGAGATGATTAATGCCACTGGTCATGCTCCCCTGTTTGCTATTCAAATTATGTCTAATGCCGGGATGGTCGGCGCGGCGACGGCGGTGCTCTTGCTGACGCGCGATCCGGTGATGAAGAAAATTGCCAGGGGGGCGATTCCAACCTCTATTCTGGCGGTTGGCGAACCGACTATTTTTGGCGTCAATATTCCTGCAGGCTTTGCGTTTATCACTGGTTCTATTGGTGCAGGTTTCGGCGGCGTGATGGTGGTACTGCTTGGCGTGTCCACAAATGGGGTCGGCGCGGCGGGGCTGTCAGCACTCCCGTTGATTGCTGACGGGAAATATCTTCAGTACATCCTCGCATGGCTGGTTGGCTGCGCAGCGGCTTTTGCGTTGACTTATGTCGTTGGCAAAGTCCGCGGTTACGATAAAGAAATGGCGTGAAAAGGAATAATGTATGAAAGCAATTATGTTGATGTTTGATTCGCTTAACAAACGTCTGTTGTCAGCTTATGGAAGCGATCGCGCCATCACACCGAATTTCCAGCGTTTAAAAGAGCGTACGGTACGCTTTGATAATTTTTATGTTGGCAGTATGCCTTGTATGCCCGCGCGAAGAGAATTACATACCGGGCGTTACAACTTTCTCCATCGGGGATGGTCGCCGCTGGAGCCGTTTGATGACTCAGTGCCTGAAATACTGAAGAAGAACGGGATTCATACCCACCTGGTGACCGATCATAAGCACTACTGGCGTGATGGCGGGGCAACCTATCACTCACGCTACAGTACCTATGAGTTTATTCGCGGGCAGGAAGGAGACGCATGGAAAGGCGTTGTTAATAAACCTGTATATCGCTATGAATCAGGTGAGCCGGAGGAGATTAAACAGCGTCGTATCACTAGCCGGGTACAGCACCAGATTAACGTACAGTTTATGCAAAATGAGGAAGATCACCATCTGACGCGGACAATCAATAAAGGTCTGGAGTTTATTGATACCAACCATGCCAGTGATAACTGGTTCCTGCAGTTAGAGTGTTTTGATCCTCACGAACCCTTTTTCGTACCGGAAAAATATCTGCGGATGTACGGTATTGAGGATCCATCGCAGTTTGACGGTTGGCCACCTTATTATTTCGTGACGGAAAGCCCGGAGCGGAAAAGCGTCATTCAGAAATATTATATGGCGCTACTCACGATGGTGGATGCCTACGTGGGTAAAGTGCTGGACTATATGGACCGATACGATCTGTGGCAGGACACGATGCTCATCGTCAATACGGATCATGGTTTCCTGCTCGGCGAGCATGAATGGTGGGGAAAAAACATCATGCCGCTGTATAACGAAGTGGCCAATACCCCCTGTTTTATCTGGCATCCACAGTATGGCTGCACGGGCGAGTCACGGCAGGCGCTGGCCCAGACGATTGATATTCCGGCGACGTTACTTGATAGCTTTGGGCTGCCCAAACCAAAAGATATGCAAGGAGTGTCTTTACTACCGGTGCTTCGTGATGACACGCCGGTCCGTAATTACGCGCTGTTTGGCTATCATGGCTGCCATATCAATATTACTGACGGCCGCTATGTCTATATGCGCGCGCCGGTACAGCAAGGGGTGAGCGGTTTGTATGAATACACCTTGATGCCTACCCGTATTAATCGACGCTTTACGCCGAGCGAATTTCAGGGCATGACGCTGCATCCGCCATTCAGTTTTACCAAGGGCTGTCAGGTGCTGAAGATTCCAGCTGAATCAGTGATGACGCGCGGGGCCGATCGATTTGGTCATCGTCTGTACGACCTGCACGACGATCCGCTGCAGCAAACGCAAAGCCGTGATACTGCCGCAGCAGAACGTCTCTGCAGCAGCATGAAAGCGATGATGGCGCAGAGCGACGCGCCATCGGAGCTATATCCACGCTATGGTCTGGAGGATGCTGGCGGACCATTGCTAGGGTTGGATCCGCATTTATTGCCTGAGCTGGCCGCCTTTTCGCCAGTTGTCCGTTACGGTCTCTTTGCGCTATTACAACATCTGGAAGGGAGTGGTCAGACAGAGCTGATGGCGCAGCTCCAGTCCGCCAGCCAGCCTGGCTGGACGACAGAAAATTTGTGGGCCTTCGTCCAGAACGAGGTTCCAAAGGAGCAGCATCAAAGCGTGTACTATAAAATGGCCTTAGAAATGCGACTTGATTGAGTAGTATCCCCGGCTCAGGCCGGGGAAAAGGAGTAGGGATCCATGAAAGAAGAACTGGACTATTCGCGCGGTGCCAAACCGCTCTATGCCCAGCTGCACGATATATTGCTGGAAAAACTGAA
This sequence comes from Klebsiella sp. 141251, assembly GCF_050600725.1. Classification (NCBI taxonomy): domain Bacteria; kingdom Pseudomonadati; phylum Pseudomonadota; class Gammaproteobacteria; order Enterobacterales; family Enterobacteriaceae; genus Klebsiella; species Klebsiella sp. 141251. The sequence goes on from NZ_JAQIRG010000014.1 coordinate 73,258, forward strand.
AACCGGGGAATACAAAAAGAACGATGTACTACCGACGGAGGCTGAATTTGAAGAGATCTTTGGCGTCAGCCGCATAACTGCCCGTCGAGCTCTCGCCGAATTAGCGGCAAAAGGGTTAGTAAAACGACAGGCGGGGATCGGTACAATGGTCATCAGCACCTCAGAGAAACAGGAGGTGAAGGCCCGGATACGTCTGGTTGATGGGCAACAGCAACATCCCATTGAACGTAACAACCTTAAGCTTGAACAGCTTGTGCCGCCGGAGGAGGTTGCTCAGGCTTTCGAGCTGCATGATAACAGCCCGCTGCCGTTGTTAACCCGTACCATCTACCGACAAAACGAGCAGCCCGCGCAGGTGAACTACATCTGGTTAACCCCACGTCTGCAAAATCTTACGCTTGATGCGTTGAAGGGCGGCCTTTACAGCATGTTTGAGGGAAATAACGAAAATATTGATAGTTTTCAGGATGTCATTACCGCGGAGATGCCGACGGAAGATGACTGCCGAATTCTGCATATTGACTCTCATGAGCCGCTACTGGTGAAAACCCGCAAGGGCTATAACGATCGCGGAGAATTGGTGGAATTCAGCATCGCGAAACATATCGCGCATTGCTATCAATATGTTGTTGAGAATAGCCGATGAGCTGGCTGACACAGGGAAAGGATCCCGACTATCGTTTCTCCCTCGCGAATGAACGAACGTTTCTGGCATGGATTCGCACCGCGCTGGCTTTTATGGCCGCAGCGATAGGCATCGATCAACTAGCGGAAAACCTGGCGCCCTCAATGGTGAAAGAGTTGCTGGTGTGCGCGTTGGGCATAACGGCGGCGATCCTCTCCGGGTATGCCTATTTACGCTGGTCCGGTAATGAACGCGCCATGCGCGATGACGCGGCGCTGACCTATCCCCGCTTATTACTTTGGCTCAGTGCGGGTTTGGCGGCGATGATGGTTATGGTTTTGGGAGTATTGCTCCTGTTATGACATTGTCCATCCGAACTCGTGACCCTGGTCTGCAACCGGAACGTACCGCGCTTGCCTGGCAGCGGACAACATTTTCTGTTTTTGTCCTCGCATTAGCCGCGGCGCGTATTGGCTTTGCTCGCGGCGACCTGATCTCCGGGTGGATTGCCAGCGCTGCCGTGGGGTTAACCGTTGTGCTGGCGATGGTTTCGCGATACCAGCAGCGCCAGGCTAGCGCAAATAAAGAGTTAACGACGTTCGCTTCCGTCATGGTAAAGCGTTTATTAAGTTTAATTCTCGGCTTAGTGGCTATGTCATTGGTGCTTTCCGCGATCCTAAGCCTGTTAAGGGAAGGAATAGTGTAGATGGCATTAACCGGTTGCCAGGTCATGGCTAAACCGACGGGTTCGGTGTGCAATATCGATTGTTCCTACTGCTTTTATCTGGAAAAAGAAGCGCTGTATCCGGAACGAAACAAAAACTGGCGGATGTCGGATGAAACGCTGGAGCGTTACATTCGCCAGCATATTGAGGCCCAGATGGGAGAGACGGTGACCTTCGCCTGGCAGGGAGGCGAACCCACCATGATGGGGTTGCCATTTTTTCGCCGGGTTGTTGAGTTAAGCCATAAATATGCACACGGTAAGAAGGTTGAACACGCGCTACAAACCAATGGTATTTTGATTGATGAAGAGTGGGCTCGTTTTTTTGCCGAGCAGCGTTTTCTCGTCGGCGTTTCCATTGATGGTCCTGCGCACCTCCATAACCAATATCGCGTTAATCGTGCTGGCAAAGGCACGCACGATAAAGTCATGGCGGCGATTACGTTGCTGAAAGCGCATGGGGTTGAGTTCAATACGTTGACCGTAGTGGGTAAACATAATGTGGGGCACCCGCGTGAAGTCTATGATTTCTTGCTTGCCACTGGTTCACGTCATATTCAGTTTATCCCTCTGGTTGAGCGCGTCAGTAGCGACGAATCATCACTCCTGCAGCTGGTTATGCCGGGAGAAAGCGCCGCCAGGCTTGCTTCCTGGACCGTGCCATCATGGCAGTTTGGCGATTTCCTGAGTCAGATTTTCGATATCTGGGTAAGACGGGATATCGATAGTGTTTTCGTGCAGATGTTTGAAGTCGCTCTGGCGGCCTGGATGGGCCAACCCCCGGTTTTGTGCGTCCATTCGGAAACGTGCGGCCACGCTTTTGCTCTGGAGTCGAATGGCGATCTTTACAACTGCGACCACTATGTTTATCCCGAGCATAAGCTGGGTAACATTCATCATTCGGACATTAAGACGCTCAATAACAGCGAGCAGGCGATAGCCTTTGGTCTGGGGAAAAGGGAGACGCTAACGGCAGAATGCCGCAGCTGCGAGTTTCGCTTTGTTTGCCACGGTGGCTGTCCCAAACATCGTTTTGCGGTTTCGCCGAGCGGTCACCCCGGGCACAACTATCTATGTGCCGGTTATAAACACTTTTTCCAGCATGTCACGCCGTATATGAATGTCTGTCAGCAGCTATTGGAAGCAGGGTATCCGCTGGCGGCAATAATGGCATGGCTTGCTGACGAAGATCGTCAGTCATCAAAGACGATTTCGCGAAACGAGCCATGTCCGTGCGGCAGTGGGAAAAAGTATAAGAAGTGCTGCGGGAAATAGGAAATAACGCCGTCTTAAGAACGGCGTTATTTCATTTACCCTTTTTTACCGCCATATTGAGCAAACCAGGCCAGCATCCGCTGCCAGCCGTCTTTGGCTGACTCTTCGTGATAGCTGGCGCGATAGTCGGCGTTAAAGGCGTGATCGGCCTCGGGATAGACCACGATCTCGGCGTTCGCATTTGCCGCCCGCAGCGCCTGGCGCATGGTCTCGACGGTATCCTGCGGAATACTGGCGTCTTTAGCGCCGTACAGGCCAAGCACCGGCGCGTTGAGATCGACCGCAATATCCACCGGGTGTTTTGGCGAATTCAGCGATTTTTCTCCCACCAGTTTGCCATACCAGGCGACGCCTGCCTTCAACTGCGGGTTATGCGCGGCATACAGCCAGGTAATGCGCCCGCCCCAGCAAAAACCGGTGATCAGCAGACGATGGGCATCGCCGCCGTGGCGCGCTGCCCAACTGGCGACGTGGTCTAGATCCGCCAGCACCTGTGCGTCCGGCACCTTAGTGACCAGTTCTTTGAACAGGGTAGGGATATCGTTGTACTCATTCGGATCGCCCTGGCGAAAGTAGAGTTCTGGCGCAATCGCCAGATAGCCTTCCTGCGCCAGGCGGCGGCACAGATCGCGAATATGTTCATGTACGCCGAAAATCTCCTGCACCACGATAACGATCGGCAGCGGGCCGTCGGCGTTTTTCGGGCGGGCGTGATAGGCTGGCATATTCTCGCCCTGCGATGGGATCGAGGTTTCTCCGGCGACAATCTGCTCATCCGACGTATGGACGGCGGTCGAGGCGTGCGGCGAGGCTGCAGGTGCGAATCCAGGTTGCTTGGTGGTGGTCATGGTATTCTCCGTACCCTTATTTATTAGCGCAACACTAACTATAGACCCTTTAGTTCGGGCGGTAATAAAGCACAGTGCCTGAAAGCGGCTATCTTTTGTTCTATGACCGTGAATATAACTTGTTAATGTGATGTAAATCACTATTTGTTGAAAAACAAATGCAATCATTGTTATGCATGGTGACCATAATCACAAAAATAAGCGAGTGGCTTCTGTAAAGTACCCTTTTGCTTCTGCTGATACTTCGACCCACAGAGGAGTTTTTTATGTCCAAGTCTGATGTTTTTCATCTCGGCCTCACTAAGAACGATTTACAAGGGGCTACGCTGGCTATCGTCCCTGGCGATCCGGAGCGTGTGGAAAAGATCGCCGCGCTGATGGATAAGCCGGTTAAGCTGGCATCACATCGTGAATTTACCTCCTGGCGCGCTGAGCTGGATGGCAAACCGGTGATTGTTTGCTCCACCGGTATCGGCGGCCCGTCGACCTCTATCGCCGTGGAAGAGTTGGCGCAGCTGGGGGTTCGTACCTTCCTGCGTATCGGCACCACCGGGGCGATTCAGCCGCACATCAACGTTGGTGATGTGCTGGTGACGACCGGTTCTGTCCGTCTGGACGGCGCCAGCCTGCACTTTGCGCCGATGGAGTTTCCGGCCGTTGCTGACTTCGCCTGCACCACCGCGCTGGTGGAAGCGGCGAAATCAATTGGTGCGACCACCCATATCGGTGTAACTGCCTCCTCTGATACCTTCTATCCAGGCCAGGAGCGTTACGACACCTTCTCCGGCCGTGTCGTGAGCCGCTTCAAAGGCTCGATGGAAGAGTGGCAGGCAATGGGCGTCATGAACTATGAAATGGAATCCGCTACGCTGCTGACCATGTGCGCCAGCCAGGGCCTGCGCGCCGGGATGGTGGCAGGGGTTATCGTCAACCGTACCCAGCAAGAGATCCCTAACGCCGAAACCATGAAGCAAACCGAAAGCCACGCGGTGAAAATCGTTGTGGAAGCGGCGCGCCGCCTGCTGTAGTTCTTCACTTTTTCTCGCAAGGCCGGACCCTCCGGCCTTTCTTTTTTGCGTAGCGCCTCGCAGGAAAATCCTTTTCAACTGGACGTTTGTACAGCACAATTCTATTTTGTGTCGTAAGTGGTTGCCGGGGAGGCGTTGTGGATATCTCTATTGTGATAAGCGCCGTGGTGGCGCTGGCGGCAGGGTTAGTCGTTGGCTGGCTGGCGACAAAAGCCCGCGCCGATCAAATCCGTGCCGATCTCATTGAAGAGCGCCGCGAGCTGGATATCGAACTTAGCGCCGCACGTCAGCAGCTGGTGCAGGAATCGCACTGGCGCGATGAGTGCGAACTTCTCAACAACGAGCTGCGCAGCCTGCGTGATATCAACACCTCGCTGGAGGCCGACCTGCGGGAAGTGACCACTCGTCTGGAATCCACGCAGCTGCACGCCGAAGATAAAATCCGCCAGATGGTCAACAGCGAGCAGCGCCTGAGCGAGCAATTTGAAAACCTGGCGAACCGCATATTCGAACACAGCAACCGCCGGGTTGATGAACAAAACCGCCAGAGCCTGCATGGCCTGCTGACGCCGCTGCGGGAACAGCTCGACGGCTTTCGTCGCCAGGTGCAGGACAGCTTCGGCCAGGAGGCGCGTGAGCGCCACACGCTGGCGCACGAAATCCGCAACCTGCAACAGCTGAACGCACAGATGGCGCAAGAGGCGTTGAACCTGACGAAAGCGCTGAAGGGCGATAACAAAACCCAGGGCAACTGGGGAGAAGTGGTGCTAACCCGCGTGCTGGAGGCCTCCGGCCTGCGCGAAGGCTATGAGTATCAAACACAGGTCAGCATCGAAACCGATAACCGCTCGCGGATGCAGCCGGACGTTATCGTGCGCCTGCCGCAGGGCAAAGACGTGGTTATCGACGCCAAAATGACTCTGGTCGCCTATGAGCGTTATTTCAACGCTGAGGATGATTACACCCGCGAAGCGGCGCTACAGGAGCATATTGCCTCGGTACGTAACCATATTCGCCTGCTGGGCCGCAAAGATTATCAACAACTGCCGGGGTTACGTTCGCTCGACTATGTATTGATGTTTATCCCCGTCGAGCCGGCGTTCCTGCTGGCTATCGACCGTCAGCCTGAGCTTATCAGCGAGGCGCTGAAGAACAATATTATGCTGGTTAGCCCAACAACCCTGCTGGTGGCGCTGCGCACTATCGCTAATTTGTGGCGCTATGAGCATCAAAGCCGTAACGCGCAGAAAATCGCCGAGCGCGCCGGGCGCCTGTACGACAAGATGCGGCTGTTTGTCGACGATATGTCGGCCATCGGCCAAAGCCTTGATAAAGCGCAGGATAACTATCGCCAGGCGATGAAAAAGCTCGCCTCGGGGCGCGGCAACCTGCTGGTACAGGCCGAGTCATTCCGTGGCCTGGGCGTCGAGGTTAAGCGCGGGATTAATCCTGATTTAGTCGAACAAGCCACAGCGCAGGATGACGAATACCGCCTTGAGGAAGATGAAAATTTACCGCAGGAAGATGTGTTTAGCGCCGATTCCGCGTCTGCAGCGAGAGCAAACGAGCACGTCAGGCCAAGCTGAAACGTATGGGAAATGGCCTGAATCTGTTACACTCGCTGAACATTTTCTTGATAAGTAAGCGGGCATAGAGATGGTTGAGGATTCACAAGAAACGACGCATTTTGGCTTTCAAACGGTAGCCAAAGAGCAGAAGGCGGACATGGTGGCGCATGTATTCCATTCTGTCGCTGCAAAATATGATGTGATGAACGACTTAATGTCGTTCGGGATTCATCGCTTGTGGAAGCGCTTCACCATCGACTGCAGCGGCGTGCGTCGTGGGCAAACCGTGCTGGACTTAGCGGGCGGTACCGGCGACCTGACGGCGAAGTTTTCCCGTCTGGTGGGCGAAACCGGTCGCGTGATGCTCGCCGATATCAACGATTCGATGCTCAAAATGGGCCGCGAAAAACTGCGTAACATCGGTATTGTCGGTAACGTCGAATACGTTCAGGCCAACGCTGAAGCGCTGCCGTTTGCGGATAACACCTTTGACTGCATCACCATCTCCTTTGGCCTGCGTAACGTTACCGATAAAGACAAAGCGCTGCGTTCAATGTACCGCGTGCTGAAACCGGGCGGACGTTTGCTGGTTCTGGAGTTCTCCAAACCGATTCTCGAACCACTGAGCAAAGCCTACGACGCTTATTCCTTCCACGTGCTGCCGAAAGTCGGCGAACTGGTGGCAAACGATGCGGAAAGCTATCGCTATCTGGCGGAATCCATCCGCATGCATCCCGATCAGGAGACCCTGAAAGGCATGATGCAGGAGGCGGGTTTTGAAAGCGTCGACTACTACAACCTGACGGCAGGTATTGTCGCGCTACACCGCGGCTATAAGTTCTGACAGGAGGGACGCTATGCCTTTCGCACCACTGGTTACCGCTGGCATCGAAACGGTTCTTAATACTTTTCTCTGGCGCGACCGCGCGCTTAAACCGGCGCGTCAACGCCTGCTGGGGAAAGTGCTGCGCGTAGAGCTCAAAGAGCTGTCGGCGCCTGTCGTGCTGGCCTATAGCGAGCAGCAAATCGACGTGCTCGGCGCATGGGAAGGCGAAGCTGACTGTACCGTAATTACCCGCCTGAGCGTGCTGCCGCAGCTGCGTAACCGCCAGCAGTTGACCGCGCTGATTCGCAGCGGCGATCTGGAAGTGCAGGGCGACCTGCAGGTTGTGCAGAACATGGTCGCGCTTTGCGATCTGGCGGAGTTCGATCCGGCAGAGCTACTGGCGCCGTATACCGGCGATATCGTCGCTGAAGGGGTTGGCAAGGTGCTTCGCGGCGGCGCTCGCTTCCTGCTGCAGGGCGCGCAAAGCCAGCAGCGCTACGTCGCTGAAGCGATTACCGAAGAGTGGCGACTGGCGCCGGGCCCGTTAGAGATGGCCTGGTTTGCTGAAGAATCCGCCGCCGTGGAACGCGCACTGGCCGCACTGGAAAAACGGCTGGAAACGCTGGAGGGCAAATGACGCCAGGAGAATTACGGCGCCTGTATTTTATCATCCGCACCTTTTTGAGTTACGGGCTTGATGAGCTCATTCCCAAAATGCGTATCACGTTGCCGCTGCGCATCTGGCGGCGAATGTTGTTCTGGATGCCGAATCGCCACAAAGATAAACCGCTGGGTCAACGCTTACGCCTGGCGCTGCAGGAGCTGGGCCCGGTGTGGATTAAGTTCGGCCAGATGCTCTCCACCCGCCGCGACCTGTTCCCGCCGCAAATCGCCGATCAGCTGGCGCTGCTGCAAGATCGCGTCGCACCTTTCGATGGCAAATTGGCAAAACAACAGATCGAACAAGCGATGGGCGGGCTGCCCATTGAAGCCTGGTTCGATGATTTCGCCATTGAGCCGCTCGCCTCCGCCTCTATCGCTCAGGTCCATACCGCGCGTCTGAAAGACAACGGCAAAGAGGTTGTCATCAAGGTCATTCGCCCGGATATCCTGCCGGTGATCAAAGCGGACATGAAATTAATCTACCGCCTGGCGCGCTGGGTGCCTCGTCTGCTGCCGGATGGCCGCCGTCTGCGTCCGCAGGAAGTCGTCCGCGAATATGAAAAAACGCTGATGGACGAGCTGAACCTTCTACGCGAGTCGGCTAATGCTATTCAGCTACGGCGCAATTTCGAAGACAGCCCAATGCTATACGTGCCGGAAGTCTATTCCGATTACTGTAGCGAAGGCATGATGGTGATGGAGCGGATCTACGGTATTCCGGTTTCCGATGTCGTCGCGCTGGAAGCCCAGGGCACCAACATGCAGTTGCTGGCGGAGCGTGGGGTGCAGGTCTTCTTTACCCAGGTGTTCCGCGACAGCTTTTTCCATGCGGATATGCATCCGGGTAATATTTTCGTTAGCTACGATCATCCGCATGACCCGCAATATATCGGTATCGACTGCGGTATCGTCGGCTCGCTGAACAAAGACGATAAGCGCTATCTGGCTGAAAACTTTATTGCTTTCTTCAACCGTGATTATCGTAAGGTTGCCGAGCTGCACGTCGATTCCGGCTGGGTGCCGCCGGATACCAACGTTGAAGAGTTTGAGTTTGCGATTCGCACCGTGTGCGAGCCCATCTTTGAAAAGCCGCTGGCGGAAATCTCCTTCGGCCACGTATTGCTGAATCTGTTTAATACCGCGCGGCGTTTCAACATGGAAGTCCAGCCGCAGCTGGTTTTGCTTCAGAAGACATTACTTTACGTAGAAGGGGTAGGTCGTCAGCTCTATCCTCAGTTAGACTTGTGGAAAACGGCGAAGCCTTTCCTCGAGTCGTGGATTAAGGATCAGGTCGGTATTCCCGCGCTGGTGCGTGCGTTTAAAGAAAAAGCGCCGTTCTGGATTGAACGAATGCCGGAAATTCCTGAGCTGGTGTACCAAAGTCTGCAGCAGAGCAAACAGCTACAGACCAGCGTCGATACCATCGTGCGCGACTTCCAGGTGCGCCACGTGCGCCAGGGGCAGTCCCGTTATCTGTTTGGTATAGGCGCCGTTTTGCTTTTAAGCGGTACGCTGTTATTTATCCACCGCCCGGAGTGGGGCATGATGCCTGGCTGGCTGATGGCCGGCGGCGTCGTAACCTGGCTTATTGGTTGGCGAAAAACGCGCTAACAGGTTTCGCGTTTATTCTGGCGCATTGATTCTTGCGCGAAGTCATGTGAGCGGCCTGACAAAGAGGCGTCTCACCGGATGACGTGTATAATGCGCTCTCATCATTCATCATCTGTCATAGGGGAACGTGTATGGGTGGTATCAGTATTTGGCAGTTGTTAATTGTTGTCGTCATCGTAGTTCTGCTTTTCGGGACGAAGAAGCTGAGCTCGCTGGGTTCGGATTTAGGCGCATCGATCAAGGGCTTTAAAAAAGCGATGAGCGATGACGAAAAATCTGATAAGTCCTCAGCCGATGCAGATTTTGCAGCGAAAACTATCGCTGATAAACAAGATGATGCGAAAAAAGACGAGACAAAACGCCACGACAAAGAGCAGGTGTAATTCGTGTTCGATATCGGTTTTAGTGAACTATTGCTGGTGTTCGTGATTGGCCTCATCGTATTGGGGCCACAGCGACTACCTGTCGCCGTCAAAACGGTGGCCAGCTGGATCCGTACGTTGCGCTCGCTGGCGACCACCGTACAAAATGAGCTTGCCCAGGAGCTAAAACTGCAGGAGTTTCAGGAGAGCCTGAAGAAGGTGGAAAAGGCCAGCCTGGATAATCTGACTCCGGAGCTCAAAGCCTCGATGGATGAACTGCGCGAAGCGGCTGAATCCATGAAGCGTTCCTATACCGCCCACGATCCTGAAAAGGCCAGCGACGAAGCGAACACCATTCATAATCCGGTCGTCAAAGGTAGCGAAGCGCAGCGCCAGGATGTCACGCCGGCGACGGCGGAACACCAGGTCAGCGCTCCGGCACATGCGCCGGAACCCGTTGTCGATGAGTTATCCGCTTCGTCGGCTGAAGCCCCGGCAACTAAGGAAAAAGCCGCCGCGGCAGTGCCAGATTCTTCCCCCGCATCGAGTGATAAAGCGTAAAAAATGGGCGTAGACGAGACTCAACCGTTAATTTCTCATCTGATTGAGCTGCGTAAGCGCCTGCTCAACAGCATTATTGCCATCCTGGTGATCTTCCTGGCGTTGGTTTACTTCGCCAATGATATCTATCAACTGGTATCCGCTCCGCTTATCAGCAAAATGCCGGTAGGCGCGACGATGATCGCCACCGATGTCGCTTCTCCTTTCTTCACGCCGATCAAACTGACCTTTATGGTCTCGGTGATCCTGTCGGTACCGGTCATTCTTTATCAGGTATGGGCGTTCGTCGCGCCAGCGTTGTATAAGCATGAACGTCGGCTGGTCATGCCGCTGCTGGTTTCCAGTACGCTGCTGTTCTATATCGGTATGGCTTTCGCTTATTTCGTCGTGTTCCCGCTGGCATTTGGCTTCCTGACCCACGCCGCGCCGGAAGGGGTATTAGTTTCGACCGATATCCGTAGCTACCTCGATTTTGTCATGGCGCTGTTTATGGCTTTCGGCGTGTCGTTTGAAGTGCCGGTCGCCATCGTCCTGCTCTGCTGGATGGGCGTCACGACGCCGGAAGATTTACGTAAAAAACGGCCCTACGTGCTGGTGGGCGCCTTCGTGGTCGGTATGCTGCTGACGCCGCCGGATGTGTTCTCGCAAACGCTGTTGGCCATCCCCATGTATTGCCTGTTTGAAGTCGGGGTGTTCTTTGCCCGTTTCTACACCGGGAAACGCCTGACGCGTGACGAAGATGCCGCCGCCGAAGAGGCGGAGAGCAAAGAAGAGTAACAACGCCAACCGCCCGTCAGGGCGGTTGTCATATGGGAGTTATGATGTTTGATATTGGCGTAAATCTGACCAGCTCGCAGTTTTCCCGCGATCACGACGAGGTGGTTGCGCGCGCGCAGGCGGCGGGTGTCCAGGGGATGTTGCTGACCGGCACCAATCTGCATGAAAGCCAGCAGGCGCAGCAGATGGCTGGCCGTTACGCCAACTGCTGGTCTACCGCGGGTGTACATCCGCACGATAGCAGCACCTGGACGGAGTCGGTGGCCGAAGAAATCCACGCGCTGGCCCGCCAGCCGCAGGTGGCGGCGATTGGCGAATGCGGTCTTGATTTCAACCGTAACTTCTCAACGCCGCAGGAGCAAGAGAAGGCGTTCAGCGCCCAACTGGCGCTGGCGGCCGAGCTCTCAATGCCGGTATTTTTACACTGCCGTGACGCCCATGAACGGTTCCTTGCGCTGCTGGATCCGTGGCTCAATAAACTGCCCGGCGCCGTGTTGCACTGCTTTACCGGTAGCCGCACGGAAGTGCTTCAGTGTCTTGATAGAGGTTTATTTATCGGTATCACCGGTTGGGTGTGCGATGAGCGGCGGGGACTGGAGCTTCGCGAACTGTTGCCGGCGATCCCGGCGGAACGTTTGCTGCTGGAGACCGACGCGCCATATCTGTTGCCGCGCGACATGAAGCCGAAGCCCTCCTCGCGGCGCAACGAGCCCGCTTATCTGCCGCATATTCTGGCAAGCGTAGCGGGCTGGCGAGGCGAGGAAGCGCAATGGCTGGAGGAGGTTACGGATGCGAACGTCAGGAAGCTGTTTGGCGTGCGCTTTTAACCGCGCCGTCAGATTTTATAGAAGTCGGTATTTTTAACGCTTTGCAGGACCTGTTTATTCAACAGATTGAGGAGCAGCATGGAGCGTGCTTCACCGTCGGGCTCGGTGAAGATAGCCTGCAGTCCTTCAAAAGCGCCGTCGGTGATTAACACGCTGTCGCCTTCATGAGGCGTTTCCGGGTCGGTAATGCCTTCCGGTTTATAGATGGAAAGCTGGTGAATCACGTCTGAAGGCACCACTGCCGGTTGGGCGCCAAAACGGACGAAACTGTTCACTCCGCGGGTGGCGCTGATGGTGGTGGTATGGATAACCTCGGGGTCGAATTCGACGAACAGATAGTTTGGGAACAGGGGCTCGCTGACCGTAGTACGTTTACCACGGATGATTTTTTCCAGCGCGATCGTCGGCATCAGGCAATTGACTGCCTGACGTTCAAGGTGTTCCTGGGCGCGCTGAAGCTGCCCACGTTTGCAATAAAGTAAGTACCAGGCTTGCATAATGACTCTTTCCGCTTTACTACCTGCAAGCATAACAAAAGCCCGGAACAATCGCGAAAACCATTATAAGCGAAAGCGTAAATAGCCTGTTCATTTACGCTTATTTAACAAAAGTACAGCATCGTTGCGGCGAAAATCGTATAATCAGCCGCTAGTATAGAGGTCAATAATAACTCCATGAAATACCACGATCTACGCGACTTTCTGACATTACTTGAGCAGCAGGGCGAGCTAAAACGGATAGCCCTGCCGGTCGACCCGCACCTGGAAATTACCGAAATTGCCGACCGCACCCTGCGTGCCGGCGGCCCGGCGCTGCTGTTTGAAAACCCGAAAGGCTACTCAATGCCGGTGCTGTGCAACCTGTTTGGCACGCCGCGCCGCGTGGCGCTGGGGATGGGCCAGGAAGACGTCAGTTCGCTACGGGAAGTCGGGAAGCTATTGGCCTTTCTGAAAGAGCCGGAGCCGCCAAAAGGCTTCCGCGATCTGTTTGATAAGCTGCCGCAGTTCAAGCAAGTGCTGAATATGCCGACCAAACGTCTGCGCGGCGCGCCTTGTCAGCAAAAAATCATCCAGGGCGATGACGTCGATCTCAACAAAATACCGATTATGACCTGCTGGCCGGAAGATGCCGCGCCGTTGATTACCTGGGGGCTGACGGTGACCCGAGGCCCGCATAAAGAGCGGCAAAATCTGGGTATTTATCGCCAGCAGCTGATCGGCAAAAATAAACTCATCATGCGGTGGTTGTCCCACCGCGGCGGCGCCCTGGATTTCCAGGAGTGGTGCGCGGCGCATCCCGGCGAGCGTTTCCCGGTATCCGTGGCGCTTGGCGCCGATCCGGCGACCATTCTGGGCGCGGTGACGCCGGTGCCCGATACCCTGTCGGAATATGCTTTCGCAGGCCTGCTGCGCGGCACCAAGACCGAAGTGGTGAAGTGCGTTTCCAATGACCTTGAAGTGCCGGCTAGCGCGGAAATTGTGCTTGAAGGCTATATTGAGGCCGGCGAGATGGCGCCGGAAGGGCCGTACGGCGATCATACCGGCTACTACAATGAAGTGGACAGCTTCCCGGTATTTACGGTGACCCATATTACCCAGCGCGAAGACGCGATTTATCATTCGACCTATACCGGTCGCCCGCCGGATGAACCCGCGGTGCTGGGCGTGGCGCTGAACGAAGTCTTTGTGCCGATTCTGCAAAAGCAGTTCCCGGAAATCGTCGACTTCTATCTGCCGCCGGAAGGATGTTCCTATCGCCTGGCGGTGGTCACCATGAAAAAACAGTACGCCGGTCATGCCAAGCGCGTGATGATGGGCGTCTGGTCGTTCCTGCGCCAGTTCATGTATACCAAGTTCGTGATTGTTTGCGACGATGACGTGAACGCGCGCGACTGGAACGACGTGATTTGGGCGATTACTACCCGTATGGACCCGGCTCGTGATACGGTACTGGTAGAAAATACGCCAATAGATTATCTGGATTTTGCCTCGCCGGTTTCCGGCCTGGGTTCAAAAATGGGGCTGGATGCCACAAATAAATGGCCTGGCGAAACCCAGCGTGAATGGGGTCGTCCAATCAAAAAAGATCCTGAGGTGACGGCGCGCATCGACGCCATCTGGGATGAACTGGCCATCTTTAAATAACAGTAAGCGGGGCTAACGCCGCTGTTTTGCTCTATAGACCCGACAGAGGGGACGCATGACAACCTTAAGCTGTAAAGTGACCTCGGTGGAGGCGATTACCGATACCGTGTATCGCGTTCGATTAGTACCGGAAGCGGCATTCTCTTTCCGCGCCGGCCAGTATCTGATGGTGGTGATGGACGAGCGCGACAAGCGTCCGTTTTCTATGGCTTCCACGCCGTCAGAGCATGAGTTTATCGAGCTGCATATCGGTGCTTCTGAACTCAATCTGTATGCGATGGCGGTGATGGATCGCATTCTGAAAGAGCGTGAAATTGAGGTTGATATTCCGCATGGCGAAGCGTGGCTGCGCGATGACGAAGATCGTCCGCTGATTCTGATCGCCGGTGGTACCGGATTCTCTTATGTGCGTTCTATTCTGTTAACCGCGCTGGCGCGTAACCCGGATCGCGATATCGCCATTTATTGGGGCGGCCGCGAGGCTAAACATCTGTACGATCTGGCCGAGCTAGAAGCGTTAAGCATCAAGCATCCGAATCTGCGCATCGAGCCGGTGGTCGAGCAGCCGGAAGAAGGATGGCGCGGCCGTTCCGGTACGGTACTGACTGCGGTGCTGCAGGATTACGGTACGCTGGCCGAGCATGATATTTACATTGCCGGTCGCTTTGAGATGGCCAAGATTGCCCGCGACCTGTTCTGTAATGAACGCGGCGCGCGCGAAGACCGCCTGTTTGGCGATGCGTTTGCCTTTATCTGAAAATAAAAAACCCGCCCCTGACAGGCGGGAAGAACGGCAACTAAACCCCCTCTAATCCATTATTGCCTGTTGGCTGGCAGGCAATAATGGCATCGAGTTTTTTACCTACATCCGCTCAAATACGGTGGCGATCCCCTGGCCTAAACCGATGCACATGGTTGCCAGACCGAACTGCGCGTCTTTACGTTCCATCTGATTGATCAAGGTGGTGCTAATACGCGCCCCGGAACAGCCCAACGGGTGGCCGAGCGCGATCGCGCCGCCGTTAAGGTTGATCTTCTCGTCAATCTGCTCCATTAACCCCAGATCTTTAATACACGGCAGGATCTGCGCGGCAAACGCTTCATTCATTTCAAAGACGTCGATATCGCTGGTGGATAATCCCGCTTTTTTCAGCGCCAGCTTTGAGGCCGGAACCGGGCCATAACCCATAATGGACGGATCGCAGCCGACCACCGCCATTGAACGGACGCGAGCGCGCGGCTTCAGCCCCAGCTCGCGGGCGCGGCTTTCGCTCATCAGCAGCATCGCCGCCGCGCCGTCGGAAAGCGCGGAAGAGGTGCCCGCCGTTACCGTGCCGGTCACCGGATCGAAAGCCGGTCTCAGCGCCGCCAGCGCTTCGACGGTGGTTTCCGGGCGGATCACTTCGTCGTAATTGAAGGATTTCAACACACCATCGGCATCGTGACCGCCGGTCGGGATGATCTCCGCTTTAAATGCTCCGGATTGCGTCGCCGCCCAGGCGCGAGCGTGAGAGCGTGCGGCGAATTGATCCTGCATTTCACGGCTAATGCCGTGCAGACGCGCCAGCATTTCCGCGGTCAGCCCCATCATACCGGCGGCTTTCGCCACATTACGGCTAAGGCCCGGATGGAAATCGACACCGTGGCTCATTGGTACATGGCCCATGTGCTCAACGCCGCCAATCAGGCAGACGCTGGCGTCGCCGGTTATGATCATACGGGCGGCATCATGCAGCGCCTGCATGGAGGAACCGCACAGGCGGTTAACCGTTGTCGCCGGTACCGAGTGCGGGATTTCCGCCAGCAGCGCGGCGTTACGGGCAATGTTGAAACCCTGCTCCAGCGTTTGTTGCACGCAGCCCCAGTAAATATCGTCAATCGCGCTCGCCTCAAGGGACGGGTTACGCGAAAGCAGGCTTCGCATCAGGTGTGCGGAGAGGTCTTCCGCGCGCACGTTGCGAAAGGCGCCGCCCTTTGAACGGCCCATCGGGGTGCGAATTGCATCGACAATGACAACCTGTTCCATTGTGACTCCTTAAGCCGTTTTCAGTTCGCCAACCGGACGGGCTGGTTCTACTGGAGGATAATACGCTTCGTTATGACGGGCCTTGTTACGCAGACCCTCCGGCACGGTATAAAGCGGGCCGAGGTGCTGGTATTGCTGCGCCATATCGAGATATTTTGCGCTGCCGATGGTGTCCAGCCAGCGGAATGCGCCGCCGTGGAACGGAGGGAAGCCCAGGCCGTATACCAGCGCCATATCCGCTTCCGCCGGGCTGGCGATAATGTCTTCTTCCAGGCAGCGAACAACTTCGTTAACCATCGGGATCATCATACGGGCGATAATCTCTTCATCGCTGAAATCGCGCTTCGGCTGGCTGACTTCGGCCAACAGACCATCGACCGCGGCATCTTCTTCTTTTTTCGGTTTGCCTTTACTGTCTTCTTTATAACGCCAGAAACCGAGGCCGTTCTTCTGGCCGAAACGGTTGGCGTCAAACAGCGCGTCGATCGCATCGCGATAATCTTTCTGCATTCGCTGTGGGAACCCCGCCGCCATTACCGCCTGGGCATGGTGCGCGGTATCGATGCCGACAACATCCAGCAGATAGGCCGGGCCCATCGGCCAGCCAAACTGTTTTTCCATTACTTTATCGACTTTGCGGAAGTCCGCGCCGTCGCGCAGCAGCTGGCTGAAGCCTGCGAAGTAGGGGAACAGGACGCGGTTGACGAAGAAGCCGGGACAATCATTCACCACGATCGGCGTTTTGCCCATTTTGCTGGCCCAGGCCACGACTTTGGCAATGGTCTTATCCGAAGTTTTCTCACCGCGGATCACTTCAACCAGCGGCATGCGATGTACCGGGTTAAAGAAATGCATACCACAGAAATTCTCCGGGCGCTGCAGAACGCTGGCCAGCTCGCTGATAGGAATCGTTGAGGTGTTGGAAGCCAGCACGGTGTCCGGACGCACTTTCTCTTCGGTTTCCGCCAGTACCGCTTTCTTCACTTTCGGGTTTTCCACCACCGCTTCAACGACGACGTCCACGCGGTCAAAACCGCTATATTCCAGCGTTGGCTGAATGGTGCTAATCACTCCGGCCAGCTTCAGGCCGTCGATTTTTCCGCGTTCCAGCTGTTTATTCAGCAGCTTCGCCGCTTCGGTCATGCCAAGGGTCAGCAATTTGTCGCTGATGTCTTTCATCACCACCGGCATGCCTTTCCAGGCTGATTGATAGGCAATACCGCCACCCATAATGCCGGCGCCTAATACGGCGGCGTGCTTCGGTGTTTCGACATCTTTTGTCAGCTTTTTCGCTTTCGCTTTGACGTACTGGTCGTTAAGGAAGATGCCGACCAGCGCGCGCGCTTCGTTGGTGTGCGCCAGTGGGACAAAACTTTGGTTTTCCAGTTTCAGCGCGTCGTCACGACCAAGACGCGCGGCGGCTTCGATGGTTTTTACCGCGGTGATCGGCGCCGGATAATGTTTTCCAGCGGTTTGCGCGACCATGCCTTTGGCAATAGTAAAGCTCATGGCGGCTTCAATTTTGCTGAGCTTCAGCGGTTCCAGTTTCGGCTGACGTTTGGCTTTCCAGTCCAAATCGCCATTAATCGCCTGACGCAGAATCGCCAGCGCGCCGTGATGCAGTTTTTCCGCGGCAACAATGCCGTCAACGAGGCCAATTTTCAGCGCTTGATCGGCGCCGACGTCTTTACCGGCGGCAATAATTTCCAGCGCGCTATCGGCGCCGAGCAGGCGCGGCAGACGTACGGAACCGCCGAAGCCAGGCATAATGCCCAACTTGGTTTCCGGCAGGCCGATGCGCAGATCCGGCGTCGCGAGGCGATAGTCGGTCGCCAGCACGCATTCGCAGCCGCCGCCCAGCGCATAGCCGTTAACCGCTGACAACGTAGGAACCGGTAAATCTTCCAGGCGATTGAAGACGCTATTGGCAAAGTGCAGCCACTGGCTCAACTGTTCTTCCGGCACCAGGAATAGCGAAAGGAATTCGGTGATATCGGCGCCGACGATAAAGGCCGCTTTTTCAGAGCGCAGCAGCAGCCCTTTGAGATCTTGTTGTTTTTCGAGTACGTCCAGCGCGTGACCGAGGCTGGCAACGGTTGCAGTATCAAGCTTGTTAACCGAGCCGGGGGCGTCGAAAACCAGTTCGGCAATGCCATCTTCCAGCCAGTCGAGGTACAGGGTGTCGCCTTTGTAGAGCATGTCAGTCTCCTGAATCCAGCAATATGATCTGGTCATACCAGATGACTCGGAGTGTGGAATTTATGTTAAGAAAATGCAAATTACTCTTTAAATAATTGCTGGTCGGATCACATCCGGTAGAAATCACCCGGCCTGGAGCCAATGTGCTAAGATGCGGAGAATCACGATCCAATAAAAGCAAAGGATAAAAGATGGAATCACTGGCCGCGCTTTATAAAAATCATATCGTTACCCTACAAGAACGTACCCGCAAAGTATTAGACCGCTTCAAGCTGGATGCTCTGCTGATCCACTCCGGCGAGCTGATTAATGTCTTCCTCGACGATCATCCGTATCCGTTTAAAGTAAACCCGCAATTTAAGGCGTGGGTGCCGGTGACCCAGGTGCCAAACTGCTGGCTGCTGGTGGATGGCGTGAATAAACCGAAGCTGTGGTTCTATCTGCCGGTCGATTACTGGCACAACGTTGAGCCGCTGCCGACCTCTTTCTGGACCGAAGAAGTGGACGTGATTGCGTTGCCGAAAGCCGACGGCATTGGCGTTCAACTGCCCGCGGCGCGTAGCAATATTGCGTATATCGGCCCGGTGCCGGAGCGTGCTATCGGTCTGGAGATCGCGGCAGACAAAATCAACCCGAAAGGCGTTATCGACTATCTGCATTATTATCGCGCTTACAAAACCGACTATGAGCTGGCTTGTATGCGTGAAGCGCAGAAATCGGCGGTCAACGGCCATCGCGCGGCCCACGAAGCTTTCCAGTCGGGGATGAGCGAGTTCGATATTAATCAGGCTTACCTGACGGCGACCGGTCATCGCGATACCGATGTTCCTTACAGCAACATCGTGGCGCTGAATGAGCATGCGGCCGTATTGCATTACACCAAGCTGGATCACCGTGCGCCAACCGAGATGCGCAGCTTCCTGTTGGATGCAGGCGCAGAGTACAACGGCTATGCCGCGGACCTGACGCGTACCTGGGCAGGTCACAGCGACAACGACTTCGCGCAGCTGATTAAAGACGTTAACGACGAACAGCTGGCGTTGATCAGCACCATGAAGGCCGGCACCAGCTACGTGGATTACCATATTCAGTTCCATCAGCGCATCGCAAAGCTGCTGCGTAAACACCAGCTAGTGACCGGCATGAGCGAAGAGGCGATGGTGGAAAACGATCTGACCGGGCCGTTTATGCCACACGGGATTGGTCATCCGCTGGGCCTGCAGGTTCATGATGTCGCCGGTTTCATGCAGGACGATACCGGTACGCATCTGGCGGCGCCGTCGAAGTATCCTTACCTGCGCTGCACCCGTATTCTTGAACCGCGTATGGTGTTGACCATCGAACCAGGCATCTACTTTATTGAGTCGCTGTTGGCGCCATGGCGTGAAGGGCAGTTCAGCAAGCACTTCAACTGGCAGAAAATTGAAGCCATGAAGCCGTTTGGCGGGATCCGTATCGAAGATAACGTGGTGGTTCACGAAAACAGTATCGAAAATATGACGCGCGACCTGAAACTGGCGTAATGGAAAGTTGGTTGGTGCCGGCCGCGCCGGTGAGCGTTGTTGAAGAGATCAAAAAGAGCCGTTTCATCACGCTGTTGGCGCATACCGACGGCGTGGCGGCGGCGAAAGCGTTTGTCGAATCGGTCAGGGCTGAGCACCCGGACGCTCGTCATCACTGCGTGGCGTGGGTTGCCGGTCCTCCGGATGATTCACAGCAGCTGGGGTTCTCTGACGATGGCGAACCGGCGGGAACGGCAGGTAAACCCATGCTGGCGCAGCTGATGGGCAGCGGCGTCGGCGAGATAACCGCGGTGGTGGTGCGCTACTACGGTGGTATTCTGCTGGGTACCGGCGGCCTGGTGAAGGCCTATGGCGGCGGCGTCCATCAGGCGCTTGCGCAGTTGAAAACGCAGCGCAAGACGCCGTTAACCGCATATACTTTGCAATGTGAATACGGACAGCTGGCCGGGGTAGAAGCGTTGCTGGCGCAGTTCTCGGGCATTATTGTGGAAAGCGAATATCAGGCGTCTGTGCAACTGCGCGTCGCGCTTCCGCAAGCTGAAGTGGCCCCTTTTTCAACAAAACTGGCTGATTTTAGTCGTGGTTCATTGCAATTACTGAAGATTGACGAATAATCCCCACCTGATTTTTTTGTAACCCAAAGGAAGCGCCAGAGATGCATTTTCGCGCGATAACCCGAATCGTTGGACTGTTGGTCATCTTATTTTCGGGGACGATGATTGTCCCGGGATTAGTGGCCCTGATATATCGCGATGGCGCGGGGCGAGCTTTCACCCAAACCTTCTTTGTTGCCCTGGCGATTGGCTCCATGCTGTGGTGGCCGAACCGCAAGCAAAAAGGCGAACTGAAATCCCGCGAAGGGTTTCTCATTGTCGTGCTGTTCTGGACCGTGTTGGGCAGCGTCGGTGCGTTACCGTTTATCTTTGCTGAACAGCCTAATCTGACGGTGACGGATGCCTTTTTTGAATCCTTCTCCGGCTTAACCACTACCGGTGCGACGACGCTGGTGGGGCTGGACTCACTGCCTCATGCCATCCTGTTCTATCGCCAGATGCTGCAGTGGTTCGGCGGTATGGGGATCATCGTGCTGGCGGTGGCGATTTTACCTATCCTCGGCGTCGGGGGGATGCAGCTCTACCGGGCGGAAATGCCGGGCCCGTTGAAAGACAATAAGATGCGCCCGCGTATCGCCGAGACGGCAAAAACGCTGTGGCTTATTTATGTCTTATTAACCGTCGCCTGCGCATTGGCGCTGTGGTTTGCCGGAATGCCGGCATTCGACGCGATTGGCCATAGCTTTGCGACCATCGCTATCGGCGGCTTCTCAACTCACGATGCCAGCGTCGGCTACTTTAATAGCCCGATGATTAACTCCATCATCGCCATCTTCCTGCTGATCTCCGGCTGTAACTATGGCCTGCACTTTTCGCTATTAAGTGGACGCAGTTTGCGGGTTTACTGGCGTGACCCGGAATTCAGAATGTTTATCGGTGTTCAGCTAACCCTGGTTATCGTCTGTACACTGGTATTGTGGCTACATAATGTCTACGGCTCGGTGTTAACGACGCTGAACCAGGCGTTCTTCCAGGTAGTGTCGATGGCGACGACCGCTGGGTTTACCACCGACAGTATTGCGCGCTGGCCGTTGTTCCTGCCTGTGCTGTTACTTTGCTCTGCGTTTATCGGCGGCTGCGCCGGGTCAACGGGCGGTGGTTTAAAGGTCATTCGTATTCTGTTGCTGTTTAAACAGGGGAATCGTGAACTTAAACGCCTGGTGCATCCAAACGCGGTCTATAGCATTAAGTTAGGTAACCGCGCGCTGCCGGAACGTATTCTGGAAGCCGTATGGGGGTTCTTCTCCGCCTATGCGCTGGTCTTTATCATTAGTATGTTGGCTATTATCGCTACCGGCGTTGATGACTTCTCTGCTTTTGCTTCAGTTGTGGCGACGTTGAACAACCTGGGGCCAGGGCTTGGGGTCGTTGCCGATAACTTTGCGACAATGAATCCGGTCGCGAAATGGATCCTGATTGCTAATATGCTGTTTGGTCGTCTGGAAGTGTTCACCTTATTGGTGCTCTTTACCCCCACTTTCTGGCGCGAATAACAGGAGTGCTCGTGAAAACTTTAATTCTTTTCTCCACCCGTGACGGGCAGACCCGTGAAATTGCCTCATACCTGGCCTCCGAACTTAAGGAGCTGGGAATTGATGCGGATACCGTGAACCTGAACCGTACCGACACGGTTGAGTGGCATCACTACGATCGCGTCGTGATTGGCGCCTCTATACGCTATGGGCACTTCCATCCTGCGCTGGACCGCTTTGTGAAAAAGCACCTGGCATCACTGCAGGCTTTGCCGGGAGCATTCTTCTCGGTAAACCTGGTGGCGCGCAAAGCGGAAAAGCGGACGCCGCAAACCAACAGCTATACGCGCAAGTTTCTCCTTAATTCGCCGTGGCAGCCGCAGAGCTGCGCGGTATTTGCCGGCGCGCTGCGTTATCCGCGCTATCGCTGGTACGATCGCTTTATGATTCGTTTAATTATGAAGATGACCGGCGGCGAAACGGACACCAGTAAAGAAGTGGTTTATACGGATTGGCCGCAGGTGGCCAGATTCGCTCAAGAAATCGCGCAAATGACGAGCAAATAGCGCGTAAAACTCGCGTTATGGTGGAAAATCGAGCGAACGAAAAGTTTTTTTGAATTTCCTCTTGTCACTTCAGAATTACCCCCTATAATGCGCCACCACTGACACGGAACAACGGCAAACAAGCCGCCGGGTCAGCGGGGTTCCGGTGAGAACCTCGCGGAGAAAAGCAAAAATAAATGCTTGACTCTGAGGCGGGAAAGCGTAATATGCACACCCCGCGCCGCAGCGAAAACGAAGCGGCACTGCTCTTTAACAATTTATCAGACAATCTGTGTGGGCACTCAAAGTGACATGGATTCTTAACGTCCTCGGACGAAAAATGA
>NZ_JAQIRG010000015.1:0-81022 GCF_050600725.1 Klebsiella sp. 141251
CCGTCTCCCCCGGTGGCGCTGCGCTTACCGGGGCGACAGACTCCGTAGCCCGGAAAAGGTGCGCAGCACCGCCTCCGGGGAAAGCCGCTGCCATAGCAACGTAAACAGAAAGGCTCCGTCGGAAGACCGGGCTTTCTGCTTTTGTCTTTTGCGGCCAGACGCGCCGCCATCTCCCCCGGTGGCGCTGCGCTTACCGGGGCTACCGCTCCTTCCCCGGGCTATACCGCCTGCGGGAAAATCCCACCTCTTAAATCCTCCTTGAAACTTTCTCACCTTACGCTTGCAGACTCGACATTTTGCTTATTCCTGGTTATTGTCAGCTATCTGGATGTCTAAACGTTTATACGTATGTAATGAGGTGATACAGCTATGCCAATTCGGGTGCAGGACGAGCTACCGGCCGTCAATTTCTTGCGCGATGAAAACGTCTTCGTGATGACCACATCGCGTGCTACAACTCAGGAAATCCGCCCGCTGAAGGTGTTAATTCTCAATCTGATGCCAAAGAAGATCGAGACGGAGAATCAGTTTCTGCGGCTGCTGTCGAACTCGCCGCTGCAGGTTGATATCCAGCTGCTACGCATCGATGCGCGTGAATCACGTAATACGCCGACGGAGCACCTGAATAACTTTTACTGCAACTTCGACGATATTCGCGAACAGAATTTCGATGGTTTGATTGTTACCGGCGCGCCGTTAGGGCTGGTCGAGTTTAACGATGTTGCCTACTGGCCGCAGATTAAACAGGTACTGGAGTGGGCAAAGGATCACGTCACGTCAACGTTATTTGTCTGTTGGGCGGTACAGGCCGCGTTAAATATTCTGTATGGCATCCCCAAGCAAACTCGTACCGAAAAGATCTCTGGCGTTTATGAACACCATATTTTGCACCCGCATGCGCTGCTGACTCGCGGGTTTGATGACACCTTCCTTGCGCCTCATTCGCGCTATGCCGACTTCCCGGCCGGGCTGATTCGGGACTACACCGACCTCGATATTCTCGCCGAAACCGAAGATGGCGATGCCTATCTGTTCGCCAGCAAAGATAAGCGCATCGCTTTTGTTACCGGTCATCCTGAATACGATCCGCATACCCTGGCAAGTGAATACTTCCGCGATCTGGAGGCAGGTTTAGCGCCACAGCTTCCGGACAACTACTTCCCGAATAATGATCCAAACAATAAACCGCGGGCGACCTGGCGCAGCCATGGCAATCTCCTGTTTGCTAACTGGCTTAACTATTACGTCTACCAAATCACACCATACGATCTGCGTCATATGAATCCAACGCTGGATTAATCTACCAGCGCGTACGATCCTAAAGCGTTTCAGCATCTCGCCTCAGGCACCTTCGGGTGCCTTTTTTATTTCCGAAAACAACTTCCCCTTCTATTTTAACTTTAATTCTTTTGTTATCAGTATGTTGATGCAATATTAAATTAAAAATGGAAATTGTTTTTGATTTTGAAAAATTCTTGAGTAGTCTTAATTGTGCTGAGCGAAAAGCAAACAACGATCTTTCGCTCGCGCTATCAGGATCAACCAAGAGGAGCTGCACAATGACGCAACAGGCGACAATGACCGATGAACTGGCATTCAGCCAGCCTTATGGCGAGCAGGAGAAGCAAATTCTGACTGCGGAAGCGGTGGAGTTCCTGACGGAACTAGTGAGCCGTTTTACGCCTGAGCGTAATCAACTGTTGGCAGCACGCGTCCAGCAACAGCAGGCCATTGATGGCGGCAAGCTTCCTGATTTTATTTCGGAAACAGCTTCCATTCGTAATGGCGACTGGAAAATACGCGGTATTCCGACCGATTTACAGGATCGCCGCGTTGAAATCACCGGTCCTGTTGAACGCAAGATGGTGATTAATGCCCTGAATGCTAACGTCAAAGTCTTTATGGCCGATTTCGAAGACTCGCTGGCGCCGGATTGGCACAAAGTGATTGATGGCCAAATCAACCTGCGCGATGCGGTCAACGGCACCATCAGCTACACCAACGAAGCAGGGAAAATTTATCAGCTACAGCCCGACCCGGCGGTACTGGTCTGCCGCGTTCGCGGCCTGCATCTGCCGGAAAAGCACGTCACCTGGCAGGGTGAGGCGATACCCGGCAGTCTGTTCGATTTTGCGCTCTATTTCTTCCACAACTACCAGGCGCTGCTAGCGAAAGGGAGCGGCCCCTATTTCTATCTGCCGAAGACCCAGGCCTGGCAGGAAGCGGCATGGTGGAGCAAAGTCTTCAGCTTTACCGAGGATCGCTTTGAACTGCCGCGCGGCACCATTAAGGCCACGCTGCTGATTGAAACGCTGCCGGCGGTGTTCCAGATGGATGAAATCCTGCATGCGCTGCGCGACCACATTGTTGGCCTGAACTGCGGGCGCTGGGACTATATCTTCAGCTATATCAAGACGCTGAAAAACCACCCAGACCGCGTCCTGCCGGATCGCCAGGTGGTGACGATGGATAAGCCCTTCCTCAGCGCCTATTCACGCCTGCTGATTAAGACCTGTCATAAACGCGGCGCCTTCGCGATGGGCGGTATGGCGGCCTTTATCCCGAGCAAAGACGCCGAGCGCAATCGTCAGGTGCTGAATAAAGTCACCGCCGATAAAGAGCTGGAGGCCAACAATGGCCACGATGGCACCTGGATTGCGCATCCGGGACTGGCGGATACGGCGATGGGCGTCTTTAACCGCGTACTGGGCGAACATCCTAACCAGCTGTTTGTTACCCGCAATGACGACGCGCCGATTACCGCCGAGCAGCTGCTGGCTCCCTGCGAGGGCGAGCGCACCGAAGCCGGCATGCGCGCTAATATCCGCGTGGCGGTGCAGTACATCGAGGCCTGGATCTCCGGCAACGGCTGCGTACCGATTTACGGCCTGATGGAAGATGCGGCGACGGCTGAGATTTCGCGTACCTCTATCTGGCAGTGGATCCATCACCAGAAAACCCTGAACGACGGCACACCGGTTACCAAGGCGCTGTTCCGCCAGTGGCTGGCTGAAGAGCTGATGGTGATTCAGGAAGAGTTGGGAGAACACCGCTTCAGCCACGGTCGCTTTGACGATGCGGCGCGACTGATGGAGCAAATCACCACTTCCGACGAACTGATCGACTTCCTGACTCTGCCAGGTTACCGCCTGCTGGCGTAATTCACCCCATCACTATATGGAGCATCTGCACATGAAAACCCGTACCCAACAAATCGAAGAATTAAACAAAGAGTGGACGAACCCGCGCTGGGAAGGCATTACCCGCCCATACAGCGCGGAAGAGGTGGTGAAGTTACGCGGCTCGGTGAACCCGGAATGCACGCTGGCGCAGCTTGGCGCGGCGAAAATGTGGCGTCTGCTGCATGGTGAAGCGAAAAAGGGTTATATCAACAGCCTTGGCGCGTTAACCGGCGGCCAGGCGCTGCAGCAGGCGAAGGCGGGCATTGAAGCCATCTACTTGTCTGGCTGGCAGGTCGCCGCCGACGCCAACCTGGCCTCCAGTATGTACCCGGATCAATCGTTATACCCGGCTAACTCGGTGCCATCGGTAGTTGATCGGATCAACAACACCTTCCGTCGCGCCGATCAGATCCAGTGGGCGGCGGGGATTGAGCCGAACGATCCGCGTTTTATCGACTATTTCCTGCCGATCGTCGCCGATGCGGAAGCCGGTTTTGGCGGCGTGCTGAACGCCTTTGAGCTGATGAAATCGATGATTGCGGCCGGTGCAGCGGCCGTGCATTTCGAAGACCAGCTGGCGTCGGTGAAGAAGTGCGGACATATGGGCGGCAAGGTGCTGGTGCCGACGCAAGAGGCGATTCAGAAGCTGGTCGCCGCGCGCCTGGCGGCGGATGTGATGGGGGTACCGACGCTGCTTATCGCTCGTACCGACGCCGATGCCGCTGACCTGATTACCTCGGATTGCGATCCATACGATCGCGAGTTTATCTCCGGCGATCGCACCAGCGAAGGTTTCTATCGCACCCATGCCGGAATCGAACAGGCAATCAGCCGCGGCCTTGCCTACGCGCCTTATGCCGATCTGGTATGGTGTGAAACCTCTAAACCGGACATTGAACAGGCACGCCGTTTCGCCGAGGCGATCCACGCCCGCTTCCCGGGCAAGCTGCTGGCCTATAACTGCTCGCCATCCTTTAACTGGAAGAAAAATCTCGACGATAAAACCATCGCCAGCTTCCAGCAGCAGCTGTCGGATATGGGCTATAAATTCCAGTTCATTACCCTGGCGGGTATCCACAGCATGTGGTTCAACATGTTCGACCTGGCTCACGCCTACGCGCAGGGCGAAGGCATGCGTCACTACGTCGAAAAGGTACAGCAGCCGGAGTTTGCCGCCGGGCCGGAAGGCTACACCTTCGTCTCGCATCAGCAGGAGGTGGGCACCGGGTACTTCGACAAAGTGACCACCATTATCCAGGGGGGGACCTCGTCGGTAACGGCGCTGACCGGCTCGACCGAAGAATCGCAGTTTTAAGCAATGCCCGGTGGCGCTGCGCTTACCGGGCCTACAAAGGTGTAGGCCGGATAAGCTAACGCGCCATCCGGCATGATGTTGTGCCGGATGGGGGAAAGTGATGACGCGTGGCCTGGAACTACTGATTGCCCAAACCATTTTACAGGGATTCGACGCCCAGTACGGGCGTTTTCTGGAAGTCACTTCCGGCGCACAGCAGCGCTTCGAACAAGCGGACTGGCACGCCGTGCAGCAGGCGATGAAGCAGCGTATCCACCTCTACGATCACCACGTGGGTCTGGTGGTAGAACAGCTGCGCTGTATTACCGAAGGGAAAAGTACCGACGTCGATTTTCTTCTGCGGGTGAAACAGCAGTACACCCAACTTTTGCCGGATTACCCTCGCTTTGAAATTGCGGAGAGCTTTTTCAACTCGGTCTACTGCAGACTGTTTGACCACCGCTCGCTGACCCCCGAGCGGCTCTTTATTTTTAGCTCCCAGCCGGAACGTCGTTTTCGCACGATTTCGCGACCGCTGGCGAAGGATTTTTATCCCGAACGCGGCTGGGAATACCTGATGCATAACCTGCTTGCCGATTTGCCGCTGCGCCTGCCGTGGCAAAACAAAGGGCGTGATATCGGTTATATCGTCAGCCATTTACGTGAAGCTCTCGGTGGAGAACTGTTGTCGCAGTCGCATCTGCAGGTGGCGAATGAGCTGTTTTATCGTAATAAAGCCGCCTGGCTGGTAGGTAAACTGGTTACACCGATGGCGACGCTGCCGTTCCTGCTGCCGATACATCGTAGTAGCGATGACGGAGAGCTATTTGTTGATACCTGCCTGACGACCCACGCCGAGGCGAGTATCGTCTTTGGTTTCGCCCGCTCCTATTTCATGGTCTACGCGCCGCTGCCCGCGGCGCTGGTTGAATGGCTGCGCGAGATTCTGCCGGGAAAAACTACCGCCGAGCTGTATATGGCGATTGGCTGTCAGAAGCATGCTAAAACGGAAAGTTATCGCGAGTACCTGCACTATGTTACCCGCAGCGATGAGCAGTTTATCGAAGCGCCGGGCATCCGTGGGATGGTGATGTTGGTATTTACCCTGCCGGGATTCGACCGGGTATTTAAGGTGATTAAAGACCGCTTTGCGCCGCAAAAAGAGATGACCGCCGCCCACGTCCGCGCCTGCTATCAGCTGGTCAAAGAACACGACCGCGTCGGGCGGATGGCGGATACCCAGGAGTTTGAAAACTTCGTGCTCGATAAGCGGCAAATCGCGCCCGAGCTGATGGCGCTGTTGCAGGCGGAAGCGGGGAATAAGTTGACCGACCTCGGCGATCGCATTGCCATCAGCCATCTTTATATTGAACGAAGGATGGTGCCGCTTAATATCTGGCTGGAGCAGGTGGAAGGCCAGGCGCTACGCGACGCGGTAGAAGAGTACGGGAATGCTATTCGCCAACTGGCGGCCGCCAATATCTTCCCCGGCGACATGCTGTTTAAAAACTTCGGCGTCACGCGCCACGGGCGGGTGGTATTCTACGATTATGATGAAATTTGCTACATGACCGAGGTGAATTTCCGCGATATTCCGCCGCCGCGCTATCCGGAAGATGAGTTGGCCAGTGAACCCTGGTATAGCGTGTCCCCGGGCGATGTCTTCCCGGAAGAGTTCCGCCACTGGCTGTGCGCCGATCCGCGGATCGGACCGCTACTGGAGGAGATGCACGCCGATTTACTGCGTGCCGATTACTGGCGTGAACTGCAGACGCGCATTAAAAACGGGCACGTGGAAGATGTGTACGCTTACCGGCGTAAGCAGCGTTTTAGCGTGCGCTATGGCGCCGACAGTAGGGCGGATAAGGCGTTTACGCCGCCATCCGGCAAGGTGCGCCGATCTGCCTGATGGCGCTACGCTTATCAGGCTTACTCAAAATGCCCCTTTGGGGCATTTTTATTATTTAACCCCGCCGTACGCCAGCGTGACTTCTTTTGCAGCCTTAATAACCAATGCGCCAAGCTCGGTCACCCGATCGTCGGTCATGCGTGAAATTGGCCCGGAGATGGAGATAGCGGCGAACGGCTCGCGGTGTTCGTCGTAAATACAGGAGGCGATACAGCGCAGCCCCAGCGCATGTTCTTCATCATCAAATGAATAGCCGCGTTTACGCGTCTGGGCCAAATCCTCTTTCAAATGTACCGGAGAAACCAGGGTGGCGTGAGTGTAAGCATGCAGCCCTTTCCGATGTAGCAGCGTGGTGACTTCTTCTTCACTCAACTGCGCCAGAAACGCTTTTCCGGCGCCTGACGCGTGCATCGGCAATTTGCCGCCAATCGGCGCCGACATGCGCATCAGCTGCGTACATTGCACCTGGTCGATAATAATCGCCTGATGATCGCTTTTATCCAGCACCGCCAGGTTGACCGTTTCGCCGGAATCTTCCATCAGCTGGCGCAGGATAGGATGGACAATGGCCAGCAGATTGCGGCTTTGCAGGAAGCTGCTGCCGACGACAAACGCATGCGCGCCGATCGCCCAGTGCCCCAGCTCGCCGACCTGGCGCACAAAACCGAGCTGCTGCATGGTGGTGAGCAGACGATGGGTCGTGGAGTTAGGTAGCCCCGCCTGCTGCGCCAGTTCGGTGAGCGCGACGCTGCTATGCGATTCAGAAATCCATTCAAGCAGTTTCAGACCGCGGGTAAGCGACTGAACTTGCCCGCCAGCCTGCGCGGCAGGGGCGGCAGCAGCGGGTTTTCTGCCGCGTTTGGCGGGAACCGGGGTAGCCATGATGAACTCCTTTTTTCTGTATCGTGGAAATGATTTTCGTTTTATTTGGCGATAATGCAATCACAACCAGACTGATCGGAGGAGTGAAGTTGAACTTGTCTCATGTTGCTGCAGGTTTCCTTTTCCAGCAGGGTGGTTTATGCCAGTATGGTTTGTTGGCTTTTTGGTCTGAGTTGAGCGCTGTCGGGAGTCTGTGTGAGTAACAAAGTAGAACAATTACATCAGCAGTTAAAAGAACGCATTCTGGTTCTGGACGGGGGCATGGGCACCATGATCCAGGGCTATCGTCTGAGTGAGCAGGATTTCCGCGGCGAGCGCTTTGCCGATTGGCCGTGCGACCTGAAAGGCAATAACGACCTGCTGGTCCTCAGCAAGCCTGAGGTTATTCGCGAGATCCACGACGCTTATTTCGCCGCCGGCGCGGACATTATCGAGACCAACACCTTCAACTCGACAACCATCGCGATGGCGGATTACCAGATGGAATCCCTGTCGGCGGAAATCAACTTTGCCGCCGCAAAGCTGGCCCGCGCCAGCGCCGACGCGTGGACCGCGCGTACGCCTGAAAAACCGCGCTATGTGGCGGGGGTGCTTGGGCCGACCAACCGCACCGCTTCTATTTCTCCGGACGTCAACGATCCGGCCTTTCGGAATATCACGTTCGATCAGCTGGTGGCCGCCTATCGTGAATCCACCAAAGCGCTGGTGGAAGGCGGCTCGGACCTGATTCTGATTGAAACGGTCTTTGACACCCTGAACGCCAAAGCGGCGATTTTCGCGGTAAAAGAAGAATTTGAGGCGCTCGGCGTCGAGCTGCCGATTATGATTTCCGGCACTATCACCGATGCCTCCGGACGTACACTGTCCGGGCAGACGACCGAAGCGTTCTATAATTCGCTGCGCCACGCCGATGCCCTGACCTTCGGCTTAAACTGCGCGCTGGGGCCGGATGAGCTGCGCCAGTACGTGCAGGAGCTTTCGCGGATCGCCGAGTGTTACGTTACCGCGCACCCGAACGCCGGCCTGCCGAACGCCTTCGGCGAATACGATCTGGATGCCGATACCATGGCGGCGCAAATTCGCGAATGGGCGCAGGCCGGTTTCCTTAATATCGTCGGCGGCTGCTGCGGCACCACCCCCGAGCATATCGCCGCCATGAGCCGGGCGGTAGAGGGCTTGCCGCCTCGCCAGCTGCCGGAACTGCCGGTCGCCTGCCGTCTGTCTGGCCTGGAGCCGCTGAACATCGGCGACGATAGCCTGTTCGTCAACGTGGGCGAGCGTACCAACGTTACCGGCTCCGCTAAATTTAAGCGCTTAATCAAAGAAGAGAAATACAGTGAAGCGCTGGACGTGGCGCGCCAGCAGGTAGAAAGCGGCGCGCAGATTATCGATATCAACATGGATGAGGGGATGCTCGATGCCGAAGCGGCGATGGTGCGTTTCCTCAACCTGATAGCGGGTGAACCGGATATTGCCCGCGTGCCGATTATGATCGACTCCTCCAAGTGGGAAGTCATCGAAAAAGGGCTCAAGTGCATTCAGGGCAAGGGCATCGTTAACTCGATCTCGATGAAAGAGGGCGTCGAACCCTTTATTCATCACGCTAAGCTGGTTCGCCGCTACGGCGCGGCAATGGTAGTCATGGCCTTTGATGAAGTGGGCCAGGCCGATACCCGTGAGCGCAAAATCGAAATTTGCCGTCGCGCCTACAAAATCCTCACCGAAGAGGTCGGCTTCCCGCCGGAAGATATCATCTTCGACCCCAACATTTTTGCCGTCGCCACCGGTATTGAAGAGCACAATAACTACGCTCAGGACTTTATCGGCGCCTGTGAAGACATCAAACGCGAGCTGCCGCATGCGCTGATTTCCGGCGGCGTCTCTAACGTGTCGTTCTCGTTCCGCGGTAACGATCCGGTACGTGAAGCGATCCACGCCGTCTTCCTCTACTACGCTATCCGCAACGGTATGGATATGGGCATCGTCAATGCCGGCCAGCTGGCAATATACGACGATCTGCCTGGCGAGCTGCGCGATGCGGTCGAAGATGTAATTCTTAACCGCCGCGATGACAGTACCGAAAGATTACTTGAGCTGGCGGAAAAATATCGCGGCAGCAAAGCGGACGATAGCGCGAACGCTCAGCAGGCGGAATGGCGCAGCTGGGACGTGAAAAAGCGTCTTGAATACTCGCTGGTCAAAGGCATTACCGAATTTATCGAGCAGGATACTGAAGAGGCGCGCCAGCAGGCCGAACGCCCAATCGAGGTGATTGAAGGGCCGCTGATGGATGGCATGAACGTCGTCGGCGACCTGTTCGGTGAAGGCAAAATGTTCCTGCCGCAGGTGGTAAAATCCGCGCGGGTGATGAAACAGGCGGTGGCCTACCTCGAACCTTACATCGAAGCCAGCAAAGAACAGGGCTCCAGCAACGGTAAGATGGTGATCGCCACCGTGAAAGGCGATGTGCACGATATTGGTAAAAACATCGTCGGTGTAGTGCTGCAGTGCAACAACTACGAAATTATCGATCTCGGCGTGATGGTGCCGGCAGAGAAAATCCTGCGTACTGCGCGCGAAGAAAACGCCGATCTGATTGGCCTCTCAGGGCTTATCACGCCGTCGCTGGACGAAATGGTCAACGTGGCTAAAGAGATGGAGCGTCAGGGCTTCACTATCCCGCTGCTGATTGGCGGAGCGACGACCTCGAAAGCCCATACCGCGGTGAAAATCGAGCAGAACTACAGTGGCCCGACGGTTTACGTGCAGAACGCCTCGCGTACCGTAGGAGTGGTTTCAGCCCTGCTGTCGGCAACCCAGCGCGATGATTTTGTCGCCCGTACCCGTAAAGAGTATGAAACCGTGCGAATCCAGCACGGGCGTAAAAAACCGCGCACGCCGCCGGTGACTCTGCAGGCGGCGCGGGAAAACGATCTGGCGTTTGATTGGGAGAGCTACACTCCTCCGGTGGCCCATCGTCTGGGCGTGCAGGAGGTGGAAGCCAGCATCGAAACGCTGCGTAACTACATCGACTGGACGCCGTTCTTTATGACCTGGTCGCTGGCGGGCAAATATCCGCGTATCCTGGAAGATGAAGTGGTAGGTGAAGAGGCGCAGCGCCTGTTTAAAGACGCCAACGATTTGTTGGATAAACTCAGCGCCGAAAAAACGCTGAACCCGCGCGGCGTGGTCGGGCTGTTCCCGGCTAACCGCGTTGGCGACGATGTGGAAATCTATCGTGATGAAACCCGTACCCACGTGCTAACGGTCAGCCATCACCTGCGCCAGCAAACCGAAAAGGTTGGCTTCGCGAACTACTGCCTCGCCGATTTTGTCGCGCCGAAGCTGAGCGGTAAAGCGGACTACATCGGGGCTTTCGCGGTAACCGGCGGGCTGGAAGAAGACGCGCTGGCGGAAGCCTATGAAGCGCAGCACGACGACTATAACAAGATCATGGTTAAGGCCATCGCCGACCGTCTGGCGGAAGCCTTCGCCGAGTATCTGCATGAGAAAGTGCGTAAGGTTTACTGGGGCTATGCGGCCAATGAGAACCTCAGCAATGAAGAGCTGATCCGCGAAAATTACCAGGGGATCCGCCCGGCGCCCGGTTATCCGGCCTGCCCGGAACACACTGAGAAAGCGACCATCTGGGAACTGTTGGATGTGGAAGCGCATACCGGTATGAAGCTCACCGAGTCCTTCGCCATGTGGCCTGGCGCATCGGTTTCCGGCTGGTACTTCAGTCATCCGGACAGTAAGTACTTCGCCGTGGCGCAGATCCAGCGCGACCAGGTGGAAGATTACGCCCTGCGTAAGGGGATGACGGCGGCCGAAGTTGAGCGTTGGCTCGCCCCTAACCTCGGCTATGATGCCGACTAACGAAATATGTTTCGTTACAACAAACAGGGCGCTCTTTGAGCGCCTTGTCTCTTTATTGAAGTTAACCCCTTATACTGAAGGGAGGTTTAAACCTCAGGAACACTTATAACGATAAGGAGAAGCTGATTCTGTGTTAACGCTGTTACACCTACTTTCCGCCGTAGCCCTACTGGTGTGGGGTACCCATATTGTGCGCACCGGCGTGATGCGAGTCTTTGGCGCGCGCCTGCGTACCGTGCTCAGCAGCAGCGTGGAGAAAAAACCGCTCGCCTTCTGCGCGGGGATTGGCGTCACCGCGCTGGTGCAGAGCAGCAATGCCACCACCATGCTGGTGACGTCGTTTGTAGCCCAGGATCTGGTCGCGCTGGCGCCAGCGCTGGTTATGGTGCTGGGTGCGGATGTGGGGACGGCGCTGATGGCGAGGGTACTGACCTTCGACCTCTCCTGGCTATCGCCGCTGCTGATATTTATCGGCGTTATTTTCTTCCTCGGCCGTAAACAGACCCGCGCGGGTCAGCTTGGGCGGGTCGGTATCGGCCTTGGACTTATCCTGCTGGCGCTGGAGCTCATCGTCCAGGCGGTGCATCCGATTACCCAGGCCAACGGTGTACAGGTGATTTTCGCCTCGCTGACCGGCGATATCATGCTGGATGCGCTGATTGGCGCCGTGTTCGCCATTATCAGTTACTCCAGCCTGGCGGCCGTGCTGCTGACCGCAACGTTAACCGGCACCGGGGTGATCTCTTTCCCGGTGGCGCTATGCCTGGTCATCGGCGCTAACCTCGGCTCAGGCCTGCTGGCGATGCTCAACAACAGCGGCGCCAATGCGGCGGCGCGGCGCGTGGCGCTCGGCAGCCTGCTGTTCAAGCTGGTGGGGAGCTTGATAATTTTGCCATTTGTGCACGTACTGGCTGATGTCATGCACAAATTGCCGCTGGAAGAGTCGGAGCTGGTTATCTACTTCCACGTCTTCTACAACCTGATCCGCTGCGTGGCGATGGTGCCGTTCGCCGGGCCGATGGCGAACCTGTGTAAGCGCCTGATCCGCGATGAGCCGGAGCTGGATAACCATCTCAAGCCGAAGCATCTGGATCCCTCGGCGCTGGATACGCCGGCGCTGGCGTTGGCCAATGCCGCCCGTGAGACCTTGCGTATCGGCGACGCCATGGAGCAGATGCTGGAAAGCCTGCGCAAGGTGATGCACGGCGAGCCGCGCGAAGAGAAAGAGCTGCGGCGGATGGCGGACGATATCAACGTGCTGTATACGGCGATTAAGCTTTATCTGGCGCGGATGCCGAAGGACGAGCTGGCGGAAGAGGAGTCTCGCCGCTGGGCGGAAATTATCGAGATGTCGCTCAACCTGGAGCAGGCGTCTGACATCGTCGAGCGAATGGGCAGCGAGATCGCCGATAAATCACTGGCGGCGCGGCGCGCATTTTCCGTCGAGGGGCTAAAAGAGCTGGATGCGTTATACGAGCTGCTGCTCAGTAACCTGCAGCTGGCAATGTCGGTCTTCTTTTCCGGCGACGTGCCGAGCGCCCGTCGGTTGCGCCGCAGTAAGCACCGTTTTCGTATTCTTAACCGCCGTTACTCGCATGCGCATGTTGACCGCCTGCATCAGCAAAACGTGCAGAGTATCGAAACCAGTACGTTGCATCTGGCGCTGTTGGGCGATATGAAGCGTCTGAACTCGTTGTTCTGTGCTGTTGCCTATAGCGTGATGGAGCAGCCGGATGAAGACGACGAGCGGGATGATTATTAGCAGGATTTACGCTGGGTAGCCCGGATAAGGCGCAACGCGCCGCTATCCGGGTAATGTTCGTCAAACTAGTCTAGAAACGGTGGCCCGCGGCCAGGGTTACCGCTTCTTCTCCCGCTTTGAACAACAGCGTCGGGTTCGGGCCGCCGAGCGTGGCGTGTCCGTCGCTGACCTGAATCCAGTTCCCCTCCGGCAGGCCAATCACCGTTAATTCCGGCGCCACGACCAGCAATTCGCGAATACGTTGCTCACGGGTCTCACCCTGATGCCCGGTCGGCAGCGCGTTAGTGAAGTGCGGGTTAATCTGCAGCGGGAACAGCCCTAACGCGTCAAACCCCTGAGGATCGACAATCGGCATATCGTTGGTGGTACGAATGGTCGGGCAGGCGAGGTTAGAACCCGCGCTCCAGCCGATATACAACGCCCCGCGTTTGACGACATCGACAATCGGCGCCAGCAGTCCGCGGCTGCGACACTCTTTCAGAAGCTGGAAAGTGTTCCCGCCGCCGACGATGACCATCTCGGTACTTTCAATGGCGGCGATAGGGTCGGCGACGCTGTGAATACCGGTCACGCTGACGCCCATCGGCGCCATGACTGCGGCGGCTTTGGCGGTGTAATCATCCCAGCTTTGCGTCACCCCGGCGAAGGGAATAAATACCGCCGAGCGGCGGCCTTTGACCTGGCCGGCAATCAGCGGCAGCGCATGTTCCATCCAGGCTTTGCCCGGTAGCGTTGAGTTACTCAGTAACAGCAGTTCCATCTTTTCATCCTGTATAAGCATGTCATTTGACGCAGATTCTATCATTGGCCCGGCCTTGAGGCGCTGATATGGCTCACGGTGCAGGCAAGCTGAATGTTATTATCGGGGCCGAAAGCGCAGATGCTAACCACCCCGGAGACGACCTATGAACAATGAAATACCGCTGAAATATTATGACATCGTGGATGAGTACTCGACGGAGTGCGCGGAAGCGGTAAAAGAGTCCGAGCGCGATTGTCTGGCGCATTACTTCCAACTGCTGATTACGCGCTTAATGAATAATGAGGAGATCAGCGAGGAAGCGCAGCAGGAGATGGCCCGTGAAGCAGGCATTGCCGAACAGCGTATCGACGATATCGCCAATTTCCTCAATCAATGGGGTAATGAATAACGTCATCCCTGTTTTTTATCGCCAGTAAGGTGAGGTATATTTCGCTGTCAAAGGAGAAACTATGCTGACCGACTCATCTACTCGATTAAATAAATACATCAGCGAAAGCGGGATTTGCTCGCGTCGCGAAGCGGACCGCTTTATTGAACAAGGCAACGTCTTTATCAACGGTAAGCGCGCCGCCATTGGCGATCAGGTGAAGCCGGGCGATGTGGTGAAAGTCAACGGTCAGCTGATTGAGCCGCGAGAAGCCGATGATTTGGTGTTGATTGCGCTGAATAAGCCGGTGGGTATCGTCAGCACTACCGAAGATGGCGAGCGCGATAATATCGTCGACTTCGTGAACCACAGTAAACGCGTGTTCCCGATTGGCCGTCTCGATAAAGACTCTCAGGGGTTAATTTTCCTGACCAACCATGGCGATCTGGTGAACAAAATCCTGCGCGCCGGCAACGATCATGAAAAAGAGTATCTGGTCACCGTCGATAAGCCGGTTACCGATGAGTTTATTCGTGGAATGGGCGCGGGAGTGCCAATTCTCGGTACCGTGACCAAAAAATGTAAGGTCAAGAAAGAAGCGCCTTTCGTGTTCCGCATCACGCTGGTTCAGGGATTAAACCGCCAGATCCGTCGCATGTGCGAGCATTTCGGCTATGAAGTCATGAAGCTGGAGCGGACGCGCATTATGAACGTTAGCCTGACGGGCATTCCGCTGGGCGAGTGGCGCGATTTAACCGATGATGAGCTGATCGATCTTTTCAAGCTGATTGAAAACTCCTCTTCCGAAGCGAAGCCAAAAGCTAAACCGAAGGCCAAAGCGGCGACCGCCGGCATCAAGCGCCCGGTGGTGAAGATGGAAAAAACCAACGAGAAAGGCCGCCCGGCCTCGAACGGTAAACGTTTCGCTCAGCCGGGACGTAAAAAGAAAGGCCGCTAACGCCTGCCGCGGGTCGGCGTATTCGCCGACCACGAAAATGTCGCTTCTTTGTCTACTTTGTAAGCCTGCTGCTTTTTCACCTGGCGGGCTTTCTTCGCTTCCGCTTCGCGCAGCGCCATCAGCTTATCGATATATTCCTTTTTCACGCTGTTCGTTTCCGCATTGCTCAGCGGGCGGCCGTGCGCGATACGCGCGCGGTCCAGCAGCGTCTTCAATTCGCGCTGTTCGCGCTCGGTCATCTCTTTTTGTGTAATGCGGGGGAGTGCCATGGTGGTGCCCTCAATCAGACCAGAGAGTCCAGTGTACGGCAATCGGCGCAAAATAGAACTAATCCGGAAAATGCCTCGCAGAATATTTGCTGAGTGGGTGACCGATGACGTTGTCTGGATTAGCGTAGCAGCATGGTTTATGTGGTCATCCGCAAACTTATTTTTGCGCGATTTGTGTATAAAATTTTATACAAGGATGTGGTATGTTGAATCAGGGGCAAAGTTTACGACGTATTGTCTGGATGGGGTCTTCCTTTGATGATTTGCGCCAATTTCCTGAGGAGGTCCGCCGGGATGCCGGTTTCCAGCTTTACCGTTTACAGGCGGGGTTAGAAGCTGCTGATTGGAAAGCGATGCCTCAGTTGGGGAGAGGCGTGGAGGAAATACGGTTACGCCATTATTCCGGCGCTTATCGGGTGATTTACCTGGCTCGTTTTGAGGCAGAGGTTTATGTCCTGCACTGTTTTAACAAAAAAACTCGACGTACCGCCGAACATGAAAAACAAATTGTCAGAAGCCGTTTGCAGCTTATACCGCAGGAACACAGGAGTCGTAAATGAATCGTAAGACAGTGGATGGCATCCGTCACGTGACGACAGCAGAGACGAATATTTTCAGTGAACTCGGCTTTGATGACTGTGAAGCGGAGCGGTTAAGGACGCAAGCGGAACAAGAAGTCGAACAACTGATGCTCCTGAAGCGGCAACTCATGCAGGAAATTGCTGAGTGGATAGATGAAAATCAATTGAAGCAAGCGGATGCCGCAGCGAAGTTGAATATTTCACGCCCGCGTATTTCAGATGTGGTAAACCAGAAAACCAGTAAGTTTACCCTTGATGCATTGGTCATGATGTTAATGAAGTTAGGCAAGCCGGTGAGTTTACTGGTGGGATAAACCAAACGTCCGGGCATATGGCCCGGACGTATACCGATTAGCGCTGGTTGCCTTTTTTGGTCGTCGGCTTACCGGACCAGTAACCTGCCAGCAGCGAGCCGGAAAGGTTATGCCATACCGAGAACAGCGCGCCGGGCAGGGCGGCCAGCGGGCCGAAGTAGATTTTCCCGAGGGCCGCGGCGAGGCCAGAGTTCTGCATACCCACTTCGATCGCCAGGGTGCGGCAGGTGGATTCATCAAAGCCGAACAGGCGCCCGCCCCAGTAGCCGCCGAGCAGGCCAATGGCGTTATGCAGGATCACCGCCACGATAACCACCAGCCCCACCGAAG
This sequence comes from Klebsiella sp. 141251, assembly GCF_050600725.1. Classification (NCBI taxonomy): domain Bacteria; kingdom Pseudomonadati; phylum Pseudomonadota; class Gammaproteobacteria; order Enterobacterales; family Enterobacteriaceae; genus Klebsiella; species Klebsiella sp. 141251. The sequence continues at coordinate 16,491 of NZ_JAQIRG010000015.1, forward strand.
CGATATGCGATGCGGAACCGGCGACCACGGCGCTGATAATTGCCAGGATGCACAGCATGGAGAAGGCGGGAAGGAAGGGTTCCACCGCCTTTACCACTTTTGGCAACAGGTGATGAACAATCAGACCGAGGCCGATTGGGATCACCACGATTTGCAGGATGCTCAGCAGCATGCCCATCACATCGACCTGAATGTGCGCATCAACGTACAGGCGCGTCAGCAGCGGCGTGGCGACCACGCCAACCAGTGTCGAAACGGAAGAGATGGTTACCGACAGTGCGACATCGCCTTTCGCCAGATAGATCATGACGTTGGAAGCGGTTCCGCTGGCAACGCTGCCGACCAGCACCATTCCGGCGGAGAGCTCTGGCGGCATGTGGAATAGCAGCGCCAGTACCCAGGCGGCGAGCGGCATCACCAGGTAATGCAGAAAAATTCCCGCTGCGACCGGCGCAGGTCGTGACAGCACGCGCTTGAAATCGTCCAGCTTCAAATGGACGCCCATACCAAACATAATCAGCATCAGCAGCGTGGTGACCCACGGGCCGATAGGGGTAAAAGTGGTTGGCGTGTAATAAGCCAATACGGAGAGCAGCAGCGCCCATAACGGGAACAGCCGCGTAAGCGTGGCGAGCATAGTGTATTCCTTGCGACAGTGTTTGTTGTGTTGATGTTGTTATAAAAAAGCCGGGTTCGAGCCCGGCTATAGGTATTTTTTATCGCGCAAAAGAATATTATTCAAACAAATTATGATGCAGCTTCTGCACCACTTTCTCCGCGTCGTCGCCAGGCACCAGGAAGCACAGGTTGTGGCTGGAGGCGCCGTAACAGATCATGCGGATATTGAACGGTTCCAGTACGCCGAATACCTCTTTACCGACGCCGCAGGCTTTCGATAATTCATTGCCGATCAGGGCGACCAGCGCCAGGTTTTCTTCCACTTCGACGCGGCACAGCGAAGAGAGCTCGGTCAGCAGCGCCTGGGTCAGCAGGGTATCGCCAGCGGAGGTTGAACCGGTGGTGTCCATGGTCAGCGCAATACTCACTTCCGAAGTGGTGATCAGATCGACGGAAATATTATGCCGCGCCAGAATACCGAACACTTCGGCCAGGAAGCCGCGGGAGTGCAGCATATGCAGGCTGTGCAGTGTCAGCAGCGTTTGACGACGACGCAGCGCCAGCGCGCGGAACAGCGGTGGATTTTCGGTTTTATGACAGACCATCGTGCCGCCGGCTTTAGGTTCTTTGCTGGAGCCGACGAATACCGGGATATCGCTGCGTACGGCGGGCAGCAGGGTGGCCGGATGCAATACCTTGGCCCCGAACGTGGCCATCTCCGCGGCTTCAGCGAAAGCGATCACATCGATGCGCTTCGCCGCTGGCGCAACGCGCGGATCGGTTGTGTAGATGCCAGGGACATCGGTCCAGATATCCACACGACTGGCGTTTAAGGCCTCGCCGAGTAGCGCTGCGGTGTAATCGCTGCCGCCGCGGCCAAGGGTGGTGGTACGGCCTTTGGCTTCGCTGCCGATAAAGCCCTGGGTAATAACCAGGCCTTCTTCCAGGCGCGGCGCCAGTTGTTGTTGCGTCAGTTCCGCCAGCGCGGCGATATCCGGTTCGGCGCGGCCGAAACGATCGTTGGTACGCATCACTTTGCGTACGTCGAACCACTGCGCCGCGATACCGCGTTCGCGCAGGATCTCAACGAACAGTAAGGTGGACATCAGCTCGCCGTGGCTCACCAGTTCATCGGTCAAGGCTTCCGAGCTGGCCAGCGAGGCGGCTTCCGCCAGGGTAGTAATGTTTTCCAGCAGACGCTCGATCTCTTCGCGAATAACGTTGGGATAACGTAAACGCTCCAGAATATTGAACTGGATTTGGCGCATTTCATCGAGCTTAGCGAAGCGTTCGGTGGGTTCCAGCCCTGCCGCTAAAGCAACTAAGATATTGGTAACGCCAGCCGATGCGGATAACACCACTACGCGGGTATTCGCATCCAGCAGCGCGACGTCGACGCTACGGTTCATCGCGTCGAAATCGGCCACGCTGGTGCCGCCGAACTTAGCAACAACTAAATCTGTCATAACAACCTCGTGTCAGGGGGCCTGACTTATTAAAACGATTCCTGAGCAACCGCTCCTGGTTCGGGCTGGAAATAACCGGAGCGCTACAAAATGTCTTAATAAGCCAGGCCAAATTAACTCAGCCATGGCACAAGGGAAGAGCGAAAAGTAGGGTGGGCGCAGAGCGATAAACAAACTACGATGTCACCCAGAAGTGCTCCACCTTGTAGACCCGTTCGCCGATGACGCGCATCGGTTCGCGAGTATGAAACGCCCGACTGCGAACGCTTCTGGTGACAACCCAGGGGATTCAGCCCCTGTGGCCGGCGACAGACTTAACCAGATGCCTGTGCGCCTCGGCGTTGCTCCCCCTCACGTATTTTCCCCGGACTGGTTCCTCCAATACGGTTACCTGGGCAACGCACCTCTTCTGGCAATTACTGACGTCTTTCACTATGCCTGGGGAGAGACTGGTCATTATACCCCCCAACGATACTCTTCGCTGTAGCGTGAAATGCGCGAGCAATACATACCTACGGTTCCGTAGGCAGTTCAGCTATATAAAGGCTTCCGGACGGGTATGTCAACGACAGGGTTATGCGGATTTTTCATGCATCGGCGGATAACAGAAAAATGCCTAATGATCGCTATAATATGGGGGCTCTTTACCCTATTTCTGACCCCCGTCAACGGCATAACACAAAAATCATCACAATTTTCCGCCGCTGAGGCTACAATCGACCGAAGTCACATTTTTCAAATCAGAAGAGTATTGCTAATGAAAAATATCAACCCAACGCAGACCGCTGCATGGCAGGCATTACAGAAACACTTCGATGAAATGAAAGACGTCACTATCAGCGAGCTTTTCGCCAAAGATAGCGATCGTTTCTCTAAATTCTCCGCCACTTTTGACGATCTGATGCTGGTGGATTTCTCCAAGAACCGCATCACTGAAGAGACGCTGTCTAAGCTGCAGGATCTGGCGAAAGAGACCGATCTGGCCGGTGCTATCAAGTCGATGTTCTCCGGCGAAAAAATTAACCGTACCGAGGACCGCGCGGTACTGCACGTTGCGCTGCGTAACCGCAGCAATACGCCGATTGTGGTTGATGGCAAAGATGTGATGCCGGAAGTCAACGCGGTGCTGGAGAAGATGAAAGCCTTCTCTGAAGCAATTATCTCCGGTAGCTGGAAAGGCTACACCGGCAAACCGATCACCGACGTGGTGAACATCGGTATCGGCGGTTCAGACCTCGGCCCGTTCATGGTGACCGAAGCGCTGCGCCCGTATAAAAACCATCTCAACATGCACTTCGTTTCCAACGTAGACGGCACCCATATCGCCGAAGTGTTGAAAGCGGTGAATCCGGAAACCACGCTGTTCCTGGTGGCTTCCAAAACCTTCACTACTCAGGAAACCATGACCAACGCCCACAGCGCGCGTGACTGGTTCCTGGCGACCGCGGGCGATGAGAAACACGTAGCGAAACACTTCGCGGCGCTCTCCACCAACGGTAAAGCGGTTGGCGAGTTCGGTATCGATACGGCTAACATGTTTGAATTCTGGGACTGGGTTGGCGGTCGTTACTCCCTGTGGTCCGCCATCGGCCTGTCTATCATTCTGTCCGTTGGCTTCGATAACTTCGTCCAGCTGCTGTCCGGCGCCCACGCCATGGACAAACACTTCTCCACCACCCCGGCTGAGAAAAACCTGCCGGTACTGCTGGCGCTGATCGGTATCTGGTACAACAATTTCTTCGGCGCCGAAACCGAAGCGATTCTGCCGTACGATCAGTACATGCACCGCTTTGCCGCTTACTTCCAGCAGGGCAACATGGAATCCAACGGTAAGTACGTTGACCGTAACGGCAACGTCGTGGATTACCAGACTGGCCCAATCATCTGGGGCGAGCCGGGGACTAACGGTCAGCACGCGTTCTATCAGCTGATCCACCAGGGCACCAAAATGGTACCGTGCGATTTCATCGCCCCGGCTATCACCCATAACCCGCTGTCTGACCACCATCAGAAACTGCTGTCTAACTTCTTCGCCCAGACCGAAGCGCTGGCCTTTGGTAAATCCCGCGAAGTGGTTGAGCAGGAATATCGCGACCAGGGTAAAGACCCGGCTCAGCTTGAGCACGTGGTGCCGTTCAAAGTGTTCGAAGGCAACCGTCCGACCAACTCCATCCTGCTGCGTGAGATCACCCCGTTCAGCCTGGGCGCATTGATTGCGCTGTATGAGCACAAAATCTTCACCCAGGGCGCGATCCTCAATATCTTCACCTTCGATCAGTGGGGCGTTGAGCTGGGTAAACAGCTGGCTAACCGTATCCTGCCGGAACTGAAAGATGGCGCAGACGTTAGCAGCCACGACAGCTCTACCAACGGCCTGATTAACCGTTATAAAGCCTGGCGCGCGTAAGTGTTGCGCAATTAAGCCTGAATGCCGACCCTCGGGTCGGCATTTTTATTTATAGCCGCCGCAGCAGCCTCGCGGGATTGCCCGCCCAAACGCCTTTCTCGGTGATGGATTTTGTCACCACGCTCCCGGCGCCGATGACCACGCCATCGCAGATACTCACCGCCAGAATGGTGGCGCCGCTGCCGATAGACACGTCATTGCCGATTTCAATGCGCCCCCAACTGTCGCGGTCGGCATTCGGTTTACCATCGCGGAACATGTCGTTGGCGAACATCACGCCGTGGCCGATAAAACAACGTTGGCCGATGGTTACGTACTCGCAGATAAAACTGTGGGACTGGATTTTGCTGTCCGCGCCGATGCGCGTGTGTCCCTGAATCTCGACGAACGGCCCGACGAAGACGTTATCGCCGAGCTGGCAACCATAGAGGTTGGCGGGCTGGTATATGACCACGTTTTCGCCGCAGATGACGTTGCGAACGCCGGTATCGCGAAGCTCAGGCATAATTTCTCTCATATCGGTTTGGCCAGAATATGTAAGGTGCTTTGTTGGCTGGCGGAATGGAAAATGGTGTCTTTTACATGCTGCATTCCCTGGCGTTCGTAAAAACGACGCGCGCCAGGATTATCGGCAAGGACCTCAAGCCACAGCCACACTTCACCATTTTCTTGTGCCAGAGCCTCTATGGCGCTAAACAACCGCTCGCCGTAGCGGTGTCCGGTTTCGTCAGGCATGAGATAGAGCTTATGCAGCAATGTGCCGATACGTCCGTCGCCATCAATTCTCTGCTGGCAGCTGTATTTAGCAAAGCCAACGGGGTGCGCGGATTCGGCGATGAGCCAATGCTGTTCCGCCGCGGCAAGACTTTGACGCAGCGATTCCACGGAATACTCCTGCTGGAGAAATAATGCCAGCTCATCGGCGTTGCGCCAAAGGTGGGCGAAGTGGTGGCGATAGCTGGCATAGCCCATATTACTGAGCTGCGGCGCATCTTCTGGTACAGCCTTACGGATAGTTAACATGCTGCGTTCCTCATTCAGATCTCATCGTATAGTGCCTGTAAAATGAGCAAGGAGGAACGGCGAAAAACGGTGGGGAAGGAGGCTGGAGGTTTCCCCCCAGCCGGGTGATTAACGAGCGAAGGCGATGGCTTCGATTTCGATGCCGGCGTCTTTCGGCAGTCTGGCGACCTCTACGCAGGAACGCGCCGGAAAAGCGGCCTGATGTTCGGTAAAGAAGGCCTCATAGGCGGCGTTGATGGCGGCAAAATCCTGCAGGTCTTTGACAAACACCGTGGTTTTAACGATCTGCCCGACCGTGAGTCCGGCAGCTTCAACGATGGCTTTCACATTTTCCAGCGATTGCCGCGCCTGTTCGGCGATATCGCCTGGCATGGTGCCGTCCAGCGGATTAATCGGCAGCTGACCGGAGGTGATGGTCATCGCGCCGAGATTGACGCCCTGCACGTACGGGCCGATAGCGGCAGGCGCGTCAGCGGTGGTAATAATCATATGGTTTATCCTTCAAACGGTTACATAAAATAATTTAACAACACCAGCGAGCCGACGCCGCTCACTACCACCCATACCAGGCCTAAACGGAAGCTGGCGAGCGTGCAGATAATGGCGGCGATCACCTTCGGATTCTTTAAGTCAAACTCCATACTGGAATTCACGCTCAGGATCTGAATGGTGATAATGGCCGGCAGGACGGTGACCGGGACAAAGCGCAGCGTTTTGGTCACCCGCTCGGACATCTGGATTTTTCCGGCCAGGCCGATAAACGAAAATCGGATCAGAAAGGTCACGGCGGCCATCCCCAAAGTCAGGGCGATAAAGTAGCTATTATTCATGTTCCAGCGCCTCCACGAGCGGCATTCCGGATTTGGCAATTGCTGCCTGTTTACGTTCTTCAGCCAGGTCGACGCACAGTCCGGCGAGCACGCCAAGCACTGACGCGACGACAATGCCCAGCGAGTAGGGCAGGATGACCAACAGCACGCCGGAGACGGCGGCCACCACGGCGGCGACGGTGCAGGCCTGGCTTTTTATTTGCGGCACCACGATAGCGATAAAAGCGGCGACCATGGCGAAATCCAGACCGTACTTTTCAATGTTCGGGAAGGAAGCGCCGACCAGCGCGCCGAGGAAATCCGCCAGTACCCAAATTGCCCAGAAGGTGATCATCGCCGAACCATAAAACAGATACTTATCCTGCTTATTGCCTTCCATCTCTTTGACGGTGGTGGCGTACACTTCGTCGGTCAGCGCGTAGGACATAAAGCATTTTTTAAAGAATGATGCTTCACGGACGGTACCGGAAATAGAGGCGCTGTACAGTACATGACGTAGATTAATTATTAATGTGGTGAATATAATAACCCCGAGCGTGGCGCCGGTTTTAAGCATATTTAATGCCAGCATTTGCGCCGAACCGGCAATAACAATCGCCGACCACGCCGTGCTCTGCCAGACGCTCATGCCCGCGCTAACGCTTAATGCGCCGACAATAAATGAAAATGGAAAGTCGCCGATGCACAGCGGCATAATAGCGCTGGCGCCGCGTAAGATGACTTTTTTATTCATCTGCTATACCTGCTAATTTATAAATAATAGTGTGGGTAGGGTAGGTTAATCGGGGCCTGAATGTTCAGGCCCGTTAAATATTGTTATTTAGCGACCATGATACTGATAATTTCTTTATCTGTGAGGGTCATTGGTTTAATCACCAGGCGGCACAGATTATTAATAGTCTGCTCGACATCAGCGCAGACAATACCGTCATTCGCCCCAGCGCAGCTATTTTGCATTGCCATCAGTACCGCCTTAAAGGCGCTGGATACCACAGATGAGACTTTCATCGCACAGCTATTAGAGGCGCCATCACAAATCATGCCGGTAATATCGCTGACCATATTAATAATCGCGGTATTAATGGTGTTGATGTCGCGAGTAAATAGCCAGGCCATCCCGGCGGCGGCGCCCATGGCGGCGGTTGAGGCCGCGCATAGCGCAGATAAGCGCGTATAACGAGAATGAATTGAGATGGCGGTGAGATGAGATAGAGACAAAGCGCGCGCCAGGGTCTCTTCATCGGCGCCGAGATGCTCAGCAACCACCACTACCGGCATGGTTGCCGTAATGCCCTGATTGCCTGAGCCGAAGTTAGACATTGCGACCACCGGCGCGCCGCCCATGCGGGCATCTGAAGCGGCGACGGTGTTGATGATCACCTTGCTTAACAGATCGTTGCTCATCAGGCCGTTTTTCACTGCGTCAGAAAAGGTACCGTTAATGTTCAGGCCATATTTTTTGGTTTTGCCTTCTGCCGCCAGCGCGGAGTTTAAGCGCGCGGCTTCGAGAATAAAGCGAATATCATTAAAGTCGACGCTATTAATAAAGCCGTAAGCCTGTTGTAGCGAAAAATTGGACAGCGTTTCGTGCCGGGCGCTTGCATTCTGTTTTTCGCTTAGTGGCTGCGGCTGGTCATTAATATAAAGTTCGACCACGTTAGTGTGGGTTCCTTTTACTACGACACGACAGGTGTTTTCGCCATCAGAGAGAGTTAGATCCAGATGAATAAAGTCCGGGGTCTCTTTGACGGTAATATCAACGGCATGATTGGCGATCAGCTTCTGTGCCATTTCGACGTGTAGCGGGGTGATATCTTCCAGCGTTTTTAATCCCTTTTGCGGATCGCCGCCAAATGCGCCAATTGCGGCGGCCAGCGCTACTCCGCAAACGGTGGTACCGGGAATAGTAACACCCATTGCGTTTTTATAGAGATTGGCGGAAATAAAACCGCTAATTCTGGTGCAAGGCTGATCCAGATATTGTGCGGCGTAGGCGGCAGCGAAGGAAATAGCGACGGGTTCAGTACAACCTAACGCCGGGGCAACTTCTTGTTTGAGCCATTTGATATACAGGGATGCGTTATCGGTTTTCATAATGATTTAATGTCCAAAATTAAATTTTATTCAACTGCGATAATGCTAAGACAATGGATAAGAAAAATCTTACCCTAATAACCATATAAATAATGCTGATTTTAGAAAAATTTTATCTTGTGAGAATTTTTAAGATATAACTGTTTCAAATGGTAAATGTTTTAATTTTCAATAAGTTGGTTGGTTTTGTTTTAAGCGTAACGGATGATTTGGTTAACTTGCTCACAGCATTGTAGGAAGTAAAATTTTCTCTTAGTTGCATTTACCGCGTTGAAGGACCGATGCTGCTCGCAAAGCGAAGTAGATCTGGATCACACTTTTGCGCTATACAGATCAATAACGTTCATGCATTTGAGGTGTCACTATGCCGTCGGTATATCGTCCGCTGGTTAATTTTGTTGCGAAGGCCATGCAGGCCGTATTGAACCTGGCGCTATTGTGCCTGGGAATTATTCTGGTGGTGTTCCTGGGAAAGGAGACCCTGCATCTGGCGCACGTGCTGTTTACGCCGGAGCCGGTGAGTAAATACAAGCTGGTCGAAGGGCTGGTGGTCTATTTTCTCTACTTCGAGTTTATCGCGTTGATTGTGAAATACTTTGAGTCCGGTTTTCACTTCCCGCTGCGTTATTTCGTCTATATCGGTATTACGGCGATTGTGCGGCTTATTATCGTCGACCATGAGTCGCCGATGGCGGTGCTGATTTACTCTGCGGCGATCCTTATCCTGGTGATTACCCTGTGGTTGTGTAATTCCAACCGCCTGAAACGGGAATAAAAAAAGCGGCCTCCAGGGCCGCTTGACCGACAATCACAAATGAAATTTATGTAGGGTCCAGTAGAGGATTGCAGTGGCATTTGCCCTACTTTTTCAGGGAGAGGTGGGCTGCCGTACCCGGTTGGGGTCGGGTACCACATCCCACCCTCGCTGAAATTTGGGGCGGTAAAACAAGGGTCTAACATGATGAAACTTAACCTTTCACCCCGCCGGCCGTCAGGCCGTTAACCAACCAACGCTGAGCCAGCAGGAAGACGACGGTAATCGGAATCGCCGACAGTACCGCCGCCGCGGCGAAGTCGCCCCACAGGTAGTTCTGCGGATTGAGATACTGCTGCATCCCGACCGCCAGGGTATAGCTGTTCACATCGCGCAGCAGCAACGAGGCCACCGGCACTTCGGTAATCGCGGCGATGAACGACAGAATAAACACGACCGCCAGAATCGGCACCGACAGCGGCAGCAGCACCAGGCGGAAGGCCTGCCACGGAGTGGCGCCATCCAGTGCGGCCGCTTCTTCCAGTGAACCATCGATAGTTTCGAAGTAGCCCTTAATCGTCCAGACGTGCAGCGCGATACCGCCCATATAGGCGAAGATCACCCCGCCGTGAGTGTTGAGGCCGACGAAAGGCAGATACTGACCGAGGCGGTCGAACAACGCATACAGCGCCACCAACGACAGTACCGCCGGGAACATCTGGAAAATCAGCATCCCTTTGAGCAGCGTCGCTTTGCCCGGGAAGCGCATACGGGCGAAAGCATAAGCGCAGGTGGTGGAGAGGGCGACGATGCCGATCGCGGTAATCCCGGCGACCTTAATTGAGTTCCACAGCCACAGCAGCACTGGGAACGGCGGCGGCGTTACCCGGCCATCGGCGTGTTCGACGCTGAAGCCTAATGCCAGACGCCAGTGCTCCCAGGAGATGGTATCCGGGATCAGGCTGCCGGTCGCGAAATTGCCTTCGCGCAGCGAGATTGCGATAACCATCAGCAGCGGGAACATAATCGCGGCGATAAAAATCAGTAACAGAAGATGCGTAGTGAAGAGACGCAGTTTTTGAGATTTAGGTTGGACCATAGCCATTATCGTTATCTCCCTTAATCAAACTTCATGCGCGTGGCTTTCAGATTCACAATCGCTAACGCCCCAACCAGCAGGAAGATAAGCGTGGCGATAGCCGCCGCCAGGCCGAAGTCCTGACCGCCGCCGCCTTCAAAGGCGATGCGATAGGTGTAGCTCACCAGCAGGTCGGTATAACCGGCCGGGGTGGTGGTGCCGAGACGGTCCGGGCCACCGTTGGTCAACAGTTGAATCAGTACGAAGTTGTTAAAGTTAAAGGCGAAGCTGGCAATCATCAGCGGCGTGAGCGGCTTGATCAGCAGCGGTAGCGTAATTTTAAAGAAGTTCTGGAACGGACCCGCGCCATCCATCGCCGACGCCTCGTACAGATCGTCCGGAATCGCCTTCAGCAGCCCCATGCACAGGATCATCATGTACGGGTAGCCCAGCCAGGTGTTGACGATGATGATCATCGTGCGCGCGGTGGTTGGGTCGCTAAACCAGGCCGGTTTAATGCCGAACAGCGCGCTCAGCATCATGTTGATTTCACCAAAGCTCTGGTTAAACAGCCCTTTGAAAATCAGGATTGAGATAAATGACGGCACCGCATACGGCAGAATCAACAGCACGCGGTAAATCGCTTTGCCCTTCAACGCTTCCCACTGCACCAGACAGGCCAGCACCATTCCCACGGCGACGGTCAAAATCACCGTCAGCACCGAGAACACCACGGTCCAGACGAAAATGGCGAAGAACGGCTTCTGGATCCCTTCATCCTGGAAAACGCGGGTGAAGTTATCCCAGCCGATGGTGACGGTATAACCCGGGCTCAGCTTCTCATTGCCCCAGCTGCCGTCGGCATTGATGGATTGATAAAAGCCGATGTCGGCGTTGGGGCGATATTTCACGCCGCTTTGGTTGTTGGTGAGCGTGCCGTCGTTAGCCAGCGCGTACAGCGGCTGGGTGCCGGAAAACTGGCGCAGTGAACTCATAATCACTTTGCTTTCATCCGGCAGCACGGCGGTCAGTTGGTTCAGCGCGGCGCGGTTCTGGGTGATTACGCGTAAATTCGCGCGTTCGCCTTGCGGCAGGGCATCGGCTTCTTTTAACGCCAGCTTCTGCTCGCCGCCAAATTTAAAGGCCTCAGAGAGATAATTTTTACCGCTTTCACCGTCCGTCAGCGCCAGCTGCCACTCATCGCCTGCCGGGTAGAGTGAGAAGTTATAGGCTTTGCCGGCCTGGAAAGAACGATCCATCAGTACCTGTTGGGCGCGTTCGAAGGTGAGCTGGTTGGTGCTGCTGTAGTTGGTGAAGGCGATGGCAATGGTACAGATCAGCGGGAACAGAACAAACAGCCCCATCCCGGCGAGACCCGGATAAACATAGCGCCAGGCATAGGCCTTGCGATTGGAAAAGATATACAGGCCAACCGAGCTTAAAATCAGCGTCATGATGGCGAACAGGTACTCCCCCTGGGCGTACATTAAAACAACAAGGTAACCCACCAGCAGGCACAGCAAACCAATCACAGACCATGTGAGTTGCGGGCTTTGCCACCAGTGTTTCTTTTTAACGGCATCCATGGGGATCATCCTCTACAACGTTAAATATCTGTCGACAAAAGTGCCTGATGGCGCTGCACTTATCCGGCCTACAAGGCGTGTAGGCCGGATAAGGCATTTATGCCGCCATCCGGCACGTGTGCGACGGTATTACTTGGTGATACGGCCCTGTGCATCCTTCAGCGCGGCATCGACGGTTTGACGGCCGCTTGCGGCGTTAATAACCGCGGTACGGACGGCATACCAGAATGCGGACATCTGCGGGATGTTCGGCATAATTTCGCCTTTCTGGGCGTTAGCCATGGTGGCGGCGATACGCGGGTCTTTCTCCAGCTTCTCCTGGAAGGATTTCAGCGCCACGGCGCCCAGCGGTTTATCATTGTTGACCGACTCCAGACCCTGATCGGTCATCAGGTAGTTTTCGAGGAACTCTTTCGCCAGTTCTTTATTCGGGCTGGCGGCGTTAATCCCGGCGCTCAGGACGCCAACGAACGGTTTAGACGGTTTGCCTTTGAAGGTTGGCAGCAGAGTGACGCCGTAGTTAACCTTACCTTTGTCTATGTTCGACCACGCCCACGGACCGTTGATGGTCATCGCGGTTTCGCCTTTGTTGAACGCCGCTTCCGCGATGGAGTAGTCGGTATCGGCGTTCATGTGTTTATTTTTGATAAGGTCGACCAGGAAGGTCAGGCCCGCTTTTGCTCCGGCGCTATCGACGCCGACGTTTTTCACGTCGTATTTGCCGTTTTCAAACTTAAACGCGTATCCGCCATCGGCGGCAATCAGCGGCCAGGTGAAGTACGGTTCTTGCAGGTTGAACATCAGCGCGCTCTTACCCTTCGCCTTCAGCTCTTTATCCAGCGCCGGAATCTCTTCCCAGGTTTTCGGCGGGTTCGGGACCAGGTCTTTGTTATAAATCAGCGACAGGGCTTCCACCGCCACCGGGTAAGCGATCAGTTTGCCGTTGTAGCGTACGGCGTCCCAGGTGAAGGGATAGAGTTTGTCCTGGAAAGCTTTATCCGGGCTGATTTCCGCCAGCAGGCCGGACTGCGCGTAGCCGCCAAAACGGTCATGCGCCCAGAAAATGATATCCGGGCCGTCGCCGGTGGCAGCAACCTGCGGGAACTTCTCTTCCAGCTTATCCGGATGTTCTACGGAAACTTTAATGCCGGTATCTTTTTCGAACTTTTTACCCACTTCAGCGAGGCCGTTATAGCCTTTATCGCCGTTAATCCAGATAACCAGCTTACCTTCTTCAATTTTTGCGAGGGCAGAGGCGGAAAACATCATCGTCGTCAATGCAGACAGCGCGAGGATGCGAGCGCCAGTTTTGATTTTCATATACCCGTCCTATTTGGTGATGTGCTCGTGGATACACTTGAGTGGTTTAACGCTGATGAGTTTCCTTTTTTAACAACCTCTTTCCATCCTCCCTATGTCTACGCCCCGCCCGCCGTTTATGTGATCCGCATTGCAGAAATGCCGGTAATGGGCCCTGGAGCACATAAAAAAGCCACCGTTTTTGTCGCTTCGATCACGAAATGACGTTGTGCCGGGAACTTCCGGCGGCGAGAGGCGGTTTCTCATCCTCCCGTCTCCTCCCCCATCAAAAACCCGGGGGGTGGAGGATTTGCCAACGTAATGAATGCCGCATAGTCAGCCCATCTTGAATGTGTCTTTAAGTGACAGGTTGTAACGAAGGGAGAAGGGCATGGCGAGCGTACAGCTACGAAATGTAACGAAAGCCTGGGGCGACGTGGTGGTATCTAAAGATATCAATCTCGAGATCCAGGATGGGGAGTTCGTCGTGTTTGTAGGACCGTCGGGCTGCGGCAAATCCACCCTGCTGCGTATGATCGCCGGACTGGAAACGGTCACCAGCGGCGATCTGTTTATTGGCGATACCCGAATGAACGACGTGCCGCCCGCCGAGCGCGGCATCGGCATGGTATTCCAGTCATATGCGCTCTATCCCCACCTTTCCGTTGCCGAAAATATGTCTTTTGGCCTGAAGCTGGCCGGGGCGAAAAAAGAGGTGATTAACCAGCGCGTAACTCAAGTCGCTGAGGTCTTACAGCTGGCGCACCTGCTGGAGCGTAAGCCGAAAGCGCTCTCCGGCGGCCAGCGTCAGCGCGTGGCCATCGGCCGTACCCTGGTCGCCGAGCCGCGGGTTTTCCTGCTTGATGAACCCCTGTCCAACCTCGATGCCGCGCTGCGCGTGCAGATGCGTATCGAAATCTCCCGTCTGCATAAGCGCCTTGGTCGCACGATGATTTACGTCACCCACGATCAGGTGGAAGCCATGACCCTGGCCGACAAAATCGTGGTGCTGGACGCCGGCCGCGTCGCGCAGGTCGGAAAACCGCTGGAACTCTATCACTACCCGGCAGACCGCTTTGTCGCGGGCTTTATCGGTTCGCCGAAGATGAACTTCCTGCCGGTCAAAGTCACCGCGACCGCCATCGAACAGGTACAAGTCGAACTACCGAACCGCCAGCAGGTCTGGCTGCCGGTAGACAGCGCTCACGTTCAGGTCGGCGCCAATATGTCTTTGGGCATCCGCCCGGAACACCTGCTGCCGAGCGACATCGCCGATGTCACCCTTGAGGGCGAAGTGCAGGTGGTCGAACAGCTTGGTCACGAAACGCAAATTCATATCCAGATCCCCGCCATCCGTCAGAACCTGGTGTACCGCCAGAATGACGTGGTGTTGGTAGAAGAGGGAGCCACATTCGCCATCGGTTTGCCGCCGGAGCGCTGCCATTTATTCCGTGAGGATGGCACCGCTTGTCGTCGGTTGCATAAAGAGCCGGGCGTATAAGGTTCCCCATTAAAAGAAGACGCGAACCCAGCGCGCAGCCAACCATGCGGCGGCCGACGGGGAAGTGTTCAAAGAAAAGCAATGATCTCAGGAGATAGAATGATGATTACTCTGCGCAAACTTCCACTGGCGGTAGCCGTTGCGGCGGGCGTGATGTCTGCCCAGGCGCTGGCTGTCGATTTCCACGGTTACGCTCGTTCCGGTATTGGCTGGACCGGCAGCGGCGGCGAACAGCAGTGCTTCCAGGCCACCGGCGCTCAAAGTAAATACCGTCTCGGTAACGAATGTGAAACTTACGCTGAACTGAAACTGGGCCAGGAAGTGTGGAAAGAGGGCGATAAGAGCTTCTACTTCGATACTAACGTTGCCTACTCGGTATCGCAGCAGAACGACTGGGAATCTACCAGCCCGGCCTTCCGTGAAGTTAACGTGCAGGGTAAAAACCTGATCGACTGGCTGCCGGGTTCAACCCTGTGGGCCGGTAAGCGCTTCTATCAGCGTCATGACGTTCACATGATCGACTTCTACTACTGGGATATTTCCGGTCCTGGCGCCGGTATCGAAAACATCGATCTGGGCTTCGGTAAACTGTCTCTGGCCGCCACTCGTTCTTCTGAATCCGGCGGTTCGGCAACCTATGCTGACCGCGATCCGCTGACTGGCGAACGCGTTTACGATCATCTGGTACCGAACGACGTCTTCGACGTGCGTTTAGCGCAGATGGAAACCAACCCGGGCGGTACGCTGGAGTTGGGCGTGGACTATGGTCACACCAACGTGCCGGATGACTACTACCTGCAGCCGGATGCATCGAAAGATGGCTGGATGTTCACCGCTGAACATACCCAGAGCATCCTGAAAGGCTACAACAAATTTGTTCTGCAGTACGCGACCGATGCCATGACCTCCAACGGTAAAGGCGTACCGCAGGGCGGCAGCATTAATAACGATGGTTCCATGTGGCGTGTGCTTGACCACGGCGCGGTCTCTCTGGCGGACGATTGGGACATGATGTACGTCGCCATGTACCAGGACGTCAACCTGGACAACAACAACGGTACCAAATGGTGGACCGTCGGCGTACGTCCTATGTACAAATGGACGCCGATCATGAGCACCCTGCTGGAAGTCGGCTACGACAACGTCAAATCGCAGAAAACCGGCGACAGCAACAACCAGTACAAAATCACCCTGGCGCAACAGTGGCAGGCGGGCGACAGCATCTGGTCCCGTCCGGCAATTCGTCTGTTCGCCACCTACGCGAAGTGGGATGAGAAGTGGGGTTACACCGATAGCGGCGTCGCCATGCGCGATACCTCTGGTACCGGTATCAACACTTCCAGCCGCGGCGACGACGATGAGTGGACCTTCGGCGCCCAGATGGAAATCTGGTGGTAATGCTATCCGCATCATGATGAGTAAAAGAGGGGCATCAGCCCCTCTATTTTCGGCCCAGCGCGCTATTGCCTGGCTAACGCTCGGCCATAGGAATTGAGGTGATAACAATGAATATGAAGAAAAGTCTCGTTGCCCTCTGCCTGTCCGCCGGCCTGCTGGCCAGCGTACCCGCAGTCAGTTTTGCTGATGTCAATTTCGTGCCGCAGAATACCTCTGCCGCGCCGTCCATCCCGGCCTCCTCGCTGCAGCAGTTGACCTGGACGCCGGTCGATCAATCGAAAACCCAAACCTCTAAAGTGGCGATCGCCGGTCAAACGTTGAATGTTCCCGGTATCGCCGGGCCGGTGGTGGCCTATAGCGTACCGGCCAATATCGGCGAGTTAACCCTGACGCTGACCAGCGAAGTCGACAAACAGACCAGCGTCTATGCGCCAAACGTGCTGATCCTCGATCAGAGCATGACGCCGTCCGCCTTCTTCCCGAGCAGCTATTTCACTTATCTGGAGCCGGGTGTGATGAGCGCCGACCGCCTGGAAGGGGTAATGCGCCTGACGCCGGCGCTGGGACAGCAGAAAATTTATGTGCTGGTGTTTACCACTCCGCAGGATCTGCAGCAGACCACCAAATTAATCGACCCGGCGAAAGCCTACGCGAAAGGCACCGGTAACGCGGTGCCGGACATTCCGGATCCGATCGCTAAACATACCACTGACGGCACCTTGAGCCTGAAGGTGAAAACGTCTTCGAGTTCCAGCGTGCTGGTGGGCCCGCTGTTTGGGTCTTCCGGCCCGGGCCCGGTGACCGTCGGCAATACCGCGGCGCCGGTCTATAACGCCCCGGCCGCTGCGCCTGTTGTCGCGCCGGTCGCTGCCGCCCCAGCGGCGAAAAGCGAACCGATGCTTGACGATACCGAAACCTACTTCAACAACGGTATCAAGAAAGCGGTTAAACAAGGCGATATCGATAAAGCCCTTAAATTGATGAACGAAGCTGAACGTCTCGGCTCGAAATCTGCTCGTTCCACCTTTATCAGCAGTGTAAAAGGCAAGGGGTGACCGTCTCCCCACAATGCTGATGTTTAGGCACAGCCTTTAGGTGCGTCCGCCTGGACGCACTTTTTTTTCTCGCGCAGCGGCAACTGTTGCATGCCTGTTGCGCGGATGATCGTATATTGACGTTTGCCCGCCCTCAAAACGCTATTCTGCGATACAATGCCTGCACGTTTTGTACCGGAGAATCAGGCATGCCACATCCTGCGCTTACGCAACTGCGTGCGCTGCGCTATTTTGCCGCCATACCCGAGCTGGACGCGCCGCTGCGCGACTGGCTGTTGCTGGAAGACTCAATGACCAAGCGCTTTGAGCAACAAGGGAAAAAGGTCACCGTGACCATGATTAACGAAGGTTTCGTCGGACGCGACGCGCTGGCGGGCGAAGAAGCCCTATTGCCGGAAGAAGCGCGTTATTGGCTGCGGGAAATCATTCTTTGCGCCGATGGCGAACCCTGGCTTGCCGGTCGTACCCTCGTGCCGGAATCGACGCTATGCGGCCCGGAATTAGCCCTGCAGCAGCTGGGGCAGACGCCGCTGGGCCGGTATCTGTTTACGTCGTCGACGTTAACCCGTGATTTTATTGAGATTGGCCGTAGTGCACAGCTGTGGGGGCGACGTTCCCGTCTCCGGCTGAGCGGCAAACCGCTGCTGCTGACAGAGCTTTTTCTGCCTGCATCGCCATTGTATTAAGAGGAAGAGAAAATGGAGTGGAGTCTGACGCAGAATAAGCTGTTGGCGTTTCACCGCCTGATGCGTACTGACAAACCAATCGGCGCGCTATTGCTGCTGTGGCCGACGCTGTGGGCGCTATGGGTGGCATCACCCGGGGTGCCACCGCTGTGGATACTGGCGGTATTTGTCGCTGGCGTCTGGTTGATGCGCGCCGCCGGCTGCGTGGTGAATGACTATGCCGACCGTAAATTTGATGGTCACGTTAAGCGTACGGCTCGTCGCCCGCTACCAAGCGGCGAGGTCACCGAAAAAGAAGCGCGCATATTGTTCGCGGTACTGGTGGGGCTCTCCTTCTTGCTGGTGTTGACGCTCAATACCATGACCATCCTGCTGTCGGTTGCGGCGCTGGCGCTAGCCTGGGTCTACCCCTTTATGAAGCGCTATACCCATCTGCCGCAGGTAGTGCTGGGCGCGGCCTTTGGCTGGTCGATCCCGATGGCTTTCTCGGCGGTAAGTGAAGCGCTGCCGCTCAGCTGCTGGCTGATGTTCCTCGCCAATATTTTGTGGGCGGTAGCCTACGATACCCAGTATGCGATGGTCGATCGCGACGATGATGTCAAAATTGGCATTAAGTCGACGGCGATCCTGTTCGGTGAAAACGATCGTTTGATTATCGGTATTCTGCAGGTTGCCGTGCTGGTATTAATGGGCGCGGTGGGCTGGCTAAATGGGCTGAACTGGGAATTCTACTGGTCGCTGTTTATCGCGGCGGGATTGTTTGTCTGGCAGCAGAAGCTTATCTTCAAGCGCGAACGCGATAACTGCTTCAAAGCGTTTATGAATAATAACTACGTTGGGCTGGTGCTGTTTCTCGGTCTGGCGATGAGTTATCTGCAGTAAATCCTTCTTTCCCCGACTCGCGTCGCGAGCCGGGGAACAGAAGCCGCAACGTTATGCGTCGTCCTGAGCGGCGCTTTCAATCGTCAAACGTACATCCGACGTAATCAAATCCGCCAGCATCTGGTAGACCTTCAGGGTCTCTGCCGGCTCGGCATCGCCGGTATCGCTGATGTAGCCTTCGTCACGCAGGGTCAGCACCAGAGTACTGAACACCGCCTTATCGAAGAACTCCGGCGCGTTGATACCGTGCAGTACCGACAGACGCTGCGCCATGGTGCGGCTTTCTTTCTCAAGCGTACTGCGGTTGATGGACGGGTTGGCGCTCAACAGCCAGAAGGTGATCGCGTAGCGCTGTAACGTCTCGCGCGCGCCGGCGGCCAACAGCTGCAGGGAACGAGAGTGCGCCGGGTTGACGCTCATCTCATCGCCATTCAGCACCACCAGGCCCTGACGCTGCATCTCTGCCATCAGCGCATCGATAACGCCCGCCAGCTCCTCTTTTTCCCAGCGCAGGAACAGCTCGGCTTTCAGGAACGGATAGAACATCTCGACATGACGCAGCACTTCGCTACGGGTGATGCGGCGATGTTGGGTCACGATAGCGGCCAGCAGCGACGGCATCACCAGCATATGGGCGATGTTGTTGCGATAGTAGGTCATCAGCACCGCCTGCTCGCGCGGCAGGATGATGATATCGCCGATGGTGTCTTTCTCGACTTCGAACTTGTTCATCTGCAGCGCGTGGTCGATAAGCTCGCCGGCGGAAGCCGTCGGCGCGGTCGAATCGGTGGAGTACGGCACGTTACGCAGCAGGTCGAGGTAGCAATCTAACTGCTGGGTCAGCTGCTCACGGGTCAAAGAACGCTGACGCGACGCCAGAAGCGCCGTACAGCACAGGTTCATGGCGTTGGCCGCCCCGGCATTGTTGATGCGCACCATCAGATCGGCGGCGATATTATTCACCGTCGGCGTCAGCCAGGAAGGGCGAACAGCTTCGATAGGATCGATGGCTTCGCGCCATTCCGGCACGTGCTGATTGAGGTAGGTCATCAGCGGCAGCGGTTCGCCGAAGTTAACGTAGCCCTGGCCGAGATTACGCAGTTTGCTGAGGCCGCGCACCATCTGCGGCAGGCTCTCTTTTTCTTTTGTCGCGCCGCGCAGCTCTTTGGCGTAGGTACCGACTTCCATCACGTGCTCGTAGCCGATATAAATCGGCACCAGGGTGATGGGGCGGCTACCGCCGCGCAGCATCGCCTGAATAGTCATCGACAGGGTGCCGGTTTTCGGATCCAGCAGACGGCCGGTACGGGAACGTCCGCCTTCGACGAAGTATTCCACCGAATAGCCACGGCTGAACAGCTCGCCAAGATATTCGCGGAATACCGTGGAGTAGAGCTTGTTGCCCTTAAAGGTACGGCGAATAAAGAAAGCGCCCAGACGGCGGAAAATCGGCCCGGCCGGCCAGAAGTTGAGGTTTATGCCGGCGGCGATATGCGGCGGCACCAGCCCCTGATGATAAAGCACATAAGAGAGCAGCAGGTAGTCCATGTGGCTACGGTGACAGGGCACATAGACAATCTCATGGCCGTCATGCGCCAGCTGGCGTACGCGCTCGGCGTTATGCACGTTAATCCCCTGATACAGACGGTTCCAGGTGAAGCCGAGAATACGGTCAGTCAGGCGGATCATTTCATAAGAGAAGTTAGCGGCAATCTCTTCCATCAGCGCGATGGCGTTCTGCTGGGCCTTCTCGTGAGAAATCTTCTTGCTGCGTGCTTCATCTTCTACCGCGCGGGCGATAGCTTTCGATGCCAGCAGCTTATTGAACAGATCCTGGCGGGCAGGGAGACGCGGGCCGACGGCGGCCAGACGTTGACGGGCGAAGTGCATACGCGCCACGCGGGCCAGCTTCTGGGCGATGATTTTATCGGTACCGTGCTCATCCGCCATGCGGCGCAGAGAGACAGAAGGCGAGAAACGCACGAAGCTATCGCGGCCAAGCCAGGAGACGGCGAAGAATTTCTGAATACCGTTAAGCATGCGTAGCGGCGGATTCTCTTCGCCTTTTTCGCGACCTGGGGCGCGGCCGAACATCACCGAGACCGGCACCATTTGCACGTCAAGGTCGGGATGATTACGGTGCAGATCCAGGTAGTCGTGGAACAGCTTAATGGACTCCTCTTTCGGCGTGTAGTAGGTAAACACGCGCGGGCCGCCGTGGATGAAAACGTAGCGCGGCAGCAGGGTGCCGTCGATTTCCAGCGGTTCAAAAGGGTCGGGTAAGTCATGCGCCAGGCATTGGGCGCGCAGGGTCAGCAGGTCCGCCTTGGAGTTATAAGGCAAGACGTACATTATCGGACGCGAGGTATCGAGCCCTAATTCCTGAGCAGGTTCTGCCGGAATAGACTTGCTTTTTACCAGCACCCGTAATGGTAAATTCAGTAATTTATAGTAAATTCGTTGCCAGCCGGACATAAACGATGTGAAGCCTCTGGTTAATCATGCAAATGCGCGGCAAGAATAACAGAAAGCGTACAAAATTTCCGTTGTCACACGGCAAACACGTACACTCAGCGACGTCATTTACATTAAAAGGTTCTTTTTGATGGCCAATAATACCACTGGGTTAACCAGAATCATTAAAGCAGCAGGTTATTCCTGGAAAGGTTTCCGCGCGGCGTGGGTGAACGAAGCCGCTTTCCGCCAGGAAGGCGTCGCCGCCATTGTGGCCGTGGCGATAGCCTGCTGGCTGGATGTCGATATCATTACGCGAGTCCTGCTCATTGGCTCGGTCCTGTTAGTGATGATAGTCGAAATTCTTAACAGCGCGATTGAAGCGGTGGTTGACCGTATCGGGCCTGAGCATCATGAACTTTCCGGGCGCGCCAAGGATATGGGCTCGGCGGCGGTACTGCTGGCGATAATCATCGCGTTGATCACCTGGACTATGCTGTTGTGGTCGCATTACCGCTAAGTCTTGTCGGCAACGCTCGCAAAACGCAAAGAATCTCCTGATTTTTATATGATATGTGGTTCCAAAATCACCATTAGCTGTATATACTCACAGCATAACTGTATATACACCCAGGGGGCGGAATGAAAGCGTTAACGACCAGGCAGCAAGAGGTGTTTGATCTCATCCGGGATCACATCAGCCAAACGGGCATGCCGCCGACGCGTGCGGAAATTGCTCAGCGCTTGGGGTTCCGTTCCCCAAACGCGGCGGAAGAACACCTCAAAGCGCTGGCGCGTAAAGGCGCGATTGAAATCGTCTCCGGCGCTTCACGCGGCATTCGTCTGCTGACGGAAGAAGAACACGGACTGCCGCTGATCGGCCGCGTCGCCGCAGGCGAACCGCTGCTGGCGCAGCAGCATATTGAAGGTCACTACCAGGTTGACCCGGCGATGTTTAAACCAAATGCCGACTTCCTGCTGCGCGTTAGCGGGATGTCGATGAAAGACATCGGTATCCTCGACGGCGATCTGCTGGCGGTGCATAAAACTCAGGACGTGCGTAACGGCCAGGTCGTCGTCGCGCGTATCGATGAAGAAGTCACCGTAAAACGTCTGAAAAAGCAGGGCAACGTCGTTGAACTGCTGCCGGAAAACAGCGAGTTTTCCCCGATCGTCGTCGATCTGCGCCAGCAGAGCTTCACCATTGAAGGTCTGGCCGTCGGCGTGATCCGTAACGGTGAGTGGCTGTAACTCCCGTCCTAACGCAGCGTCATCATGATGCATGACGCTGCGATGTTCCTCCTCTGTCTGGTCCCTCTGCATGCTGCTCAACGCCGCCGATAAAGCACTGTGGCGCCTCGCGCTACCGATGATTTTCTCGAACATTACCGTTCCGCTGTTGGGGCTGGTCGATACCGCCGTTGTCGGCCATCTTGATAGCCCCGTATACCTTGGCGGCGTCGCCGTCGGCGCGACGGCCACTAGTTTCCTGTTTATGCTGCTGTTGTTCCTGCGAATGAGCACCACTGGCTTAACCGCTCAGGCCTACGGCGCCAAAGATCCGCAGCGGCTGGCGCGCGCTCTGGTGCAACCGCTGATCCTGGCGCTGGCCGCCGGGCTGCTCATTGTTCTGTTCCGCATGCCGCTCATTGACCTCGCGCTGCATATCGTCGGCGGCAGCGAGGCGGTACTGGAGCAGGCCAGACGGTTCCTCGAAATCCGCTGGCTTAGCGCCCCGGCGTCGTTGGCCAACCTGGTGCTGTTGGGGTGGCTGCTTGGCGTGCAGTACGCCCGCGCCCCGGTGATCCTGCTGGTGGTCGGCAACTTGCTGAATATCGTGCTCGATCTGTGGCTGGTGATGGGGCTGCATATGAACGTGCAGGGGGCGGCACTGGCGACGGCGCTGTCGGAATACGCTACCTTTATCATCGGCCTGCTAATGGCGAAACGGGTGCTGGCGCTGCGCGGCGTGACGCTTGCCATGTTGAAGGAAGCCTGGCGCGGCAATATGCGGCGCCTGCTGGCGCTTAATCGCGACATCATGCTGCGTTCGCTGCTACTGCAGCTCTGTTTTGGCGCCATCACCGTCTTCGGCGCCCGTCTTGGCAGCGACGTGGTGGCGGTCAATGCGGTACTGATGACCATGCTGACCTTTACCGCTTACGCGCTGGACGGTTTTGCCTATGCCGTCGAAGCCCATTCCGGACAGGCTTACGGCGCGCGTGACGGTAGCCAACTGCTGGAAGTCTGGCGCGCGGCCTGTCGGCAGTCGGGAATGGTCGCGCTGGCGTTCGCGTTAATCTACAGCGTGGCCGGTGAGCATATCATCGCGCTATTGACCTCTATCCCATCATTGCAGCAGCTGGCCGACCGCTATCTGTTCTGGCAGATGATCCTGCCGGTGATTGGCGTCTGGTGTTATCTGCTGGATGGCATGTTTATCGGCGCGACGCGCGGCGCGGAGATGCGTAATAGCATGGCGGTGGCCGCCGCGGGATTTGCGGTGACGCTGCTCTCTGTGCCCGTGCTCGGCAACCACGGCCTGTGGCTGGCGCTGGCCGTGTTCCTGGCTTTGCGTGGGCTTTCGCTGGCGCTCATCTGGCGCCGCCACTGGCAGCGTGGCACCTGGTTTAATTCACCCTCCTGAATGCAAATAGCCCGGCCGAGCGCAGCGCGAGCCGGGAAAATTCTCCCTGCGTGTTCAATTGGCCTGATGGTTAAAAATTCCGAATAACGAATCGGTGTCAGCATTGTCATCTATAGTTATTACCATGTCCGGAACAAAACGGGCTGTTAACCCACCGAATCATGAGGACGTAATGATGAATAAAGACGAAATCAGCGGTAACTGGAAACAGTTGAAAGGTAAAGCCAAGGAACAGTGGGGTAAACTGACCGATGACGATATGACGGTCATTGAAGGGAAGCGCGATCAGCTGGTCGGTAAAATTCAGGAGCGTTACGGCTACGCGAAAGATCAGGCCGAAAAAGAGGTGTCCGACTGGGAGCGTAAGAACGATACGCGCTGGTAGCGAACGCGGTTTTGACCCCCTGTTTATGCCTGTCTAACGGCATAGCGATATGCCGTAGCTTCCCGCTGATGTCGCCCGACTCAGCGGGCTTTCTTTTTAATCTGGATGGTATGATCGTGATGACAGTGTTCGCGGGCGCTGCACGCTTCGACTTCCACGCAGGCCGCGCACAGGCCGTGCGCTTCAATCACATTATGCCGTAGAGCGAAGCCCATTCTGGCCGCCAGCGTATGCATAATATCTTCTACGCCTTCTGCACACTCTTCTTTGACCACGCCGCAGCGATCGCAGATAAACATCGCCGAACTGTGGGTCGGCTGATCGAAAAGGTGGCACAGTACATAGCTGTTGGTCGATTCCACTTTGTGCACAAAACCTTGCTCCAGCAGAAACTCCAGCGCGCGATAGACCGTGGGCGGCTTCGCCTGCGGCTCTTTTTCTCGCAGCAGATCCAGCAGATCGTAGGCGCTAATCGCCCCTTGCTGCAGGCTCATCAGACGCAACACTTCCAGACGCTGCGGGGTCAGGCGTACGCCACGTTGCACGCAAAGCTTTTCAGCCTGCGCTAACATTTCTTGCGAAGTGGTGTTATCCATGAGCATCCTCTGGTTGCGTGATGTTGAAACTGTTACTTTATCACGAACCAGGTAAAACGCCGAGATCCTGCAAGCTTTGCTATACCTGATGTATCTCATTTTCGGGAGAAAACGATGAAACGACCTGATTGCATTCGACATTGGCGCGAACTGGAAGGTGCGGATGATTCCACCTACCCCGATAGTCACGAGCTGTTTTCTATTGGCGCGCCTCTTGCCCGCGGCCTGCGGCTAAATCGGCTGGGCATCCATCATGAACGCTTACCGCCGGGACGCAGAACCTCTTATCCACATGCGGAAAGCGATGAAGAAGAGTTCATCTACGTGCTGGAAGGCTTTCCGGAAGTCTGGATCAATGGCTACCTATGGAAGCTAGAGCCGGGCGATAGCGTCGGCTTTCCGGCGGGGACTGGCGTGTGTCATACCTTCCTGAATAATACCGAGCAGGAGGTGCGGCTGCTGGTCGTTGGCGAGGCGAATAAAAAACACAACCGCATCTACTATCCGTTGAACCCAGGCTATGCCGCGACTCGCCAGGATCGCTGGGTGGATCACCCTCCGCAGTTCTTTGGCCCGCACGACGGCAAACCGCGGAAAATATAGGCCGCATTTTGACCATGGCGCGTGGCGTTCGACGTTATGCGCCGTGGTTGGTGTTTGTGCTATAGTAGCGCCCCTTTTTACCCGGATGCTTATTTATTCGCCATGATGCCAGAATCCACGTCTACCGCTTTTGCCGCCCACCGTTTTTCTATCGCGCCCATGCTCGATTGGACCGACAGACATTGCCGCTACTTCCTGCGTCTGCTGTCGCGCCATACTCTGCTGTACACCGAAATGGTCACCACCGGCGCGATAATTCACGGTAAAGGCGACTACCTGGCCTATAGCGAAGAAGAACATCCGGTAGCGCTGCAGTTGGGCGGTAGCGATCCTGCGGCGTTGGCGCACTGCGCGAAGCTCGCCGAGGCGCGCGGCTACGACGAGATTAACCTCAACGTCGGCTGCCCCTCTGACCGCGTGCAGAACGGGATGTTTGGCGCTTGTCTGATGGGTAACGCCGCGCTGGTGGCGGACTGCATCAAAGCGATGCGCGACGTGGTGTCGATCCCGGTAACGGTAAAAACCCGTATTGGCATTGACGATCGGGATAGCTATGAATTCCTGTGTGATTTCATTGAGACCGTCTCCGGCAAAGGGGAGTGTGAAATGTTCATCATTCACGCTCGTAAAGCCTGGCTTTCCGGCCTGAGTCCGAAAGAGAACCGCGAAATTCCGCCGCTGGATTATCCGCGCGTCTGGCAACTGAAACGTGATTTTCCGCATCTGACGATGGCGATTAATGGCGGAATTAAATCTCTGGCAGAGGCTAAACAGCAGCTTGAGCATATGGACGGCGTGATGGTGGGGCGTGAAGCCTATCAAAACCCGGGTATTCTGGCTTCTGTGGATCGCGAGATTTTCGGCGTCGACGGCGCGGATGCCGATCCGGTGGCGGTGGTGCGCGCAATGTACCCCTATATCGAGCGAGAGCTCAGCAACGGTACCTATCTTGGCCATATCACCCGCCATATGCTGGGATTGTTCCAGGGGATCCCCGGCGCGCGTCAGTGGCGTCGCTATCTGAGTGAAAACGCCCACAAAGCGGGCGCCGATATCAACGTGCTGGAACACGCGCTGAAGCTGGTTGCCGATAAGCGTTAAACTTTTCGCTAAAAACTGGTCTATTTCGCCACGCCCTACAGCACTGCTGCGGGGCGTTTTGTTTTAATTCAATGAGTTATACCTGGCATGATTCTTGAAATAGCCAATCAGCTATCTGGTTATTTATTTCGGGAGAAGACCATGCTGGAACTCTTATTTGTTATTGGCTTTTTTGTCATGTTGCTGGTCACCGGCATCTCGCTGCTTGGCATTATTGCCGCGCTGGTCGTCGCCACCGCGCTGATGTTCTTCGGCGGCCTGTTCGCATTAATGTTTAAGCTGCTACCCTGGTTGCTGCTGGCGGTGGCCGTCGTATGGGTTATTCGGGCGATAAAATCGCCGACCACAACCCGCTATCGCCGCGAAGATCGTTGGCGCTACTAAGCCATCATTTTGGGGATTGAGCGGTGTGTCACAACCTGAGTAATTTTGCATAAAACAGCGTAGGCATTGCGTATTAAATCTGTCACTATTAGCGCGATAACGAATTCATCGTGCTGTACCCTACATACAGCCGAACAAAAAAAGTCAGGGCCTCCGTCAGGAGGCCCTAAACTTTTCTGGCGATCTCATCCGGTTACGGTAACAGCAGGCTCGAGCCTTCGGTCACCCGGCTTTCCAGGATCTCATGCGCGCGTCTGGCGTCACGCAGGGCGTATTTCTGATTATCCGCCACATCGACTTTGATCACGCCGCTGGCGATCAGCGAAAATAGCTCGTTGCTGGCTTCCGTCAGCTCTTCCCGGTTGGTGATGTAGCCTTGCAGAGAAGGGCGGGTCACATACAGCGATCCTTTCTGATTGAGGATAACCAAATTCACGCCGGTTACCGGGCCAGATGAATTGCCGAAGCTGACCATCAGCCCACGCCGCTGAAGACAATCGAGCGAGGCCTCCCAGGTATCTTTACCCACGGAATCGTAAACCACGGCGACTTTTTTGCCGCCGGTTAGCGCCTTGACGCGCTCGGCAATATTCTCTTCGCGATAGTTAATGGTTTCCCAGGCGCCGGCCTGCCGGGCGCGCTGCGCTTTTTGCTCGCTGCCGACGGTACCGATAAGTTTCGCCCCCAGCGCTTTCGCCCACTGGCAGGCAATCAGCCCCACGCCGCCCGCCGCCGCGTGGAACAAGAAGGTTTCATTGGCTTGTATTTCATAGGTTTTGCGCAGCAGATACCAGACGGTCAGCCCCTTAAGAAACGAGGCGGCGGCCTGCTCAAAGGAAATCGCATCCGGCAAAATTGCCGCTTTGTCAGCAAGCACGTTATGCACCGAACTATAAGCGCCAAGCGCGGACTGGGCGTACACCACGCGGTCGCCAACGTTGATATGTTTAACGCCGCTGCCGATTTTACTCACGATACCGGCGGCTTCAGTGCCCAAACCGCTCGGCAGCGAGGGCGGTGGATACAGGCCGCTGCGGATGTAGGTGTCGATATAGTTGATACCGATAGCTTTGTTTTCTACCTGGATTTCGTGTTCGGCAGGATCGTTGGGGGTAAACTCAACCGCATGCAGAACCTCGGGGCCTCCATGCGCGGGAAATTCAATTCGTGTTGCCATGTGAACTCCTTTATAATTTTGTGTCTCTCATTTACAGGTAACTCCATTCACTATGGCAGGAAATAAACCCTTCAACAAACCACAGACAGAACCTCGCGAACGCGATCCGCAGCTCGCCGGGTTGAAAGTCCCGCCGCACTCGATTGAAGCGGAACAGTCGGTGTTGGGCGGTTTAATGCTGGATAACGAGCGCTGGGACGACGTCGCCGAAAGGGTGGTGTCGGAAGATTTCTATACCCGTCCGCATCGTCATATCTTTACCGAGATGGCGCGCCTGCAAGAGTCAGGCAGCCCGATTGATCTGATCACCCTCGCCGAATCGCTGGAGCGTCAGGGGCAACTGGATAGCGTCGGCGGCTTCGCCTACCTGGCCGAACTCTCCAAAAATACGCCAAGCGCGGCGAACATCAGCGCGTATGCCGACATCGTGCGCGAACGCGCGGTAGTGCGTGAAATGATTTCGGTGGCCAACGAGATCGCCGAAGCCGGTTTCGACCCCCAGGGGCGCACCAGCGAGGACCTGCTGGATCTGGCGGAATCCCGGGTATTTAAAATTGCCGAAAGCCGGGCCAATAAAGACGAAGGGCCGAAGAACATCGCCGATGTGCTCGATGCCACCGTCGCCCGTATTGAACAGCTGTTCCAACAGCCGCATGATGGCGTCACTGGGGTGAATACCGGCTATGACGACCTCAACAAAAAGACCGCCGGGCTACAGCCTTCGGATCTGATTATCGTCGCCGCGCGTCCATCGATGGGTAAGACGACATTTGCGATGAACCTCGTGGAAAATGCGGCGATGCTGCAGGATAAGCCGGTATTGATCTTCAGTCTGGAGATGCCATCCGAGCAGATCATGATGCGTTCTCTGGCCTCGCTATCGCGCGTCGATCAGACCCGTATCCGTACCGGCCAACTGGATGATGAAGACTGGGCGCGGATCTCCGGCACGATGGGTATTTTGCTGGAAAAACGTAACATCTATATTGATGACTCCTCCGGCCTGACGCCGACGGAAGTGCGTTCGCGCGCCCGGCGTATCGCCCGCGAGCACGGCGGTATCGGCCTTATCATGATCGACTACCTGCAGCTGATGCGCGTACCGTCGCTCTCCGACAACCGTACTCTGGAGATCGCCGAAATCTCCCGCTCGCTGAAGGCGCTGGCAAAAGAGTTGCAGGTGCCGGTGGTGGCGCTGTCGCAGTTGAACCGCTCTCTGGAACAGCGCGCCGATAAACGTCCAGTCAACTCCGACCTGCGTGAATCCGGCTCTATTGAACAGGATGCCGACTTAATCATGTTCATCTACCGTGATGAGGTTTATCACGAGAACAGTGATTTAAAAGGTATTGCTGAAATTATCATTGGTAAACAACGTAACGGCCCGATCGGTACGGTACGACTGACCTTTAACGGCCAGTGGTCGCGTTTCGATAATTATGCCGGTCCTCAGTATGACGATGAGTAAACCTCCGTCTGTCTTTTTTTAAGGAATTCAAATGCAAGCGGCAACTGTAGTTATTAACCGCCGCGCTCTGCGACACAACCTGCAACGCCTGCGTGAACTGGCTCCTGCCAGCAAACTGGTTGCGGTGGTGAAAGCGAACGCCTACGGACACGGCCTCCTTGAGACCGCGCGAACGCTGACCGACGCCGATGCCTTCGGCGTCGCCCGCCTGGAAGAGGCGCTGCGCCTGCGTGAAGGGGGCATTACCCAACCGATATTGCTGCTGGAAGGCTTCTTTGAAGCGGCGGATCTGGCGCTGATTTCCGCGCAGCAACTGCATACCGTGGTACATAGCCCGGAACAGCTGGCGGCGCTCGAACAAGCGGAACTGACCGAACCGGTTACCGTCTGGATGAAGCTGGATACCGGTATGCATCGCCTTGGTGTACTGCCGGAACAGGCAGAAGCGTTTTATCAGCGGCTAAGCCGGTGCAAAAATGTTCGCCAGCCGGTGAATATCGTCAGCCATTTCGCCCGTGCCGATGAGCCGGAATGCGGCGCGACCGAGCGTCAGCTGGATATTTTCACCACCTTTACCGAAGGGAAACCGGGGCTGCGTTCTATTGCCGCCTCTGGCGGGATCCTGCTGTGGCCGCAGTCGCATTTCGACTGGGCGCGGCCGGGCATCATTCTCTACGGCGTTTCGCCGCTGGAAAATCACTCTATCGGAGAGGATTTTGGTTGCCTGCCGGTGATGTCGCTGACCTCCAGCCTGATTGCGGTGCGCGAACATAAAGCCGGGGAGCCGGTGGGCTATGGCGGCACCTGGATTAGTGAGCGCGATACTCGCCTCGGCGTAGTGGCGATGGGCTACGGCGACGGTTATCCGCGCGCCGCGCCCTCCGGCACGCCGGTGCTGGTCAACGGCCGCGAAGCGCCGATTGTCGGTCGCGTGGCGATGGATATGATTTGCGTCGACCTCGGTCCTGAAGCGCAGGATAAAGCCGGCGATCCGGTTGTGTTATGGGGAGAAGGGCTCCCCGTTGAGCGCATCGCGGAAATAACGAAAGTGAGTGCTTACGAACTTATTACCCGACTGACTTCCAGGCTGGCTATCCGCTACCTCGACTAACGACTGTCAGTGGCATATTTCCCCGATTACGCTACGCTTATCGGGGTAATGAGCAGGGGCGGCGCGCGGCGTCGCCCAGGTTTGCAGCGATCTTTGTCGATAACTTACCAACATCCCCTCGACCTTCCCCAACTTCCGGTTTATTGTGTAAATACCTGCTTTCGTAAACCTGGAGATACATCTCGTGTTTCAAAAAGTTGACGCCTACGCCGGCGACCCCATTCTTTCCTTGATGGAGCGTTTCAAAGACGATCCGCGTAGTGACAAAGTGAACCTCAGCATTGGTCTTTACTACAACGAAGACGGCATTATTCCGCAACTACAGGCGGTGGCGGAAGCCGAAGCGCGCCTCAATGCCCAGCCGCATGGCGCTTCGCTGTATTTACCGATGGAAGGGCTCAATAGCTACCGCCACGCCATTGCGCCGCTGTTATTTGGCGCTGACCATCCGGTGCTGAAACAAAACCGCGTAGCGTCAATTCAAACCCTGGGTGGCTCCGGCGCGCTGAAGGTTGGCGCCGATTTCCTCAAGCGCTACTTCCCGCAGTCACGCGTATGGGTTAGCGACCCGACCTGGGAAAACCACATCGCCATATTTGAAGGGGCTGGATTCGAAGTAAGTACTTACCCCTGGTTCGATGATGAGACCAACGGCGTACGTTTTGAAGCCTTCCTCGCCAAACTACAGACGCTCCCTGAGCGCGATATCGTGCTGCTGCATCCGTGTTGCCACAACCCGACGGGCGCCGACCTGAGCAACGCGCAGTGGGATGAAGTCGTTAAGGTGTTGAAAGCACGTAATTTAATTCCTTTCCTCGATATCGCCTATCAGGGCTTTGGCGCCGGTATGGAAGACGATGCCTACGCTATTCGTGCGATTGCCAGCGCCGGCCTGCCGATGCTGGTCAGCAACTCATTTTCCAAAATCTTCTCACTGTACGGCGAACGCGTCGGTGGGTTGTCGATTGTCTGCGATGACGCGGAAACCGCAGGCCGCGTGCTGGGTCAGTTGAAAGCGACGGTGCGCCGCAACTACTCAAGCCCGCCGAATTTTGGCGCGCAGGTGGTCGCGGCGGTGCTGAACGACGCGGCGCTGAAAGCCTCATGGCTGGCGGAAGTGGAAGCGATGCGTACCCGCATTCTGGCGATGCGTCAGACGCTGGTTGATGCGCTGAAAGAGGCCGTTCCCGGCAAGAACTTTGACTACCTGCTGAAGCAGCGCGGCATGTTTAGCTACACCGGATTGAGCGCGGCACAGGTGGATCGTCTACGCGAAGAGTTTGGCGTTTACCTGATTGCCAGCGGCCGGATGTGCGTAGCAGGACTTAACTCGCGTAACGTCCAGCGCGTCGCTCAGGCGTTTGCCGCTGTAATGTAGGTGCTTACTTACTAATTTACCCTCGTCAGCGTTAAGGCGAGGGTAATATTACCCCCGAAGTGTGATCATGCTCTTTTTATATGATATCTGAGCAGAAAATCCTTTCTATCTGTATGGTCAGGCGTTAAGGTCTTGCTACATTAATGAGCTCACTCATTATTAAAAATAATAACGAATCGATTATTTAGACCCAAAATAACTCAGGTTGCCGCTAAGCGGCCTGGCGCATGAGGGGCATAGGGATAAATATGCGTAAGTTAACTTTGGCCATTAGCGCCACCTGTCTGTTGTTCGCTCTGAATAGCTCCGTTGTCGCTCGCGCTTCTACTCCGCAGCCCATTTGGGAGGGGACGAATGTTGCGATACTTGCCGAACAGGCGCCGATCCATTGGGTATCGGTAGCGCAAATCGAAAATAGCCTGCTGGGCCGCGCGCCGATGGCGGTGGGTTTCGATATCGATGACACCGTGTTGTTTTCCAGCCCCGGTTTCTGGCGCGGGCAAAAAACCTATTCTCCCGGCAGCGAAGCCTATCTAAAGAACCCGGAGTTTTGGGAAAAGATGAATAACGGCTGGGACGAGTTCAGCATGCCGAAAGAAGTGGGCCGCCAGCTGATTGCGATGCATATAAAGCGCGGCGACAGCATCTACTTCGTGACCGGCCGCAGCCAGACCAAAACTGAGACCGTCTCCAAAACCCTGCAGGATGATTTTCTGATCCCCGGCGCTAATATGAACCCGGTGATTTTTGCCGGCGATAAGCCAGGCCAGAACACGAAAACTCAGTGGTTACGGGAGAAGAATATCAAAGTCTTCTACGGTGACTCGGACAACGACATCTCGGCGGCTCGCGATGCCGATGCGCGCGGAATTCGCGTGCTGCGCGCGGCAAACTCCTCCTACAAACCGCTGCCGATGGCCGGATCGCAAGGGGAAGAGGTGATTGTGAATTCAGAATATTAAGGCGCGCGAAACTCGACGCATCTGAACATGAGAAGGCAGCCGTAGGCTGTCTTTTTTTTATACGAATTTCAGCGTTTGAGGTTTTACCTTTTCGCTTCTTGCTGCAAACTTAGAAGGATTCACACATTACAGGAGTCGTTTATGTGGCATCAGCAAACCCTGACATTAGGGCCGAAATCTCGTGGTTTCCATCTGGTGACTAACGAAATTATTGGCCAAATCCGCGAGCTCTCGCATATCAAGGTTGGCCTGCTGCATCTGTTACTCCAGCATACTTCCGCTTCCCTGACGTTAAATGAGAACTGCGATCCCACGGTTCGTTTTGATATGGAACAGCATTTTCTCAACGCCGTACCAGACAACGCGCCGTATGAACACGATTATGAAGGTCCTGATGATATGCCCTCGCACATTAAATCCTCGCTGCTGGGCGTTTCACTGATGCTGCCGGTGCAGAACGGCAACGTCATGTTGGGGACCTGGCAGGGGATCTGGCTGGGGGAGCATCGCATTCACGGCGGCTCGCGGCATATCGTCGCCACGCTCACGGGAGAATAAAAAATGACTATATCGGATCTACTGCAGTACTGCATGGCGAAGCCGGGCGCGGAACAAAGCGTTCATAGCGACTGGAAAGCAACGCAAATCAAGGTCGCGGACGTGCTATTCGCCATGGTAAAAGAAGTGGAGGATAAGCGGCCGGCCGTTGCGTTAAAGACCAGCCCGGAGCTTGCCGAGCTGCTGCGGGAACAACATCGCGATGTACGCCCCAGCAGGCACCTGAATAAAGCTCACTGGAGCACGGTCTTCCTTGATGGCTCCTTGCCAGACTCGCAGATTTACTACCTGGTGGATGCCTCCTACCAGCAGGCGGTCGACCTGCTGTCGGAGGATAAGCGGCGGCAGTTAGCCTAGCTTATAACCCCCCTGCCAGCGCCAGCAACGTGATATCGAACAGACGTAATAATGTCGACTGCAGCTGCGCCTGGCGTGCGATACTCTGGTTGTTAGCGCGAATGCGGGCAATATCGCGCTGACCTTCCAGCAGTAGCCGTAGATCGTCTTCGGTCAGCCAGCCCTGGGCTTTTTGCTGCAATGCCTGCAGTAAAAAGAGTCCGCTATCGCGTACTTCACGGTACTCATCGCCAAGTACTTTATTCAGTAATGGCATCCATTCGGCGCTATCAATCGCGCAAGCGGACAACAGCGCGCGAATCTCCATGGTTGTCGGCATTATTCCCTCCCTGTTCGCTGACATTCGCCAGCGATAGCCTGTTGATAAAGATAAAGGGTCTGCCGCGATAAATATTGCGCTTCGGCAGGAGTAAAGGGCGCGCCCAGCATCTGGCGATGGGCGTAAACGCGCAGATAGTTACCTTCAAGTATCCTGAAATTTTCCTGGCGCAACGCATCGCTGTGATCCATCGCCTGCGCGAACTGCTGACGAATCTGTTCATCTTCTGCGTTCAGTTGTTGATCGTCCTCCGTCGCTGCGGTGGCGATGAACTGCAAATGCAATTGCTTGAGTGTGAGCAATTGCTGATAGGCCGTATCGCTGTAGCGGCCAACCCATGAGCAGGCGCTTACCGCACATAGCGCGGCGGCGATAACAAATAACGGAATGAGGCGTGGTACTCGCATAGTTTTCCCGACATCGGTTGGCGATAGCGACTATCAGACGCCAGAGTGTGCGCACCGGGCAAATCACGAAGTATCAGCGTAAAAAAATGAGATGAAATGAGATGAAATGAGGCCTCTTCCGCGAAGGAAGAGGCCTGAGAGGTTACTTCAGCAGGGGCTTCAGGAAGCGCGCCGTGTGTGAGGCTTCACATTCGGCAACGGTTTCCGGCGTGCCGGAAACGAGAATCTCCCCGCCGCCGCTACCGCCTTCCGGGCCGAGGTCGACAATCCAGTCAGCGGTTTTAATCACGTCGAGGTTGTGCTCAATGACCACGATGGTATTACCCTGATCGCGTAGCTGATGCAGCACGTCCAGCAGCTGCTGAATATCGGCGAAATGCAGACCGGTGGTCGGTTCATCAAGGATATACAGCGTCTGGCCGGTACCGCGCTTGGAAAGTTCGCGCGCCAGCTTCACGCGCTGGGCTTCACCGCCGGAGAGCGTGGTTGCCGACTGGCCGAGACGAATATAGGTCAGGCCGACATCCATCAGGGTTTGCAGCTTACGCGCCAGCGCCGGAACGGCATCAAAGAACTCACGCGCTTCTTCGATGGTCATATCCAGCACTTCGTGGATGGTTTTGCCCTTGTACTTAATCTCCAGCGTTTCGCGGTTATAGCGTTTGCCTTTGCACTGGTCGCACGGTACGTAGATGTCCGGCAGGAAGTGCATCTCAACCTTGATCACCCCGTCGCCCTGACAGGCTTCGCAGCGGCCGCCGCGCACGTTAAAGCTGAAGCGGCCCGGCGTATAGCCGCGTGAGCGTGATTCCGGTACCCCGGCGAACAGTTCGCGTACCGGCGTGAACACGCCGGTGTAGGTTGCCGGGTTTGAGCGCGGCGTGCGGCCAATCGGGCTCTGGTCGATATCAATGACTTTATCGAAGTGTTCCAGCCCCTGGACATCGCGGTACGGCGCCGGTTCGGCAATCGTCGCGCCGTTCAACTGACGCTGGGCGATGGGAAACAGGGTATCGTTAATCAGCGTTGATTTGCCGGAACCGGAAACGCC
Organism: Klebsiella sp. 141251; assembly: GCF_050600725.1. Taxonomy (NCBI): domain Bacteria; kingdom Pseudomonadati; phylum Pseudomonadota; class Gammaproteobacteria; order Enterobacterales; family Enterobacteriaceae; genus Klebsiella; species Klebsiella sp. 141251. The sequence continues at coordinate 52,126 of NZ_JAQIRG010000015.1, forward strand.
GGTAATGCAGGTAAACAGGCCGACGGGCAGCGTCAGCGTCACATCCTTGAGGTTGTTGCCGCGCGCGCCGGTCAGTTTCAGCACTTTTTCCGGATCGGCGGCGACACGCTGTTTCGGCACTTCGATTTTGCGTTTGCCGCTCATGTACTGCCCGGTCAGGGATTCTGGTACCGCCATAATGGCGTCCAGCGGCCCTTCGGCCACCACCTGGCCGCCGTGAACGCCAGCGCCGGGGCCGATGTCGATCACGTGGTCGGCGGCGCGAATGGCGTCTTCGTCATGTTCAACGACAATGACCGTGTTACCCAGGTTACGCAGGTGGATGAGCGTACCGAGCAGGCGTTCGTTATCACGCTGGTGCAGGCCGATAGAGGGCTCATCCAGCACGTACATCACGCCAACCAGCCCCGCGCCAATCTGGCTCGCCAGACGAATACGCTGCGCTTCACCGCCGGAGAGGGTCTCCGCCGAACGAGAGAGCGTTAGATAGTTCAGGCCGACGTTGACGAGGAACTTCAGACGATCGCCAATCTCTTTCAGCACTTTCTCGGCGATTTGCGCCCGCTGTCCGGACAGCTTCAGGTTGTTGAAGAAGTCCATCGCATGACCGATGCTCATGTCGGAAATGGTCGGTAGCGGCGTGTTTTCCACAAACACGTGGCGCGCTTCGCGACGCAGACGCGTGCCTTCACAGCTGGCGCACGGACGGTTGCTGATGAATTTCGCCAGCTCTTCGCGCACCGCGCTGGATTCCGTCTCTTTGTAACGGCGCTCCATGTTGTGCAGCACGCCTTCGAACGGATGGCGGCGTACTGACGTGTCGCCGCGGTCGTTCATATATTTGAATTCAATATTCTCTTTACCTGAACCGTACAGCACGACTTTATGCACATTAGCGCTGAGGGTGCCCCATGGCGCTTCGACATCAAACTTATAGTGATCCGCCAGCGACTTGAGCATCTGGAAGTAGTAGAAGTTGCGGCGATCCCAGCCGCGGATGGCGCCGCCAGCCAGCGATAGCTCCGGATTCTGAATTACCCGATCGGGATCGAAATACTGTTGAACGCCAAGGCCGTCGCAGGTTGGGCAAGCGCCTGCCGGGTTGTTAAAGGAGAACAGGCGCGGCTCCAGCTCGCGCATGCTATAGCCGCAAATCGGGCAGGCGAAGTTTGCCGAGAACAGCAGTTCTTCCGCCTTACTGTCATCCATATTGGAAACAATGGCGGTGCCGCCTGAGAGCTCCAGCGCGGTTTCGAAAGACTCCGCCAGACGCTGCGCCAGATCGTCGCGTACTTTAAAGCGGTCGATAACCACTTCGATCGTGTGTTTCTTTTGCAGCTCTAATTTCGGCGGATCCGAAAGATCGCAGACTTCGCCATCGATCCGCGCGCGGATATAGCCCTGACTGGCAAGGTTCTCCAGCGTTTTGGTGTGCTCGCCCTTACGCTCTTTAATGATGGGCGCCAGCAGCATCAGGCGCTGACCTTCCGGCTGAGAGAGCACGTTATCGACCATCTGGCTGACGGTCTGTGCGGCCAGCGGCACGTCGTGATCCGGACAGCGCGGTTCGCCGACGCGGGCGTACAGTAGGCGCAGATAGTCGTGGATTTCAGTAATCGTACCTACCGTCGAACGCGGGTTGTGGGAGGTCGATTTCTGCTCGATAGAAATCGCCGGCGACAGCCCTTCGATATGATCGACGTCTGGTTTCTCCATCAGCGACAGGAACTGTCGCGCATAGGCGGAGAGCGATTCGACGTAGCGACGCTGGCCTTCGGCGTACAGGGTGTCGAAAGCGAGTGAGGATTTGCCAGACCCAGAAAGCCCGGTGACGACAATGAGTTTGTCGCGCGGGATGACGAGGTTGATGTTTTTGAGATTATGGGTGCGGGCGCCCCGAACTTCGATCTTATCCATTCACCTTTCCCGGTAGGTAGATACACGGATTGCCTGGTTTGTTTGAAGGACAAACGGCAGAAACGGCTAATTATGACACAACTTGACCTGTCTGGATATACAGTATTGGAATGGCGCTGCAGTAAGAGAGTGAAAAATTGCATAGCGGCGGGATGTTTTCTGGAATTGGCTTCGCAGCTATCAAATTGCCCCTTTGTGATGTTAGAATTCCCGGTTTACACTTATACAAAACGTATTATTCAGGAGATTCGATCATGGCCAGCAGAGGCGTAAACAAGGTGATTCTCGTCGGTAATCTGGGGCAGGACCCGGAAGTACGCTACATGCCAAGTGGCGGCGCTGTCGCCAACTTCACGCTGGCAACTTCCGAATCCTGGCGCGATAAGCAAACCGGCGAAATGAAAGAGCAGACTGAATGGCACCGCGTTGTGCTGTTCGGCAAACTGGCGGAAGTCGCTGGCGAATACCTGCGTAAAGGTTCTCAGGTTTATATCGAAGGTCAGCTGCGTACCCGCAAATGGACCGATCAGTCCGGTCAGGACAAGTACACCACTGAAATCGTGGTAAACGTCGGCGGCACCATGCAGATGCTGGGCGGCCGTCAGGGCGGCGGCGCACCGGCAGGCGGCGGCCAGCAGCAGGGCGGTTGGGGTCAGCCTCAGCAGCCGCAGGGCGGCAACCAGTTCAGCGGCGGCGCGCAGTCTCGTCCGCAGCAGCAGGCTCCGGCAGCGCCATCTAACGAACCGCCGATGGACTTCGACGACGATATCCCGTTCTAAGGTTTTCCTTATTACGTGCTGCCTGTGCGGTAAGCCAACAAAAAGCCCCGATTGTTCGGGGCTTTTTCATTTCAGGTTCTCAGGCCGCCGGCGTCGGAATTTGAGGCGCTGTGGGCGTAGCCGCGTCGGGCTGCGGCTTGCCCGTTCCTGGCTCGGGTAGCGGCGCGGCAGTCGCTTTTTGTTTACGGGCGATATCATCCATTATCAGCCGATAGGCAATATAGTATTTATAGATATTGCTGACGTAGGTTACCGTCTCAGCGCCGATTTTTTCCGCGGCGAGATTCTCAACGTTGCCAAACCAGATGTTCGGATCAAAACCGCGTTTTTGGGTTTCCGTACGTAGACGCGCGATGCGCGCCGGGCCCGCATTGTAGGACGCGAACGAAAATAGCGCTTTATTCAGCGGCGTCATGGGCTGATCGCCATAGTAATGATCAATCATCCAGCGCATATACTTCACGCCGGCATGAATGTTGGGATCGATTTTCTTAATATCGCCAACTTTCAGCTCCTTGCCGGTGGCGGGCATGACCTGCATTACGCCGATTGCGCCGACGTGGCTACGTACCGATTGATTGAGCCGCGACTCCTGATATCCCTGGGCTGCCATCAGCAGCCAGTCGACATCATAGCGTTCGCCATATTTTCTAAAGATGTCGACCATCTGCAAAAATTTAGCTCGTTCTCTGTTGGCTGCGGCATTTTTAACGTAGGTCGCGCTTTTCAGGTAGCGCAGCAGAATCGTGTTTCCCAGGGTGCTGCCTTGACGATTATTCTTCACGAAGGTATTCAGCACCGCGAGAAGCTGTGGGTTATCTTTGCGGACCGCCCAGGCGATGCTACCGCCATCTCGTAACACAATGTCTTCATGCACCTGAATTTTGGGAAACACCTGTTTCCAGAAAATCGCTTTATGGCGATCCACCACGATCAGAGGAATCAGGCCGGCATTAAGCATTTCGAGAAGATCCTCATCTTCGAGCGCCTCCGGCGCCTCCTGCAGAATGACCGGCGGCAGCGACGCTTTGGCAAAGCGGGCGTTAAGCGCCTGCAAACTTTCGTAATAGCTGGAGGAGCGTCGAACAAACACGGTTTTACCGGAAAGCTGCTCCAGGCTTTTCACGTTGGGCGATGATGGCCCAGAAACTAATAGCTCTTTGACATCGCTATAGAGCGGGGTGGTAAAGGCGACCTGCTCCTGACGCGATGAAGTGATGGTGAGATTGGCGGCGGCGATATCCCCCTTACCTTCATTCAACGCCTTGAACAGGTTATCCCGCGTCACCGGGATGAAAACGATCCGCATTTTGAGGTGTTTCTGCTTCAGCTTCTTCTCTTTTGCCAGTCTGCTATTGAGATCTTTTTCTAAAGCGATGAAAAGATCGTGGGTGGCGCCGCGCTGGGTACCCTTATCGATAAAAAAGAAGGTCTTGCTGTAGGTCGTTAATACCCGGATCGCCCGCCGGTTGATCATATCGGGAAGATCGCCTTTTTGCGGCTGCATGATGTGATCCATATTGATGGCCAGCTCCGCTTTGTCCTTTTGGGCCGGCGGCGATTTATCCGTCGAAGCCGCTGAAGCGGAGAAGGCAAACATGATGGCCAGAAGGCAGCCGGAAACCATCGCCAGGTGACGTTGAAAACCGAAGATGTTCATGATGCGGCACTCTGCAGGGAGATGGTTATATTTTAGTCAATGCAAACGCGCCCCTGTGCCTTTTTCTACTTACCTCTCCCGGGTTCAGCGCGACGTAGGTGGTATTGTCCTGATTGCGAGAATACAAAAGAAAGAGATGCTTCTCCTACCATAGAATATTTTCGCTTTGCGATCGCTAATTGCTTATCCCATCCAGGTGAATATCAAAATGATATTTTTGTCTGCTATTTAAAATATATTGTAAGGTTATTTATAACCTTTGCATGGTTATGTTTTTTTAGTATTAATACATAATTCGTAGAATGCCCGGATTAGCTTACTTCAAGAGTGGTATGGCCGATGTGTGTCAGGGTTGGTCTATATCACACTATTAATAACCTGCCTTGCAGATAACGGCCTGGAGTGCTATCACTAAATTCTCTCTCAGATTTTACTTACAAGGATGGAAGATGAAATGGACGATTCTTAACACCCTTATCTGCCCGCATACTGGCGTTGCCTTTTCGTCAATATCTGGGCTGCGGTTTCTCAAGTTTATTATCTGGTATGAGGCTGAGCTTTTATTAATTCCCGGCGAAACCATGAAACTTTATTCATCTAAAGTTTTAATTAATGATCGATATCATTCATTAAAAATTTATAACATCACGCGTTACGACGATAAACAGTGGGAAACCTTAAGAGAGCGGCCAACCTGCCCGTACAATTTCGAGGTCGCGGAGCAGGAATCTTGTCTTTATCAATCGTATTGTGCGGTTAAGCGCTGCCCAAACGAGCGTCTACGACCGATGTTATGCGAACAATATTAGCAGGGGCCGGGAAGAGCATCGCTGTTGCTGAAAATAAAAAAGCTTCCCGCAGGAAGCTTTTTTATCAGGTCATCATCATTGGCCATTCTGGCGGCGTCTGGCTCATGACTTCAACCATGACATCTTTAATGTTGCCCCAGATTTTAGCAACATCCACCATGGTGATTCCTAACAAGCCGGTAGCAAACCAACAGGCGGCAGCCAGGCCCAGGCAGCTACAAATAATCGCTAAGCCGGCATAGTCGCTTTTACGTAATTGAATATTCAGCGAACTGGCCAGGAACATCAATACCGCGCTCACCAGGGGCCAGCGCAAAAGTACGACACTGGTAGTAATGGAAGCCATTAACTTATCCTATCTCTCAAAGAAAGTCGGGAGCCTTAGACAACCTGGCGCGATTATCAATAATGAGACGCTCTGGCTATCGGCGGGCACTTCAGGGAGTGATGAAACGACGATTTTGTTTCATCAACTTGTGTGAACTATATCACATTTGCTGATTTATTCGCCAGACAAAAAATGACCTTTTTTGACATTTTAAACCACGTTATTAATAGGGTTAATGGCGGCGGAATGCGCGCCAGCATGTCTGGTGTCTGTTTTTCGACACCGTTAAGGACTGGGCCTGGACTGCCGATAATTGTTCAACGGGTTTTGTTACTTATTACGAGTAATTGTACGGAGAAACCGAATTAGTAAGTGGCTAGTGTCTTAATTATTACGAGAATGTTTCTCGATCCATCTATAAGTAAGTATGATTCATCATTATTAGGTGTGAGGTTTTTACATAAACGTGTTCGTTGCTGAAATTCGCTGTTTTTTATAACAGTCGGTAATGCCTGGTTTTTGTCCTTATACCGTGATTGAGGCGTATCGCATGGATAAAAAGCGGAAATGAGTCGTAACGCGCCGCATAAGGCGTTAAGAATATTCTTCATCATACTGGTGGTTGTGCTGCCGGTGGTGTTGGCGTTGTGGTTTGCGCAAATCAGAGCCCGGGAAGAAATCTCAGATAGACTGCAATCGTTTTCGCAGCTGGCGCTGCAAAAAACGGAAATGGTCATTCATGAATCCGAGCAGGCGCGCGAAAAAGCCATGCACTTTACCGGGGCAATGTGTTCCCCGCAGCATCAGCAGTACATGTTAAATATCGTGCGCGGGCTACTGTATGTTGATGACCTGATTTATGCGAGCGGTAACACTTTCCTCTGTTCCACCGCGGTCCATCCCGAAGAGGGCTGGAGAATAGCTGCCGCGAATTATACTCGAAAGCCCGACGTCTCCATTTACTACTATCGTGATACGCCGTTTTATCCCGGCTATGATATGAATTATATGCAGCGCGGGCATTATGCCGTGGTGGTTAACCCTCTCTCTTATAGTTCGGTTATTTCCAGCGATAAAGATTTAGCTTACGGCGTCTTCGACACCAAAACGAACATGTTTTTCTCCGTGAGTAAAAACGTTGATGCCAGGGAATTACATCGTCTTATTCGCCACGAAGACGCTTTTTTCAATCAGGATGGCCGGGTTTATACCGTCGCCCATTCGTCGATTCGGCCGATTGCGGTCATCATGTCCACCTCGCGCGCCAGCTATTATGCCAGCCTCTACGACCAGATTACCTTGACCCTGCCGTTAGGCATTATTTGCAGCATTTTGATTCTGATGGTCTGGTCGCGAAGCCGTCAGCAGTATCATTCACCGCGCAATAAACTGCAGCGAGCGTTAAGCCACCGGCAACTGTGCCTGCATTACCAACCTATTATCGACATCAAGAATAACCGCTGCGTCGGCGCCGAGGCGCTGTTACGCTGGCCGGGGTTTGATGGTCCGGTGATGAGCCCGGCGGAGTTTATTCCGTTGGCGGAAAACTCAGGCATGATTGCTCAGGTGACGGATTATGTGGTCGACGAGTTGTTCAACGATCTTGGCGAATATCTGGCCAGACATCCACAGCTCTATATCGCGATTAATCTTTCGGCATCGGACTTCCACTCCGCGCGATTAATTGCGCAGATCACTGAGAAGGCCCGCAGCTATGCGGTTTGCGTGAAGCAAATTAAAATTGAAGTCACCGAAAGAGGATTTATCGATGTGCCGAAAACCACACCGGTGATTCAGGCCTTCCGCGAAGCGGGCTACGAAATAGCCATTGATGATTTCGGTACCGGTTATTCCAACCTGCATAACCTCTATTCGCTCAATGTCGATATTCTGAAGATTGATAAATCCTTTATCGATACGCTGACCACCAACAGTACCAGCCATCTGATTGCCGAGCATATCATCGATATGGCGCGTAGCCTGCGTTTAAAAACCATCGCCGAAGGGGTAGAAACGCTGGATCAGGTGGATTGGTTGCTTAAGCGCGGCGTGCAGTTTTGTCAGGGATGGCATTTTGCCAGGGCTATGCCGCCACAGGAGTTTATGCAGTGGCTCGCCAAGTCCCCGATCTTACTGCGTACGCCGCACGACGGTCGTCAGGCGGAAATCTGATGACGGTAATCGCTGGGAGTGCGATCGAACTCCCGGCGGAATACCCGCGAGAACGTCTGCTGCGAGACGTATCCCAAATCCATCGCAATATCAAAAATAGGACGTTGCGTGGTTCTCAGCGCTTCAGCGGCGAGCAGTAGCCGGCGCTGGCGAATGTAATCACCCAGCGTCTGGTGGGTAACGGTACGGAACATTCGCTGCAGATACCATTTCGAGTATCCCGATTTTTTAGCGACTACATCAATGTTAAGTGGTTGATCGATATGTTCATCAATCCATTCAATAAGCGTTTGGATAATATCCTGATGGGACATAAAGCGGCCTCTCTCAATTCTCGATTCGTCGTTTTGTCTGTCGGCGAGTATAATTCCTCAAGTTAACTTGAGGTAAAGAGCTTTATGGAAAATAAACCAGCACGCATCAAAATGCTGCTCTCCCCTGGGGAGGTGGCGAAACGAACCGGCGTCGCCGTCTCGGCGCTACACTTTTATGAAAGCAAAGGGCTTATCCGCAGCCAGCGCAACGCGGGCAATCAGCGGCGATATCGCCGTGATGTGCTGCGAGCAGTGGCGATCATCAAGATTGCGCAACGTATTGGTATTCCGCTGGCGACCATCGGCGAGGCATTCGGCGTCTTGCCGGAAGGGCATAATCTGAGCGCCAAAGAGTGGAAACAACTGTCGTCGCAATGGCGGGAGGAGTTGGACCGGCGTATCCATACTCTGACCGCGCTACGTGACCAGCTCGACGGCTGCATCGGCTGCGGCTGTTTATCGCGCCGCGATTGTCCATTACGCAACCCTGGGGATAAGTTGGGTGAAGAGGGAACCGGCGCACGCCTGCTGGAAGAGGATTAATCGTGATACCTGCAAAAAACTAAAGCGCCACAACAGGGCGCTTTAGTTGTTTTCCGGTCTTTGTCTTTCGCATTATCCCGCTGGCTCACGGGAGGGTTTCCCCCGACGTCGACTCCCCTCAGGTATTGCGCAATGTGTTGAAGGAGGTTCCGGATTGCGTCGACAATGTAATTGTGGCACAGCCTGATGATTTTGCCTGTTGGCGTTGCCGAAATTTTTCCGTCATTGGTCGCCTGTTTCTATAGTTAATTTGAACGAACAACAGGAGAGCGCCATGTTGACGGTCCATCACCTCAACCAATCCCGCTCGCAGCGCGTGCTGTGGGCGTTGGAAGAACTGCAATTGTCTTATCAGGTCGTCTGCTATCAGCGTGAAAAAAACATGCAGGCGCCAGCGGAACTGAAAAAAATTCACCCGTTGGGTAAATCGCCGGTGCTTGAGGATCAGGGGATGGTGCTGGCAGAGTCCGGCGCGATTCTGGAATATCTGCAGGAAACCTACGATAGCGCCCAGCAGCTGAGGCCGCAGGGGAGGGAAGATAAACTGCAATATCGCTTCTGGCTCCATCATGCCGAGGGATCGTTAATGCCCTTGCTGTTGATGAAGCTTATCTTCGCCAGCCTCGGGAAGCCGCCGGTGCCGCTTGGTATGCGCACCCTGGGCGGGGCGTTGGGCAAAGGGGTACAAAAAGCGTGGCTGGATAGACAGTTGGCGACCCATGCGGCATATATTGAACAGCATCTGGCTCGTCAGCCGTGGTTTGCCGGCGGCACGCTGAGCATGGCGGATATTCAGATGAGCTTCCCGGTGATGGCCTTACTGGCGCGCGGCGGCATTCAAGACCTGCCGCACACCCGGCGTTGGCAGCAGCAGGTGGAGTCACGTCCGGGGTGGATTAACGCTATTGAGCGCGGCGGGCCATTTACCCTGCCAGGCGGTTAATACGCCAGAAAGAGGATTAAAACATATAAAAATGTTAATGCATTGCGCACTGACGATAACGTTTGCGCATCGTTTGTCTATTTCCTGAGCTTTGGCGGCGAAATTTGGCAAAATACGACAAACTTCAGTTGAAAAGGGCCAGCTAAAGACAGGATAATCGTTTGCCTTTTTACTTTGCTCGTTTTTTCCCCTGCCGACAGGGGGAGCAAAGACATTCCATATACCGCATTGTATGCGCGGAGTTAAACGTTTGCTTTTTCTCAGCCTCCCTCCTGGCGCCGGGAAACAGCACAAGGAGATGGCGTTTAACTGGCAGTGGACGGTCCATCACGCATGCAAGCGAACGATCAAAATTTTCAGGGGAAGTTTTCTATGTCTACGCCTTCAGCGCGTACCGGTGGTTCATTAGACGCCTGGTTTAAAATTTCAGCTCGCGGCAGCTCCGTACGTCAGGAAATTGTTGCCGGATTAACGACCTTCCTGGCGATGGTGTACTCCGTCATCGTGGTGCCGGGAATGTTAGGTAAAGCTGGCTTTCCGCCTGCGGCGGTGTTCGTCTCGACCTGCCTGGTAGCGGGCGTCGGTTCATTAGTGATGGGCCTGTGGGCTAACCTGCCGCTGGCTATCGGCTGCGCGATTTCGCTGACCGCCTTTACCGCTTTTAGCCTGGTGCTGGGGCAGCACATTAGTATTCCGGTGGCATTAGGCGCCGTGTTCCTGATGGGGGTTTTGTTCACCATTATCTCCGCTACCGGTATTCGTAGCTGGATCCTGCGCAACCTGCCGCAGGGCGTGGCGCACGGCACCGGCATCGGTATCGGCCTGTTCCTGCTGCTGATCGCCGCCAACGGCGTCGGTCTGGTAATAAAAAACCCGCTGGACGGCCTGCCGGTTGCGCTGGGCAATTTCGATAGCTTCCCGGTGATGATGTCGCTGATTGGCCTGGCGGTCATTATCGGTCTGGAAAAACTGAAAGTGCCTGGCGGCATTCTGCTGACCATCATCGGTATTTCCATTATCGGACTGATTTTCGATCCGAACGTCCATTTCTCCGGGATTTTCGCCATGCCGTCGCTGAGCGACGACAAAGGCAATTCGCTGATTGGCAGCCTTGATATCATCGGCGCGCTGAACCCGGTGGTGCTGCCAAGCGTGCTGGCGCTGGTCATGACTGCGGTATTCGACGCCACCGGTACCATTCGCGCGGTGGCCGGCCAGGCTAACCTGCTGGATAAAGACGGGCAGATCATCAACGGCGGCAAAGCGCTGACTACCGACTCCCTGAGCAGCGTGTTCTCCGGCGTGGTGGGCGCAGCCCCTGCGGCGGTGTATATCGAATCGGCAGCCGGTACGGCGGCGGGCGGCAAAACTGGCCTGACGGCAGTCACCGTTGGCGTGCTGTTCCTGCTGATCCTGTTCCTTTCTCCGCTCTCCTATCTGGTACCGGCCTACGCGACCGCGCCAGCGCTAATGTACGTTGGCCTGCTGATGCTGAGCAACGTGGCGAAAATCGACTTCAATGACTTTGTTGATGCGATGGCGGGGCTGATTACCGCGGTGTTCATCGTGCTGACCTGCAACATCGTGACCGGCATCATGATCGGTTTTGCATCGCTGGTGATTGGCCGCGTGGTATCCGGCGAATGGCGCAAGCTCAATGCGGGCACCGTGATCATCGCGGCGGCGCTGGTCATCTTCTACGCCGGCGGATGGGCGATTTAACTTTTCCTGCTAACGACGGGCGGCTTTGGCCGCCCGTTTAATTTTTAAGCCACATCCTGTTTCCTTTTGCGTTAATCTGAGTAGCGTATCATTTCGAGACATGACGCCTCAGATGTAAAAAAAGAAAACGCAGCAAACAGGGAACACATGGAAATATTCTTCACCATACTCATCATGACCCTCGTGGTCTCTCTCTCAGGGGTGGTTACACGTGTACTGCCCTTTCAGGTCCCACTACCGTTAATGCAAATCGCCATCGGCGCGCTGTTGGCCTGGCCGACCTTTGGTTTGCACGTTGAGTTCGACCCTGAACTCTTCCTCGTTCTGTTTATCCCGCCGCTGCTGTTTGCCGATGGCTGGAAAACGCCGACCCGCGAGTTTATCGAGCACGGCCGGGAAATCTTCGGCCTGGCGCTGGCGCTGGTGGTGGTCACCGTGGTCGGTATCGGCTTCCTGATTTACTGGATTGTGCCGGGGATCCCGCTGGTTCCGGCATTCGCCCTTGCGGCGGTGCTGTCGCCGACCGATGCCGTGGCGCTGTCCGGTATTGTCGGCGAAGGGCGGATACCGAAGAAAATCATGGGCATCCTGCAGGGTGAAGCGCTGATGAATGACGCTTCTGGCCTGGTGTCGTTAAAATTTGCCGTTGCCGTGGCGATGGGCACGATGGTGTTCACCATTGGCGGCGCCACCGTTGAGTTCCTGAAGGTGGCGATTGGCGGCATCCTGGCCGGTTTCGTGGTCAGCTGGCTGTATGGCCGCTCAATGCGTTTCCTCAGCCGCTGGGGCGGCGATGAACCGGCAACGCAAATTGTGCTGCTGTTCCTGCTGCCGTTCGCTTCCTACCTGATTGCCGAACATATCGGTTTCTCGGGGATCCTGGCGGCGGTGGCCGCAGGGATGACCATCACCCGTTCCGGGGTGATGCGTACCGCGCCGCTGGCTATGCGCCTGCGCGCCAACAGTACCTGGGCCATGCTGGAGTTCGTGTTTAACGGCATGGTGTTCCTGCTGTTGGGGCTGCAGCTGCCGGATATCCTGTCGAGCTCGCTGGTGGCGGCGGAAGCCGATCCGAACGTTGAAACCTGGATGCTGTTCACCGATATCGTGCTGATTTACGCCGCGCTGATGCTGGTGCGTTTCGGCTGGCTGTGGACGATGCGTAAGCTCAGCCAACGCTTCCTGAAGAAGAAACCGATGGAGTTTGGCTCCTGGACCACCCGCGAGCTGCTGATCTCCTCCGTCGCCGGGGTGCGCGGGGCGATTACTCTCGCCGGTGTGCTGTCGATTCCGCTACTCTTACCGGACGGCAACGTCTTCCCGGCGCGTTACGAGCTTATCTTCCTGGCCGCCGGGGTGATTCTTTTCTCCCTGTTCGTCGGGGTGATCGCGTTGCCGATTCTGTTGCGGCGTATTGAGTCCACCGACCACGTACAGCAGCGCAAAGAAGAGCGTCTGGCGCGCGCCGCGACGGCGGATGTGGCGATTGTCGCGATTCAGAAAATGGAAGAACGCCTGGCGGCGGATACCAAAGAGAATATCGACAACCAGCTGCTGACCGAGGTGAGTTCGCGCGTCATCGGTAACCTGCGTCGCCGTGTGGATGGGCGTAACGATGTCGAAACCTCGATGCTGGAAGAGAGCCTTGAGCGCCGTTTCCGTCTGGCGGCGCTACGTTCGGAACGCGGTGAGCTGTACCACCTGCGCGCGACGCGGCAAATCAGCAACGAGACGTTGCAGAAGCTGCTGCACGATCTCGACCTGTTAGAAGCGCTGTTAATCGAAGATCAGTAACCTTAAGTCCCGGTAAGCGCGACGCTTATCGGGGCTACTCGCGGCGCCGTTTTTTGTCGGGTGGCGGCTAACGCCTTACCCGACCTACGGTCCGTGCGACCTGCCTTTAATTTATTCACTATGCTGGCTGACACTACTGGTGCTGGCGATCTCAAAATCCCCCGGTGGCGCTAACGCTTACCGGGGCTACAGCACTGCGCGATTTGGTAGCCCGGAGAAGGCGCAACGCGCCGCGTCCGGGAAAAATCCTTAAAAAGTTGCCAGCCGATAACAGTATCTACGGTCCGTGCGGCCTGCCTTTAATTTATTCACTATGCTGGCTGACACTACTGGTGTTGGCGATCTCAAAATCCCCCGGTGGCGCTGCCGCTTACCGGGGCTACAGCACGATGCGATTTGGTAGCCCGGAGAAGGCGCAACGCGCCGCGTCCGGGAAAAACCCTTAAAAAGTTGCCAACCGATAACAGTATCGACAGTCTATATGTAGCCCCGGTAAGCTTTAGCGCGACCGGGGAGTTACTCCAGCCAGAACGCTTTACTGCACTCCAGCCACGCCTCGGCGCTGCGCGACATATACACCCCTTCCCGCCAGATCATCCCTAATTCCCAACGTAATTCGCTCTCCAGCGGGATCCAATAAAAATCCTCGGCATCAAGACGCTGGCAAATCGGCTCCGGCAAAATCGCCACGCCAATGCCCGCCTGCACCATTGCCGCCAGAAAATCCCACTGACCGCTGCGCACGGCGATACGCGGCTTGACATCACGCTCGGCAAACAGGCGCATCAGCTGTTGGCTGAGGGCGAAATCTTCGTTGTAGATAACCAATGGATGCTGCGCCAGCTTTTGCGGCGAGATCGAGGTGATATCCTGCCACTGCGCTGTCTTCGGCACGAGGACGCAGAGCGGGTGGCTAAAGAGTGACAGCGTGGTCAGGCCGCTGGACTCATCGACCGGTAGCGCGGTCATCGCCAGGTCGAGTTCGCCGTTGCTAACCGCCTGCTGCACCGTCAACCCGCCGAACTCGGAAATTTTCAGCTCCACGCCGGGATAACGCAGGCGAAAGCGGCTGATGGGCTCAGCCATCAACATGCCGACCATCGGCGGGATCCCCAGGCGCAGTACGCCTTTATTCAGATGGTTAATATCGCTGAGTTCGGCTTTTAACTGGCTGAATTCGCCGAGTATCGCCTGCCCGCGTTCGAAGACTACCCGGCCGGTATCGGTTAATAACAGCTTGCGGCCATCACGGATAAGCAGGGTGCAGTTGAGCTCATCTTCCAGATTTTTGAGCATCTTGCTGATGGTGGGTTGCGTGACGAAGAGTTTCTCCGCCGCGCGGGTAAAGCTTTGCTGGCGGACGACTTCGACAAAATACCGCAACGTACGTATATCCATGATTATTCCCTGAGACTATACCTGTGATGATTTTAATTCATTTCTGTCCGCAAGGGCGGCTCTCTATACTGCACCCCTGACTTATTTTTAGGGAATTCCGCTCATGGCCTTCGCGCCAGCACGTGTTGCGCCTTTCGTGATGCAACGTCTTCAGGTACCGGTTCAGGTACTGCTCTATGCCGGGTTGTTTGTCTGCGCTGAATATCTGGTGAATTGGCTACATCTCCCGCTTCCTGCCAATCTTGTCGGCATGTTGATGCTGCTGATGCTTATCGTCTGCCGGGTGATACCGCTCAACTGGGTGCGCGCAGGCGCGCGCTGGCTACTGGCGGAAATGCTGCTGTTTTTCGTCCCGGCGGTGGTTGCCGTCGTTAACTATGCGCAACTGCTGATGGTGGACGGCTGGCGCATCTTCCTCGTCATCGCGTTAAGCACCACTATGGTACTGGGCGCCACGGCGTGGGTAGTGGATAAGGTGTATCGCTACGAAGTGAGCAGGCTGAAAAATGAGTGATTTTACCCTGAGCATGCTGTGCCTGGCGGTCACCCTCGGGCTCTATTTCGCCAATAAGCGTCTCTATCGCCGCTTCCATAAACTGCCGTTGATGCCGCTGGTGCTGACGCCGGTACTGTTGGTGCTGATCCTCGTCTTTGGTCATATCTCCTATCAGAGCTATATGGGCGAGTCGCACTGGCTATTGTGGTTATTGGGGCCGGCCACCATCGCCTTCGCCGTACCGGTCTATGACAACCTGGCGATTATTAAGCGTCACTGGATGTCGTTGACCGCGGGAGTGGTGACGGCGTCGGTGGTCGCCGTTACCACTTCCGTTTGGCTGGCGCGTCTCTTCACTCTGCCTGACGAAATTCAGCGTAGCCTGGCGGTACGCTCGGTGACCACGCCGTTTGCGCTGGCGGCGGCGAAACCGCTCGGTGGCCAGCCTGACCTGGTAGCGCTTTTTGTGGTGGTCACCGGGGTATTTGGTATGGCGATTGGCGATGTGCTGTTCTTACGCCTGTCAATCCGCGCCGGTATGGCTAAAGGGGCGGGGTTCGGCGCGGCGTCGCACGGCGCCGGAACAGCCCGCTCCTATGAACTGGGCCAGCAGGAGGGCGTGGTCGCCAGCCTGGTGATGATGCTTTCCGGCGTAGTCATGGTGCTGGCGGCGCCGCTAGTTCGTTGGGCGATATTTTAAGATTCCGCAGTCTTACCTCAAAGGACAACGGGTAAGACTGCTGAGTTCACCCCGGTAAAATATTACGTATCCATAGGCTATTTATCTTAATTAGTATGAAATGTGTTTAGGTTATATTCTTAATTTCATTGTGGGATGTTTTTGTTGAATGCTGTTTGGAAAGATCTTATGTCATTTAATTTGTAAAAAGATATTTCTAAATGATGGGTTATTTAATGAATTTAATAATGATTAAACAATTACTAATTTGCGCTGTGAATTATATGAATGCATAACATGCTGATAATATGTGTATTTGGTTTGTTTTTATAATAGGTGATTAATTCATTCTAATGGATGATGTTAGCAATACTTATTGAAAAATATTTTTCTCAAGATATTATTTTTATGCGGGATGCTATTATTGAATGGATTCAATAAGCGATTACCTGGTCAATTTTAAATTATTTATAAAATATTGCATGTTGTTTTTATAAAAATCTGACGGCGCTAATTTTGAATTCCATTCTTTAATATACCTGCATCAAGCAATTGACGGATTGATTGTCGTTTACAATGGATATGGGAATTCATATGAAAATCAGTAAGAAATATGTGTTCAGCGCGCTGGCAATTTCTGCCTCCTGCATGCTGTCGACCTATGCGCAAGCTGCATCGAATACGATTACTTTCAACGGTACCGTTTCTGATACCACCTGTACCGCAACAATTGATGGTGGGGTGACGTCTATCGAAATGGGTACCACTTCAGTGGCGGATTTGAAAGCGAATACCTATGGTGCTGCGAAGAATTTTTCATTTTCCCTGGCTAACTGTCCTGGCACTGAAGAGGGGGGCAACGCTATCGCCCGCGTTACCTTCGGTGGCGAGGCAGATGCTGCGAACAGTGATTACTTCAAAAACCAGGCTTCAACTTCTGCAGCTTCTGGCGTAGCGGTCGCCATCTTTGATAACGCAGGTAAGTTGCTGAAAAATAATGAAGAAGGCGCCGATGTGGATATTTCATCAGGGGCTGCGACTATTCCATTTACCGTGAAAATGGTCAAGTCAGGCGCTTCTGATCCAACGAAAGGGGCAGTAAAAACGACCGTGACTTATAACGTGACTTACTATTAATTAATTTTATATGGAGAAAGGGGAGCGGTATGTAGATTCCCCTTTATTATGGGTATATGAGATATCGTTTATTTTTTATTAGCTTATTGCTAACCCTTTCGAATGCGCAAGCGAGCGTAGTGGTCGGTGCGACTCGGGTGATATTTGATGGCGCCAAAGAGAGTACGGTAGTGGCTGTTGATAATAGAGATAATACCACTAATATTGTCCAGTCCTGGCTTTCTGTCGTTGATACTTCATCACCTGAAAAAGACTCATTTATTATAACACCACCGCTATTTCGTTTAAATTCTGGTGAGAAAGGTTTTGTCCGGATAGTGCGTTCAGGGAAGCCATTACCAACCAGTCGGGAGTCCATGCTTTGGCTAAATGTTAAAGGCATACCCGCAATGGATAATGTGCCAGATAAGAACACGGTGCAGTTCGCTATTAATTCTAAAATTAAACTTATTTATCGTCCCAAAGAGCTGCAGGGACAAATCCCAGAAAATTATGCTGCTAAATTACAATGGAGTCACGATAGCAACTTTTATAGCGTAACAAATAATTCACCGTTATATATGAATTTTTCACAAATAAAGATTAACGGTAAGAATGTATCTGGAATATGGTTCGCGGCACCATTTTCTACGTTAAAGATACCGGCAAAAGATGTTTTATCCTCTGCGAGGAACAAAGAAATCACATGGAGCGTGATTAATGATTATGGTATGGCAGGGAAAAAATATTCCGCAATCATACAGTAGCGTTACTCTATTTCATACTCCAGGGTATATCGGAGCAGCATTCTTGCTATACGCCACTACCCTAAGTTCTGGCGCGCAGGCCGGAGAATACTTCAACCCGCATTTACTGGAAGTGACTGAAAGTAGCGCTACCGCCGTGGACTTATCCTGGTTATCTCAGGATACGATTCCACCCGGTAGCTATAATCTGGATATTTATATTAATGATAAATATATATCTACCGAGGTGATTGAATTTAAAGAAAACACGGATAAACAAGAGACCAGGGTTCAACCCTGCATTGGCGTTGGACTGCTAAAATCATGGTCAATTAATACCGCGCGCTATCCGCAGCTTGCGGATATGGCAACGCAGTGCGCCTCTCTGTCAGCGATCCCTGGTCTTGAATACTCAGTGTCGTTGTCGCAGCAGCGCCTGGTACTTTCCGTGCCCCAGGCGGCGCTGCTCAATCGCCCTGGAGACTATGTTCCGGAGGAGCAGTGGCAACAAGGAATCAACGCGGGTTTGCTTAACTATAGTTTGTCGGGGCAATGGAATACGCCGCGGCATGGCGGTAGCGCTACCGAAAGCCAGTTTGCGAGTTTGCAGCCTGGTATAAATCTGGGACCGTGGCGTCTTCGCAACTATAGTACGTTTGATCACGGCGATGACGGTAGTCACTGGCAATCGGTGTATAGCTATCTGGCGCGCGATATCCATATCCTGAAAAGCCAATTCATTCTGGGTAATACCTATACCTCGTCGGGTATTTATGACAGCATAAATTTTACTGGCCTGCAGTTGAGCTCGGATGAGGAAATGCTGCCGGACAGTCTTCACGGCTTCGCGCCAACGATTAAAGGTATCGCGCGCACCACCGCCGAGGTCACCGTTTATCAGAATGGCTA
Source organism: Klebsiella sp. 141251 (assembly GCF_050600725.1). Lineage (NCBI taxonomy): Bacteria > Pseudomonadati > Pseudomonadota > Gammaproteobacteria > Enterobacterales > Enterobacteriaceae > Klebsiella > Klebsiella sp. 141251. The sequence goes on from NZ_JAQIRG010000015.1 coordinate 70,451, forward strand.
CAGTATCTATAAAACAACGGTTGCTCCCGGGGCTTTCGAGATTAAGGATCTTTATTCAACCGGGAGCGCCGGCGATCTCAACGTTAATATTAAAGAGTCCGACGGTAGCGAGCAAAATTTTGTCGTGCCTTATGCCTCGTTGGCTATTTTGCAACGCGAGGGGCAGTTGGACTATGCTTTTAGTAGCGGAAAAACGCGTGCCTCCAGTTCCGGTGATAAAGAATATAATTTTGTCCAGTCGACGGTGGCATACGGCGTTTCAAGTAATATTACGTTATATGCGGGACTACAGCAGGCTGAAGATAAATATACTAATATATTAATGGGTTCTGGTTTTAACTTAGGAAGCATTGGTGCGTTGTCGTTTGATGCTTCTCAATCATTGGCCAATATTAAGCAAAACGAAGCCCGCTCTACGTTATCGCAAAAAAAGGGACAATCCTTACGCCTGCGTTTTAGTAAAAGCTTTTTGCAGACGGGAGCTAATTTTTCGGTGGCTGGTTATCGCTATTCTACTGCGGGATATTATTCCTTTCAGGATTTTATCGATAAGACCTCAGATGACCAGGATTGTTGTACATTAACTGGTCGGAAAAAAGGGCGCTTTGATGCCTCAATATCGCAATCGCTGTTTGGGTATGGTTCTCTGTCGCTTTCCTTAGTGAATGAAACTTACTGGGATAGTTCGCGAATGGATTCATTGGGCATTGGCTATAGCGGTTCGCTGGGAAAAGTTTCTTATTTCATTAACTATTCATATAACCGTAACGTACAAAGTAGTGAAAGTCATGGAGAGACGAAACCTGGCAGCGATACTATTGTGTCGTTAACGCTGTCTATACCGATAGGCGAAAGGCTCTCGTCTAATTACAACATGAGTTCTGGCCGTGCAAGCGACACCACCCACAGCGTAGGATTGAACGGCATGATGCTGGCGGATCGATCGCTTAACTGGAATGTTCAGCAAGGTTATAACGCCAGTAATAAAAGCACTTCCGGAAATATTGGTGTGGATTATCAGAGTTCCAAAGGGGATATTTCCGCCGGCTACGGCTATGACCATTATAGCAATCACTATAACTATTCATTACGCGGAGGCATGATCGCCCATGCGGGCGGACTCACCTTTTCCCGATTCCTCGGTGAGAGTTCCGCCCTGATTGAAACACCCGGTGTGAGCGATGTGGCGGTCCGCGGACAAACCAATGTCACAACCGATTCCTCAGGTTACGCTATCGTGCCATATATTCGGCCATATCATGTCAATAGCCTGTCATTGGATGAACAACGGATTGCGGGTGCGGAGGTTGATAATGTGGTGAGAAACGTGGTACCGACGCGTAACGCGATAGTCAGAGTGCAATACGATACCTATATTGGAGCAAAGGCCATGGTCACGTTAAAGACGGCGACCGGCGTCGCGCCATTTGGCGCTATTGTGACTTTAGAAAAACAACCACAACGGCGCCAGGATATTCGCAGCAATATCGTTGGCGATGACGGGCAGGTTTATATGACGGGTCTTCAGCAAAAAGGAACTATGCTGGCGAAATGGGGCGAGGGGCGCAATGAACAATGCCGTGCAGATTATGATTTGACCGTGAAGGAAAAAAATCAGGAGATTATTTTCTATCAAGCACTGTGTCATTAACTTAAATGGTTGCTCAAAGGAATGAGGTTTGAATATGGGTGATGTTAAATGTATCGGCGGTATCTTAATCTGTTTATTTGGCTATTTAATCTGTGCGCTTTTTGTTATTTCGACGCCAGCATTGGCCTATGAGGATTCAAGCACGATCAATTTTAACGTTTCTGGCAATATTGAGGAACCATCCTGTGACGTTGCAATAAAACCCTCTGCCACCATTGATTTAGGCACAGTGTCGTATCAAACGCTAACAGGTAAAGCAGGATCCAGTGGGGAAAGCACGCCGGTCAAGCTTGAGTTTAGCAACTGCTCCGCGGGAACCTCTACGGTCACCTTATCCTTCAGTGGCTCCTATTTTGATGATACCCATACTTCAATTTATAAAAATTATCAAACCGGCAGCGCCGGGGCCAGCGGCGTCGGAATGCAGTTATTTAGCCAGGCGGATAATCAGCCATTAGGCCCTAATGACCGATATGTTTATACATTTGATGCCGGCACTGATATTCATACATTTAATATGATTGCCAGAATGTATTCACCTTACGGAAAAATTAGCGCTGGCATTGTGGGATTTACCGCAACCTTTGATGTCATCTATAAATAATTCGATGTACAAGGAATGGTATGAGTAAATATATATTAATGTTACTGCTGATTTTCCCTGTGTTGAGTTGGGCTTGTGAGGGGGTGAATTCTGGCGATGTATCGATGACTAATTTGCCTGAGAAGATTTTACTTAGTGCCGGGAATTACTCGGCCGGAACAGTATTATATGACTCAGGTAAGATAACTCGTTCGCAGGCCGCGCTACTCAACTGTCAAGGTGATATATATGCTAACTTTCAGTGGGCATCAAATAACACAGAAAATTTAATCGGCGATAATATCTATACCACCTCGTTACAAGGCGTAGGGTTGAGAGTCAAAGTTTGGTTAAACGTTACCGGCGAATATAATGGCGATAGCGGCGATTTCAATAGCGATTATCAGCAGCATTTTATTGGTGATGTTAATTACTACCTTGGCAAACCTTCCGGCGTACTGGATTATTATGCTTCAACCAATTACTCACCGGCTTACCAGCTACAGCTGGTGGCGACCGGCGGCCCAATAGCGACAAATAGTAAATTGTCGTTGAACGATCCGGTGGCGACGGTCTCTGCGAAAGACAGTTCAGGTACTATCGTAATTTCCCAGCTGCATATTAGCGGCACCACGACTATTCAGCTCACCCCGATGGGTTGCATGGTCAGTAGCTCAGGATTGAATTTCGCGATGGGGACGGTAAGCGCTTCGGCATTCAATTCCTCGGGGAAAGCTGGCTCTGCAACTCAATCGGTGACGCTCTCCTGTGAGCCGGGGACTAACGTTGTAATGCGGGTGACGGCCGCGGAAGCGAGCGGCGATAACCCGAACCATACGGTGATGGCCTTAACAGCGGATGGTAATGCTGCCACCGGCGTTGGCGTACAGCTCAATCTGAAGGACAATGCGCTGCCGCTGAATACGGATATCAGCTTATATTATTCAAGCCGCACGACGGTGACCAATAACGGCGCGGATGCCGGCTATACCATTTTTACCAATCCTGATTTCCCCGGCGGCGCATATGCTATGCAGTCGCTCATGTTTACCACCAATTATTACAAAACAGCGGAGACGGTGACGGCGGGATCGGCAAATGCGAGCGGGGTGATAACCTTTACCTATAACTAAAATATAGCCTCTTCCTCAGCGCGAGGAAGAGGCCGATACCATTAGTGCGCCTGGCCGCGTTCGATACCGATACCGGTTTGTGAACGGATAAACTGGGCGCGGAACTGCTCGCGCTCGCGCATCCCTTCTGCGGAGTTATCGGTAATCGAGAATAGCCAGATGCCGATGAACGCGATGGCGATGGAGAACAGCGCCGGGTATTCGTATGGGAAGATGGCTTTCTCGTGACCGAGGATCTGCACCCAAATGGTCGGGCCAAGGATCATTAAAATCACCGCGGTCAGCAGGCCGAGCCAGCCGCCGATCATCGCGCCGCGGGTGGTCAGCTTCGACCAGTACATCGACAGCAGGATAATCGGGAAGTTACAGCTGGCGGCGATAGAGAACGCCAGGCCGACCATGAAGGCAATATTCTGGTTTTCGAACAAAATCCCCAGCAGAATCGCTACCACGCCGAGGATCAGCACGGTAATTTTCGATACCTTCAGCTCCTGACGTTCGGTCGCGCCTTTGCGGAACACGTTAGCGTAAAGATCGTGAGAGACCGCCGATGCCCCCGCCAGCGTCAGCCCGGCGACCACCGCCAGAATCGTGGCGAAAGCTACGGCTGAGATAAAGCCGAGGAACAGGTTACCGCCGACGGCATCCGCCAGATGCACCGCCGCCATGTTGTTGCCGCCGATGAGCTGTCCGGCCGCATCTTTAAACGCCGGATTCGCCCCCACCAGCATGATCGCCCCGAAGCCGATGATAAAGGTCAAGATATAGAAGTAACCCATAAAACCGGTAGCGTAGAACACGCTCTTACGTGCTTCTTTGGCGTCGCTGACGGTGAAGAAACGCATCAGGATGTGCGGCAGGCCCGCGGTACCGAACATCAAGCCGAGGCCGAGCGATAGCGCCGATATCGGGTCTTTCACCAGCCCGCCGGGGCTCATGATCGCCGCCCCTTTCGGGTGCACCGCCATCGCTTCAGTGAACAGATTATTGAAGCTGAAACCGACGTGCTTCATCACCATAAAGGCCATAAAGCTGGCGCCGAACAACAGCAGAACCGCTTTGATAATCTGCACCCAGGTGGTGGCGAGCATGCCGCCAAACAGCACGTACAACACCATCAGCACGCCGACCAGCACCACCGCAACGTGGTAGTTGAGGCCGAACAGCAACTGGATGAGTTTGCCGGCGCCAACCATCTGCGCAATCAGATACAGCGCCACCACCACCAGCGAACCGCAGGCGGAGAGAGTGCGAATCGGCCCCTGCTTCAGGCGATAAGACGCTACGTCGGCAAAGGTGTAGCGACCGAGGTTACGCAGGCGTTCGGCGATCAGGAACAGGATAATCGGCCAGCCGACGAGGAAGCCGAGCGAGTAGATCAAACCGTCGTAGCCGGAAGTGTATACCAGCGCGGAAATGCCGAGGAACGAGGCCGCGGACATAAAGTCGCCGGCGATCGCCAGACCGTTCTGGAAACCGGTGATATTGCCGCCCGCGGTGTAGTAATCGCTGCGCGAACGCACGCGTTTTGACGCCCAGTAAGTGATATACAGCGTCAGGGCGACGAAAATCACGAACATGATAATCGCCTGCCAGTTGGTCGGCTGCCGCTGCACCGCGCCGGTAATGGCATCGGCGGCGTTGGCCGCGAAAGGGAGCGTGGCGGCAAGCGCCGTCAGGACTTTTTTCATGATGCTTGCACCTCGCTAATCACGCTTTTGGTCAACTTGTCGTATTCGCCGTTTGCCCGCCAGACGTAAATGCCGGTCAGAACGAAGGAGATGATAATGACGCCGATACCAATAGGGATGCCGCGGGTAACGCTGGTGCCTTCATGCAGCGGCGTCCCAAGCCAGCCGGGCGCGAAGGCGATAAGCAAAATAAAGCCTACGTAAATGACCAACATAATGACTGACAGAATGGCGGCAAACCGTTGCCGTGATGCAACTAACTCCCTGAAATGCGCACTATTTTCTATCCGCTGACAAATTTGTTCATTCATCTTAGCGTCTCCAGAGGTAACCCTTATGTCATCCATCGGCTATCCGTCGGCAACAGTTTTCCGCCCGACGTTTGCGCGTCGAGTCGTTGCTGATTTACCGCTTTCCTGCTGAATGGAATCCTTGGGGGGAGTTTATGTTTTTAACCTCTCCCTCCATAGAGGGAGAGGGGGGTAGTTATCGTGTTAAGAAGGCATCGCAATGGCCTGCTTCTCTTCGAGCAGTTTGTCCACTACGCCCGGATCGGCCAGCGTCGAGGTATCCCCGAGATTACTGGTATCGCCAGCAGCAATCTTACGCAGAATTCGGCGCATGATTTTGCCGGAGCGGGTTTTCGGCAACGAGTCGGTCCAGTGCAGTACATCCGGCGTCGCCAGCGGGCCAATCTCTTTGCGCACCCAGTTACGCACTTCGGCATACAGCTCCGGCGTCGGCTCTTCGCCGTGATTCAGCGTCACGTAAGCGTAGATGGCCTGGCCTTTGATATTATGCGGAATACCAACCACCGCCGCTTCGGCGATTTTCGGATGCGAGACCAGCGCGGATTCAATTTCCGCGGTGCCCAGACGGTGGCCGGAGACGTTCAGTACGTCATCGACGCGACCGGTGATCCAGTAGTAACCATCTTCGTCGCGACGGGCGCCGTCGCCGCTAAAGTACATATTTTTAAAGGTGGAGAAATAGGTCTGCTCGAAGCGCTCATGATCGCCAAACAGGGTACGCGCCTGGCCAGGCCAGGAGTCGGCAATCGCCAGATTGCCCTCGGTCGCGCCTTCCAGCGGCGTCCCTTCGTTGTCCACCAGTACCGGCTGGACGCCAAAGAATGGACGCGTGGCGGAACCGGCTTTCAGTTCGGTGGCGCCCGGCAGCGGGGTAATCATGAAGCCGCCGGTTTCTGTCTGCCACCAGGTGTCCATCACCGGGCACTTCTCGTTGCCGATCTTCTTCCAGTACCACTCCCAGGCTTCCGGGTTAATCGGCTCGCCGACCGAGCCGAGAATGCGCAGTGAGGAACGATCGGTACCTTCGATAGCTTTGTCGCCTTCCGCCATCAGCGCGCGGATCGCCGTCGGCGCGGTGTACAGAATATTGACCTGATGTTTGTCCACCACCTGGCACATGCGCGCCGGGGTCGGCCAGTTTGGTACGCCTTCGAACATTAGCGTGGTGGCGCCGCAGGCCAGCGGGCCGTACAGCAGGTAGCTGTGACCGGTGACCCAGCCCACATCGGCGGTGCACCAGTAGATATCGCCCGGATGATAATCAAAGACGTATTTGAAGGTGGTTGCGGCATATACCAGATAGCCGCCGGTGGTGTGCAGCACGCCTTTCGGCTTGCCGGTCGAACCGGAGGTATAGAGGATAAAGAGCGGGTCTTCGGCGTTCATTTCCACCGCTTCATGCTGTTCATCCGCTTTTTCAATCAGATCGCTCCACCACAGATCGCGACCTTCCTGCCAGTCGATTTTGCCGCCGGTGCGCTTGAGGACCACCACGTGCTCGATGCTGGTGACGTGCGGATTTTTCAGCGCATCGTCGACGTTTTTCTTCAGCGGGATGGCGCGACCGGCGCGTAATCCTTCGTCAGAGGTGATCACCAGGCGAGCGCTGGAGTCGATAATGCGTCCGGCAACCGCTTCCGGCGAAAAGCCGCCGAAGATTACCGAGTGGATGGCGCCGATGCGCGCGCAGGCCAGCATGGCCACGGCGGCTTCCGGCACCATCGGCATATAGATAGCAACGACATCGCCTTTTTTAATGCCCAGATCGAGCAATACGTTGGCAAAACGGCAAACATCGCGATGGAGCTGGCGATAAGTGATGTTTTTACTCTGGCTGGCGTCGTCGCCTTCCCAGATGATCGCGGTCTGGTCGCCGCGCTCGTGCAGGTGGCGGTCGAGACAGTTGGCCGCGAGGTTCAGGGTGCCATCTTCATACCATTTGATGGAGATGTTTCCCGGCGCGAAAGAGGTATTTTTTACCTGCGTATAGGGCTTAATCCAGTCGAGGATTTTGCCCTGCTCGCCCCAGAAGGCATCTGGGTTGGTGATGGATTGTTGGTAGTTCACCTGGTACTGTTGCGGATTCATCAGGCAATGTTCCGCAATCTCTGCGGGAATAGGGTGTTTATGTATTTGGCTCATGGCTTTTTTTCTCCTTTAACTTGTTAAATATATGTCAAATAACCGTTAATAATAGGGGCTTTATGAGCTTTGTTTACTATTTGGGGGGCAGATCACGCATTGATTAAACTGAATGAAATTCAATCAAATGAAACTTTGAAATGAAATAATTCATTTGCTGTATTTATAGAAACTGAATGTGTTAAATATTTTTTATAACAAATACTTATGCAATGTAATGCGCTGAAATGGGCGGATTTATGCAGAAAACCAGAGGAAAGCGCTGTTCTTAAAGGCTTGCGCAGCATGCCGTGCAAATGATACTGATATTGCGCGTTAAATAACCCCATAAAGCAACGCAACACAATTCATACCCCTTTCAGTGGGTGCCATTACCTCCCGGAATGGTGCCTTTCATTGAGGAAGTCAGTAGTGATGAAAAAAACAAAAGTCAGCCTGGCCTGGCAGATTTTGCTAGCCCTGGTGCTTGGCATACTTCTGGGCAGCTACCTGCATTACCACGCCGAAAGCCGTGATTGGTTAATCTCAAACCTCCTGACCCCGGCGGGCGATATCTTTATCCACCTGATTAAAATGATTGTCGTTCCGATTGTCATCTCGACGCTGGTGGTGGGCATTGCGGGCGTAGGCGACGCCAAGCAACTGGGCCGCATCGGCGCCAAGACCATCATCTATTTTGAAGTGATCACCACGGTGGCGATTGTTCTGGGGATCACCCTGGCGAACGTCTTCCAGCCGGGCAGCGGCATTGATATGTCGCAGCTGGCGGCGGTCGATATCTCGAAATATCAGAACACCACCGCGGAAGTGCAGAGTCACGCGCATGGCCTGATGGGAACCATCCTGTCGCTGGTGCCGACCAACATCGTCGCCTCGATGGCGAAAGGCGATATGTTGCCGATTATCTTCTTCTCGGTGCTGTTCGGCCTGGGGCTTTCTTCCCTGCCGTCTACTCACCGCGAGCCGCTGGTGACCGTGTTCCGCTCTATCTCCGAAACCATGTTTAAAGTGACGCACATGGTAATGCGCTATGCGCCGGTCGGGGTCTTTGCCCTGATCTCGGTGACCGTCGCCACCTTCGGCTTCGCTTCGCTGTGGCCGCTGGCTAAGCTGGTTATCCTGGTTTACTTCGCGATTCTGTTCTTCGCGCTGGTGGTGCTGGGTATCGTGGCGCGGGTATGTGGGCTGAGCATCTGGATCCTGATTCGTATCCTCAAAGACGAGCTGATTCTGGCTTACTCCACCGCGAGCTCCGAGAGCGTACTGCCGCGTATCATTGAGAAAATGGAAGCCTACGGCGCGCCGGCCTCAATCACTAGTTTTGTGGTGCCGACCGGCTACTCCTTTAACCTCGATGGTTCGACGCTATATCAAAGCATCGCGGCGATCTTCATCGCCCAGCTGTACGGTATCGAACTCTCCCTGTGGCAGGAAATCACTCTCGTGTTGACGCTGATGGTGACCTCAAAAGGCATCGCGGGCGTACCGGGCGTCTCCTTCGTGGTGCTGCTGGCGACCCTGGGTAGCGTGGGGATCCCGCTGGAAGGGCTGGCGTTTATTGCCGGCGTCGACCGTATCCTCGATATGGCGCGTACCGCGCTGAACGTGGTCGGCAACGCGCTGGCGGTGCTGGTTATCGCCAAGTGGGAACACAAGTTTGACCGTAAGAAAGCGCTGGCGTATGAACGCGAAGTGCTGGGCAAGTTTGATAAAACCGCCCAATAAGATGTCAGAGCCCGGCCATTCGCGCCGGGCTTTTTTTAGCCTTTGGTTATCCTGTCGAACTCTTCACATCCGGTATCAAACCCCTCCTGACAGCTGACGTTAAGCCAGTGCAGCGCTTTTTGCGGGTTTGGTTCGATAAAACCTTTCTCTCCCTGCTGGAACATCATCCCTGCCCAGTATTCGGCATAGCCGGTGCGTGAAAGCGCCGAGCTGCCTTTGAAGTACTGCGCGGCCTTGAGGTCATCTTCCGGCGGCAGCACGCCGCTGGCGTAGATAAGCCCCAGCAGCATCTGCGCATCGACGGCGGAGTCGCTCTCTTCATCTTTGGCCGCATCCTGCAGCAGTCTGATGGCGTGCGCATAATCGGTGGGTCCGGCCTGCTGATTGACCAGCACCCGGGCGAGGATAATCTCGCCGGCCTTGCTGCCGGCCTGCACGGATTTTTCCGCTAGCTGTCGCGCCTGTTGATAGTCGGCCTGCTGCGGGTTACGGATTTTAAGCTGAGCCAGCAGCGCCATTGCGTCGCCATCGCCCTGCGCCGCCGCTTTCTGCGCCCAGTATTCGGCCTGTTGGTAGTTGCCGGAGCTAACCCAGGTATCCGCCAGATAAAACTGCGCGCGCGGGTCGCCGGCTTCGGCCTGCTGTTGGTATTGGCTGCCCGGATCCGCAGCGTCTGCGGCGAAGCTTGTCAGCGCCAGCAGTAAATAGAGGTATTTCATTTTTTTATTATCAGTAAGGAAGACCCCCGCAGTATAAAGGGCGGCGGAAAAGAAGAAAATGGCGGGAATTAGCGGGGTGAATACCCGGATAGCGGCGCATAGCGCCTTATCCGGGCTACGGTTCGGTAGTCGGTTGGTAGCCCCGGTAAGCGTAAGCGCCACCGGCGGAGGATTCCCGGATAGCGGCGCACAGCGCCTTATCCGGGCTACGGTTCGGTAGTCGGTCGGTAGCCCCGGTAAGCGTAAGCGCCACCGGGGAGGGTTCCCGGATAGCGGCGCATGGCGCCTTATCCGGGCTACGGTTCGGTATTAGGTTAGTAGCCCCGGTAAGCGTAAGCGCCACCGGGGGAGAATTCCCGGATAGCGGCGCATAGCGCCTTATCCGGGCTACGGTTCGGTAGTCGGTCGGTAGCCCCGGTAAGCGCAAGCGCTACCGGGGAGGGTTTCCGGATATCGGGTATGGCCGCCGAACCTTAACCCATCGCGCTTTCGCGCAGGCGGGCTTTCAGCTTGTTGTACTCGTCGATCACGTACTGCTCCGCCGCGCGCTGATCGGCAATCCGCTCAACGTTAACCGCGCAGTACTTGTACTCCGGCGTTTTGGTTATCGGGCTCAG
>NZ_JAQIRG010000016.1:0-41121 GCF_050600725.1 Klebsiella sp. 141251
TGGCGAAAATGAGCAGCAGCAGGAACGCCAGCACGAAGCCCATGCCAAGAAACATCAGGGTGAAGCCCTCGCCTAACAGCGCAGCATCAGTCATAAAATAGCCTTTGGAGGGGCGCAATAATGGCGTGATGAACCCGCGATAGCAGAGTGGATTTCCCCGGACCACATGGTCAGAAGCCTCTTTATCGCGGAATTTAATTCTCGCCACTACTGCGCAATATATTTAGCCAGGAGTTATTTAATAAAACTTACGTGCTGACAGATCTCATCAGCGACAATCTCTTTGCGCTGATTAAATATCACTTTATTCTGCTCAAACAGGTTATTTCCATGGGTATCGATCGACACAATAAGTGGGCCGAATTCTTTTACCCGGCAAACCCATAAGGTTTCCGGCATACCTAAATCACGCCACTGGGCGTCTTCAATTTCTTCCACACAGACCGCGGCAACCACCGCGCAGCCGGCCGGGAATACGCAGTGCAGCGCTTTATGTTCGGCGCAGCCTTCTTCGGTACCTTTGCCCATGCCGCCTTTACCGACAATGAGTTTCACACCGGTCTTAGCAATAAATTCTTTTTCAAATTTCTCCATACGCATACTGGTGGTTGGTCCAACAGAGACCATTTCAAATTTATCTTCTGTACCTTTAATCGGCCGCACAATTGGCCCGGCATGTAATATCGCGCCGCCGGCAACGTTGACCGGCAATTCGCGACCGCCTTCAATTAAACGACGATGAGCAACATCACGACAGGTAACAATATGACCATTAAGATAAATAATATCGCCCGCTTTAATATCAGCTAAATCTTCATCTTTAATTGGCGTAGTAAGTATTTTTTTAGTCATCAGAAAGCCACTCCTGTGTGAGACGTAATGGTGTAATTCAAATCTTTATCGAAAACGATATGTCCTTTGCGGTGCGACCAGCAGCCGACGTTGACCGCCACGCCAATAGTGGAAGGGTGGCGTGCGGTATTTTCGATATTGACGCCCATCACGGAGGTATTGCCGGACATCCCCTGCGGGCCAAGGCCAATTTTATTAATGCCGTCTTCGAGCATTTTCTCCAACGATGCGGCGCGTTCATTCTCATTGCGCGATCCCACCGGACGCATCAGCGCTTTCTTCGACAGCAGCGCCGCCGTTTCAACGGAAGTCGCGACGCCAACGCCAACCAGCAGCGGCGGACAGGCGTTCAGGCCATAGCTGGTCATCACATCCAGTACGAAACGGGTTACGCCTTCGTAACCGGCGCCCGGCATCAGCACCATCGCTTTACCCGGCAGCGAGCAGCCGCCGCCGGCCATATAGGTGTAAATGCTGCACTGGTCGGAATCGGGGACGATCTCCCAGAATACCGTCGGCGTACCTTTACCCACGTTTTTACCGGTGTTGTATTCGTCAAAGGTCTCAACGCTGTTGTGGCGCAGCGGAGAATCCACGGTGGCTTTAATCACCGATTCGCGCAGCAGCGCTTCCAGCTCGCCAATCAGCGGGAAATTAGCGCCGCACTCAACCAAAAACTGAATGACGCCGGTGTCCTGGCAAGAGGGACGATCCAGCTCTTTCGCCAGACGCTGGTTTTCAATCATGGTGGTAAAGATGACGTCAGCCAGCTGGCTGGTCTCTTTCTTATGCAACTCTTTCAGTTTTGCAGTGACGTCATCAGGCAATACTTTGCCGGTATATCCCACGAATTTGGCCATAATATCGGTCATTCGGGATATCTGTTCGCTTTTGCTCATAAAGGCTCCTTAGTCAGAACAGCGTCCGTAAATTACGGGTGAAAAGGGAAAAGAATTGGCAGCAGTACGAGGCTGACAATGGTAGAAACGATAATCAGAGGAAGGCCCGATTTGGCGTAATCGACAAACTTATAGCCGCCTGCCGATAGCACCATCATGTTGGCGGGCATACCGATCGGCGTCGCGTAGGCGCAGGAACTGCCGATTACGGTCGCCATCAGAACCGCTTTCGGATCGGCGCCCATTCCGGCCGCGATCGACAAACTCACCGGTACCAGTAGCGCGACGGTGGCGGTATTGGACATAAAATTGGTCATGATGACGGACAGCGCAAAGACCACCACCATCAACATGAACGGGGAAGAGTTCTGGCCCAGCATGCCGATGACATGATCGGCAACCAGCTTGCCAGCACCGGTCATTTCCAGCGCTTTTGCCAGCGCCAGCGTGCCGCCAAAAATGAAAATAGTCTGTGAATCAATCGCCTTATAGGCCTGCTTTTCCGTCAGCACGCCGGTAAACACCAGGACTAACGCACCGATACAGCCTGCCACCGTCAGGCTAATGCCGGTCTGTTTCTCAAAAATCATGCCGAGGATCGTGGCGATCAGCACCACCAGCGACAGGATCTGTTTCCAGCGCGGAACGTGGCTGTAATCACGCTGTTCGCCGACGCTACCGACTTCACCGCTATTCGCGGTAGCAGGCAGAAATTTATAGCCGATAGTCAGGAAATAGAAGATGCCGCAGAGCAGCATCGGTAAACCCACTTTCGCATACTCAAAGAAGCCAAAGCCGCTACCGATATTCTGCAACGCCGATTGCGCGATCAGGTTGCCGGGCGCGCCAATCAGCGACAGGTTGCCGCCGAGCGCGGCGGCAAATACCAGCGGCATCAGCAGACGCGAGCGGGCAAAACCCGATTTCGCCGCGACGCCAATTACTACCGGGATCAATACCGCCGCCGTACCGGTGTTGGAAAGAAAACCCGACATCACGCCGACGACCACCATGATGGTGAAGATCAGCTGTTTTTCGGTTTTGGCGAAGTGAGTGATCACCCCACCGACTTTATTGGCCATCCCGGTTTCAAATAACGCCCCGCCGACGATAAACATGGCGACAAAAAGAATGACGTTGGAGTCGATAAAACCGGCAAAAGCTTGTTTTAGATCCAACACGCCGGTGAGCACTAACGCCACGCAGACCACCATGGAAGTCACTGCCAAAGGCACCTTCTCCCAGACAAACATGACGATAGCGAACACCAGCAAACATAAGGTGATGGTAATCGGTTCCATATTTATAATTATCCCTATCAATGATATATGATATTGTATCCAATATTGAAGAGGGAGAAATTATGCCCATGCAAAAAGTAAGTCAATGCGTTTTTAAACAAAGATCGCGCAGTGCGATCTGCATCAAGATCCTCTGCAGATCGTCACAAGAGATGATTAATAGCGTTGATGAATACGACTAAAACCAACAGGCTTTAGCGCTATACAGAGGTTTCGGGAAGGTATCGCGTGAGCATATTTTCCATTGAGCGAATAATATGCTCGCGCATGCGCTGACGCGCCAGTTCTTCATTATGCTGTTCAAGTGCCTGTAAAATCTCCTTATGTTCGCGAATGGAGATAGCGGCGTATTCTGCTTCGGTGACCTTGTGCCCCATCGACAGTCCGTTCCACATATTACAGAGCAGCATCTTCATTTTTTCGTTGCCCGCGGCGTTCCAGATCTCCATATGGAAGGCCTGGTTCAGGTCGGAATATTCAGTGAAGTTATTATCGGCCAGCGCTTTTTCCGCCGCATCGTGTACCCGGGCAATGGACGAAATATCCGTGCCGGGACGGGAGGCTTTCGCCACCGCCTCACTTTCCAGCAGCGCGCGAATTTCATAATGCTCGCGAATCGTCTGTTCGTTGATCCCCAACACCACCGCGCCTTTATTAGGGCGGACTTTAATCAGGCCATCGGCGGCTAAAATCTGAAACGCTTCGCGCACCGGCATGCTGGAAACGCCGACCATCCGGGCAATGCCTTCGAGAGTTATCTCCTGCCCTTCCACTAAATCCCGCGAAAGAATCGCTTTGCGTAATACCGCAGCGACCTGCTCTTTCGCCGAAAGAAGCTTAATTTTCCCTAATTTAGGCTTCTGCACTTTCCCAATCCTTCATATGTTGACGCATAATTTCCGCAAGCATGAGGAAATAACGCTGTGTTGCCTGAGCAATATTGCCCACATCGCCGCGGCTAATGGCTCCAGCCAGTTCATGTAGTATCAGTGCCGATTCCTGGCTATCGTCTTTCAGATACAGGATGACATAAGAAATATATCCATCCAAAAATTGCTGATACGCCTTCGCCAGATAGCGGTTATCGAGATAAGAAATCAGCAACTGATGAAATTCCAGTTCGCGAGTTTTGTCGCCAGGCTGCGCCAGCGCTTGCGCGCGCCCGAGCAGCAATTCCCCCTGGTTTGCCGGCACGAGAGTGAACAATTCGGCAGCCATCACCGCGATCACGCGAAAAATATGGCTAACATCATCGGGCACCAGCTTTGATACCTGCATATGACGGTTAGGCAAGCGCACCAGAAACCCCTCTTGTTCAAGAGACTGCAACGCTTCTCTAACCGGCATACGTGAAAGCCCTAGCTGCTCAGCAATACTCTCCTGCGCCAGCTCATCTCCCGGTTTTATCGCTCCGGAAAGAATTTGATAGCGAATGATTTGCGTAATGTGGTCCCTGGTCTGCTTTCTTTCGATCTTTTTCACAACGTCCTCATTGCGTGGGGCTTAAGACGCGGGGATTTTAGCAGATTTAGCCGCCAGGCGGCGCATTCGGCAGGGAGATGAGGCGATAAAAAAGCCGGAACGACGGTTCCGGCTTTTCTGCTAAGGAGATGTTACTTGTTGACGAAATCCTCGCCGAGGGCGATATCTTTCTTCAGCGTATCCAGCATGCCTTCCAGCGCCTGCTGTTCAAAAGCGCTGAGTTTACCGATAGACTGACGCTCTTCCACGCCATTTTTGCCCAGCAGCAGCGGCTGCGAGAAGAAACGGGCATACTGGCCGTCACCTTCGACGTAGGCACATTCAACCACGCCTTTTTCACCCTGCATGGCACGCACCAGTGAGAGCCCGAAACGCGCAGCCGCCTGGCCCATCGACAGCGTCGCCGACCCGCCGCCCGCTTTCGCTTCCACGACTTCCGTCCCGGCGTTTTGAATACGTTTGGTGAGATCCGCGACTTCCTGCTCGCTAAAGCTGACGCCAGAAATCTGCGACAGTAAAGGCAGGATAGTGACGCCAGAGTGGCCGCCAATGACCGGAACTTCAACCTCGGTTGCCGACTTGCCTTTCAGCTCGGCGACAAAAGTATTAGAGCGAATAATGTCGAGCGTGGTGACGCCAAACAGTTTGTTTTTATCGTACACGCCGGCTTTTTTCAGCACTTCGGCGGCGATAGCGACGGTGGTATTTACCGGGTTGGTGATAATACCGATGCAGGCCTGCGGACAGGTTTTTGCGATCTGCTGCACCAGATTTTTAACGATACCGGCGTTAACATTAAATAAGTCGGAACGATCCATGCCGGGCTTGCGCGCGACGCCGGCGGAAATCAGCACCACATCAGCGCCTTCCAGCGCCGGGGTTGCATCTTCACCGGAGAAACCTTTGATTTTTACATCTGTGGGAATATGACTTAGATCTACCGCCACGCCCGGCGTAACCGGAGCGATGTCGTACAACGAGAGCTCTGAACCTGAAGGCAGTTGGGTCTTAAGTAGTAGGGCAAGCGCCTGGCCGATGCCACCAGCGGCGCCGAGGACTGCAACTTTCATCCTAAACTCCTTATTATGGTTAATTTACACCCTGAATAATTCGAGTTGCAGGAAGGCGGCAAGAGCGTGAATCCCCAGGAGCTTACTGAAGTAAGTGACTGGGGTGAACGATTGCAGCCAACGCACATGCAGCTCGAAGTATGACGGGTATAGTCTTTCGTTATTCCGTCGCCTGGACCTTAATTCACAAGATGAACAATTACAATAATTATGGCTGAAGAATGCGGGGTACGCGCAATGATGCAGCAAATTCGCATTTTTCTTCCTGAGACTGGCCATCCAGCAAAGCCGTAGTACCGGATCGACTATTGGTTACAATACACCCAGCTCGCTCGGCAAAACAATATCAATTTCATAACATTTATTTCACTTTTACAGCAATTTACCCGCTGTGATGCAGGCATGTTCCTCATCAGGGTTATTTGCTAAAATATGCGCCTTTCATAACATTATTTACGCTATTCCTTTGCGGATTATTTGCATAAAAATGCACTTGTATGCATAATGATGTTGTTTTTACCACCATAATCTGGGTGACTTATGCGTAGTTCGGCAAAACAAGAAGAACTGGTTAAAGCGTTTAAATCGCTGCTTAAAGAAGAAAAATTCAGCTCGCAAGGCGAAATCGTTCAGGCGCTGCAGGAAGAAGGTTTCGAGAACATCAACCAATCGAAAGTTTCCCGCATGCTGACAAAATTTGGCGCCGTTCGCACGCGTAACGCCAAAATGGAAATGGTCTACTGTTTGCCTGCCGAACTCGGCGTGCCGACGACCTCCAGCCCGCTGAAAAACCTGGTGCTGGACATCGATTATAACGATGCGGTGGTAGTGATTCACACCAGCCCCGGCGCGGCGCAGCTGATCGCACGCCTGCTGGATTCCTTAGGTAAAGCCGAAGGTATTCTGGGTAGTATCGCGGGGGATGACACTATCTTTACCACCCCTGCCCGCGGTTTTTCCGTTAAAGATCTCTACGACGCGATTCTGGTCCTGTTCGAACAGGAACTCTAAACGCTCCCCCTCTGGTTCCCGCCAGAGGGTTCTTCCCCGCAAAACGCTCCCCCTCACACCTTCAAATAATGCAGCATTTTTTTAACATTTAGTGTGGTTTTCCACCTCTATACATTCCTTTACCGAATGATAACGGCTAAAGCGCACAAAAGATCAAAGCGAAATATCTATTTGATTTAAATATAAATAATCATGATATTCACCCCATGAATGACATTTCTAATTCTTATACGTTATAAAAACGACATTTCTTGGAAATTATTTACACTGAAAACAATTAGCATGGTATTAATATTTTTAGTGATTAGTGTATACTTGATTTTGTGATGAGGGTCACGAAACAAAGCCCCCTAATAATAAAATTCGACGAGGTGAACATCATGAAAATCAAAACCACTGTAGCCGCACTCAGCATGCTATCCGTACTGTCCTTTGGCGCTTTCGCCGCTGATTCAATCAACAGCACTCAAGCGGAAAGCCGCCAGTCACTGGGCACCGTATCTATCGGCGCGGTAGGTTCTTCCCCGATGGATATGCACGAAATGCTGAACAAAAAAGCACAAGAAGAAGGTGCTTCTTCTTATCGCATTATCGAAGCTCGCACCGGCGACCACTGGCACGCCACTGCTGAACTTTATAAATAAGCTTTAACGATTGTCGGTCATTAACTGAAACAGTATCTCTTCAGCGGCCTGGGTTCATACGAAATCTCCCGCCGCTGCACAAATGGTTGGAGTAAAGATTATGAAAAGCGCAATTATCATCGCATCCCTGGGTCTGGCATCTGTTCTCTCTTTCGGCGCAAGCGCAGCCGTACAGCAAGTGAACGCCGATCAAGCACAAAATCTGCAACCAATGGGCACTATCTCTGTATCTCAAGTAGGTAGCGCGCCAATGGATATGCGCCAGGAACTGGCGGCTAAAGCCGAGAAAGAAGGCGCCAGCAGCTACCGCATTATTGAAGCTCGTACCGGCGACAGCTGGCACGCGACTGCTGAGTTGTACAAATAAACCCTCGTCGTCTTATCCGACGACTTGCCCCCGCCCTGCCGGGGGCTTTTTTATGCCCAACGGGCATTGAAACGTAGTAGTCCTTCCAGCTCCTCTTCCGCTTCATCGAACAGCAAAATTAACGCGCCAAAGCGACGACGCTGTTTTTCATCCAGATGAACAAATTCAATCTCCAGCGGGAACGGTAAGCTCCCTCCCGTCACCGCGCTCCACAGCGCGTCGAGGTTATCCACCTGCTTATCCGGTAGCGCGAAGGCGCGGGAAAACTCGCGATAGAAATCCTGTTGCTCAGCTATTTCATCAAAATCAAAGGTATAAATAGTCATTGCCCGGCGCCCCTTAAGCTCTGTCCCTCTACACCAAATAAGTATAGCGATAAAAAAACCGACGCCGGGGCGTCGGTTCGCAGCTTAGCTGTTGGTGAGCACGTGCTGATATTTCTTCAGCATATCGACCAGCCGTCGCACCGGCTCAGTGACCTGGGGCGACGCCTGCCAGTGAAGGAGTTTTTCCTGATAAACATCAAGCTCTTCCAGCAGACGGGTAAAGTAACGGCGGCGCTTATCATCGCTGCCGGCGGAGATAACGTGATCGGCGGTTCGCCGCAGCTGGCGGTGGAAGGCCGACAGATCCTCGTTTACCGGCACCGGGGCATCGCGTAGACGCTGGTGCGCAATAATCAGCGTCAGCGCCAGCCGGAAGCGGGCGATATCGCCGGGAAACTTGTTCAGCAGTAAAAATAGCTGTTGATACAGCGCCGGCAAATGGTTCTCTTTACGCCGGGCGCTATTCGTGGTCAGCGAAGAGACCGCCGCCGAGACGAACTGGTTCAATAGCACCCGTCCGGTGCGGGCCTGCGAGTTATCACGCACTAACAGAATCACCATCAGCGCGAGGAAACAGCCGACAATCTGCCCCAGGGCGCTATCGAGGAACTGGCTAAACTGGAACTGCATCGGGTTATCCAGCACCAGAATATTGATGGTGCTCGCCAGGGCCCCAAGCGATCCCAACCGCCGCTTTTGTACCTCAATGCCGATAAAGAACGCCATCGCGGCAAGGCTGATACACAGTAACAGCATGCTCTGCTGCGTCGCAGGCATGACGACAAGGAAGAACAGCGCGCCGAGCGGTAGAGCGGCAAGGGTGCCATAGAGGAAGTCTAAGGCCACCATCCTCGGGTTAGGCAGACGCATCGCCAGCGCGGTCACCACGGCAATCATAACCATCGCCCCGCTACCGGATGTCCAGCCGGTCCACAACCAGAACAAGGTGCCGAGAATACACGAAATAGAGGTTCGCCAGAAATTGACCATCGCGTGGTGACGCTCGGCGGACTCAACCTTCACCACCGTTTCGCCGCGTAAGACTTCATCTTCGATACGGCTGATTTTGGTATTGCCGACCACGCCGCGCTTCAGCAGCAGGTAACGCGTCGCCGCGCCGACCCAGCTATAAATAGTGACCGGCGTATTGTGTTCACCTTTCCATGTCAGGAAGCGGCGCATACGCTTAAGCTGTTGATGCACATCCTGTACCGTTTCCACTGGCTCCGCGAACAGCTCGCGGTAGTCGTCAGTCACCATCTCCGGACGAGAGTTCTGAATCAGATAGGTTTCGCAGGCCTGAGTAATCAGCGTCAGCGATAGCGTGTTGATCGCCTTTAGCCGCTGGTTTACCTTCGACCAGCGCGAAGATTCCATGATCAGATTGCCGCGCATTCCTTCCAGTGCGGCAGTACGTCGCACCAGCGCTCCCCAGGCTTTGTCCACCACCTCGCTATCGCCATGGGCGACACAAAGCTGCATCAGGCGATACTGATCCAGCAGCAGGTTATCCAGTTCGAGGTCGATCTCTTTTTTGATAGAACGCGGAGAAAATAGCAGGTCAGCGACGATGGCGCTGACGATCCCGATGACGATTTCGCTGCAGCGCTCGACGGCAAACTGCGGCGCCAGCATCGGGTCGGTATGAATGGTGATGATGATAATCAGCGCCGTATAACCCGCCAGCCCCCAGGCGTAGGAGTTTTCGACCTTCACCAGCGAGGAGATCCAGGTGCAGAAACCGGCCCAGAGACAGCAGACCAGCATCATCAATAGCGGCGCGCGGATCATGAGGATGATGATCGCCAGCGCGGCAATACAGCCGATAAACGTCCCGGCAATACGCAGCATCCCGCGGTAGCGAATCGCCCCGGAATAGGGCTCACCGCCAGCGGCAAATGCCGGACCGGCGGTCACGATAGCCGCGGTCAATACGGCCCAGCGCGGCGTCTCAAGCTGAAAATGAAAGCCGACGAACAGCGCCAGCACCACCGCGCATGCAAGCTTAATGGCAAAGCGGAGATGCCGGGGAGCAATGGTATAGGTCCCCATGGCGATTAACCAAACTCACGCAAGCGCATGGCGACTTTCTGGAAGAAGTTGGCCTGGCTGGCGTCGCGATCTTCTTTGCCGGTGATGACAACGGTCGCAGTGGTGCCCGACGGCCAGAGGTTGCCCTGCTGCTGGTCAAGACGGATACGTACCGGCACGCGCTGCGCCAGACGTACCCACTCAAGGTTGGAGTCAACAGAAGCCATGCCTTTCGCATCGCTGCTGCTGCTGGCGTTGGTTACGCCCGCGGCAACGCTGTCGACGGTACCTTTTATCACCTTACTACTGCCGAGCGGGGTGATTTCGGCGCGGTAGCCCGGACGCACGCCTTCCAGCTTGGTCTCTTCCAGATAGGCCATCACGTAGAAGGTATTTTGTTTCACCAAAGCGACCGCGGTCGAACCGCGGGTGATGAATTCGCCGGAGTAGACGTTCAGGTTGGTCACCCAGCCATCGGCAGGCGCACGGATAACCGTACGTTCAAGATCCAGCTTGGCTAAGTCGCGGCTGGCCACCGCTTTCGCCAGCTGATGCTCAACGGTTTGCAGTACGTTGTTGGCCTGGTCAATCTCTTCGCGCGACATGGCCTGCACGCCGAGCCTGTTACGGCGCCCGGCTTCAACGCGTTTTTCCTGAGCCAGCGTCTGGTAATAAGAGACGTCGGCTTCCGCCTCCGCCAGCGCTTTTTGGTAACGAGGTTGGTCAATAACGAACAATACCTGGTCTTTCTTAACCAGTTGGTTATCCTTGACATTCACTTGCGAAATGAGCCCCGACACGTCCGGCGCGATGGCGACGATATCGGCGCTAAAGCGCGCATCGCGCGTCCACGGCGACGCGGTGTAGTACACCCATGCGCGAAAAATAGCGATAAACGCCAGAATAACCAGTATCACAGTGATGGCAGTACGCAGGATATTTCTTGTTAGTGTTTTCACATCGACCTCAAACGAACAAGCGCGATATCAGATAAAACAGACAGCAATACAGCGCAGTATTAAACAGTGCAGGGTGCCAGACAAAATCATAAATACCGGTCGGAACCAGCAAACGGTGCACCAGCCAGAAGATGGCTAGCGACAATAGCAGCTCAAAGAAGATCGGCGGAAACGATAGGCCGAAAATCACTATGACAGGAAACAGACTCATGATGACCTTGATAAGAAGCGTACAGGTGGTAGCGTGATGCGTTTATTATGTAGCTAACTATATATTAACGTAACAATTGCAGCCTTATCTATAATATGTGATCTAAATCACTTTTAAGCCAGAGTGAATAATGGAACGACTAAAACGCATGTCGGTGTTCGCCAAAGTGGTTGAGCTGGGCTCTTTCACCGCCGCCGCACGCCAGCTCCAGATGAGCGTTTCATCTATCAGCCAGACCGTTGCTAAACTGGAAGACGAGCTTCAGGTAAAGCTGCTCAACCGCAGCACCCGCAGCCTGGGCTTAACAGAAGCGGGTAAAATTTATTACCAGGGCTGCCGAAGAATGCTCTTTGAAGCGCAGGACGTCCATGAACAGCTGTATGCCTTCAACAATACCCCTATCGGCACGCTGCGCATCGGTAGCTCTTCAACTATGGCACAGAATGTGCTGGCGCGCATAACCGCCGAAATGCTCAAAGAATATCCGGGTTTATCGATTAATCTGGTGACCGGCATCCCCGCGCCGGACCTGATTGCCGACGGCCTCGACGTGGTGATACGCGTCGGCGCATTGCAGGATTCCAGCCTCTTCTCGCGGCGGTTAGGCTCAATGCCAATGGTGCTCTGCGCGGCGAAAAGCTATCTTCAGCACGCGGGATGTCCGGAAAAACCAGCGGATCTTGCCAGCCACTCGTGGCTGGAATATAGCGTACGGCCAGATAATGAGTTCGAAATTATCGCCCCGGAGGGGATCTCAACGCGCCTGATCCCACAAGGACGCTTCGTCACCAACGACCCGATGACGCTGATCCGCTGGCTGACTGCCGGCGTTGGCGTGGCCTACGTTCCGCTGATGTGGGCGATCGACGAGATCAACCGCGGTGAACTGGAGATCCTGCTGCCGAGCTATCAATCGGATCCGCGACCGGTCTATGCGCTATATACCGAAAAAGATAAGCTGCCGCTGAAGGTGCAGGTATGTATTAACTATCTGACGGATTATTTTGTCGAGGTGGCGAAGATCTATCAGGGAATGCACGGGCGCGGGATGACCCGTTAACTGACATCCCGGCAGCGGCACCGCGCCGCCGGGACCAGAGGTTATCAGGCGGTGCCGCCAACGGTAAGGTTGTCGACTTTCAGCGTCGGCTGGCCGACGCCGACCGGCACGCTCTGCCCTTCTTTACCGCACACGCCAACGCCGCTATCCAGCTTCAGATCGTTACCGACCATGGAAATCTGCTGCATCGCTTCGATACCGGAACCGATTAGCGTCGCGCCTTTGACTGCCTTGGTCACTTTGCCTTTTTCAATCAGATAGGCTTCCGAGGTCGAGAAGACAAATTTACCGGAGGTAATGTCCACCTGACCGCCGCCAAAGTTCGGCGCATAGATACCGTAATCGACCGATTCGATAATCTCCTGCGGCGTCGACTTACCGGCCAGCATATAGGTGTTGGTCATCCGCGGCATCGGCAGATGCGCATAAGATTCGCGGCGACCATTACCGGTCGGCGCGACGCCCATCAGACGCGCGTTGAGCTTATCCTGCATATAACCTTTCAGGACGCCGTTTTCGATAAGCACGTTGTATTGACCCGGCGTACCTTCGTCATCAATCGCGACCGAACCACGGCGATCGGCCATGGTGCCGTCATCCACGACGGTGCACAGTTCAGAGGCGACTAATTCGCCCATGTGACCGCTGAAGACCGAGGTGCCGCGACGGTTAAAGTCACCTTCCAGGCCGTGGCCGACGGCTTCATGCAGCAGCACGCCAGGCCAGCCCGCGCCAAGCACCACCGGCAGCATACCGGCTGGCGCCGCAACCGCGGACAGATTGACTAATGCCATACGTACCGCTTCACGCGCCCAGACATCCGCCCGTACGTCGCCATCCAGCGGCGCGAGGAAATAATCATAGCCAAACCGTCCTCCGCCGCCACTGGCGCCGCGCTCGCGTTTGCCGTCTTCCTCCACCAGCACGCTCACGGAGAGACGAACCAGCGGACGGACATCAGCGGCCAGCGTCCCGTCCGTTGCCGCTACCAGGATAAGCTCGTAGACGCCGCTCAGACTGGCGGAAACTTCCTGCACGCGCTTATCGGCGGCACGCGCCACCTTATCGACGCGGCGCAGAATATCCAGTTTCTCTTCACGGCTCATGCTCTGCAGCGGATCGACGCTGGTATAGAGAGAGCTGTACTCCACCGCGCCGAGCGTCTGCACTTTGCCGTCGCCATGGTCGCGGACGATAGTACGCGCCGCCTGCGCGCTCTGCTCAAGCGCCAGTTTGCTGATTTGGTCCGCATAGGCAAAACCAGTTTTCTCGCCGCTTACCGCCCGGACGCCTACGCCTTGGTCAATATTGTACGACCCATCTTTAATGATGCTGTCTTCCAGAACCCAGGATTCGTGATAGCTCGACTGAAAATAAAGATCGCCGTAATCGAGACGGCGCTCAGCCAGTTGGCCAAGAATGGCAAACAGGTCCTGATGATTCAGGCCATTTGCCGACAGTAATTGTTCACTTACCAGGTTCAAACTCATCGTTACGCTACTCGTTTATTGCCGCCTGACACAGGGGAATGCCATGCGGCGAAAAAGATGACGGGGAGAAAATGCCCTCTATTGAGAGTGCGATAATTCCCCGTACTCGTCAAATCATTGCTTTTTGTTGCTGCGCGCCTGGCGCAGCACTTCGTTGATTTCCGGCTGATCGATTGGACCCGTAATGCGATAGCGCAGAATCGACACTTTGTTCCACAGCGGCCCAAGCACCTTGCTGGCGGCAAAAACCGCCGCGCCGACGATCGGGTTGACGGCGAATGCCGCCGCTACGCCCACGGTCGCCGATATTTCCGGCGCCACCACCGCTTGTAAATCTAAACGACGGCGCACCAGATCGACCGAACCTTTCATCGCGATGTCGGCTTCAAGGCCATCCACCAGCGTATCATCCGTATTCAATACGCCGTCTTTAATCCATGCCGTACTGCGAATCGAATCAAACCAGAAGCCTTCCTGGAAGGTGTCGCTGAAATCGAAGCGTAGCTTACGCAGCAGCGCGTCAACGCTCAATAGCCGTAACAGCTGACCGGCATGACCGGTGCTCAGGTCAGTAAACTCGCCTTTGCCGAGGCGGCTTTTGAGGATCCCGTTCAGCGAAGCGACATCAGGCTGCCATGGCGGCGCGCGCCAGTGCAGATCGTAATCGACATCAAACGACGAGCCTTTTACCGGCGTCGAAACGCCAAAGAAGTTCACGAAGTCATCCGTTTTATTACCGTGCAGCTTGCCTTTCAGCGAGGTACGCACGCCGCCGGGCGCATTCACCCAGACGCCATCGGTAGTGAGCCGGCCAAAGCCGGTATCCACCAGGCCATTACTGAGGGTGAGCGTATCGCCCTTGATATCGAAGTCACCGTCGATTCGCCCATATTTTTGCCCCCACAGCCAGCACTCTTTACAGCGCAGCTGTAAATCAGGCCAGCCGCGGAAATCCAGACGGGTATCAGCCAGCGGGCCGCTCTCTTTTTTCGCCGTGCCGTTGTTATCGCTGGAAGGGTTGTAATAGAGATAGCGAATAGCCGCCAGCCAGGGCGCGTTCTTATGCATCGTCAACGTAGCGTTGATTTCGCGCCCCTGCGCCTCCACCTTCGAGCCGCTACCGTCAGGCTGGGAGACCAGACTGACGTTATTCCAGTTTTGCCCGGCGAACGCCAGCGACGGTGTACGAAGCGTCACGCGCTCAGGGAAAGCCATATTACTGCTCACTTCGTTGACGGCCCCCCGCTGGAACAACGCCAGCCATTGCGCGCCATCCATCGCCGGCATGTTCAGCTCGACGCCTGATGCTTCAGGCAGCGAAGGAATCGCTTTGCTGTCGGAGGTCAGAATCGCCCGGTCGAGCGTCAGCTTATTATTCAGTAACCAGCGGCTATTGACGTGGTTCTTGCTGCCGATGTTGCCGGTCAGATCGAAGCTGTTTAAGCCACCGGTCACGTTGATTTTCACCGGCAACGGTTCGCCCGCCGATTTATTCACCGGCGCAGGTAAGTGACTACTCACATTTTTCAGATCGCCGTTGATATCGACTTTGTAGCTCGCGCTACCGTGATACGGTAACTCAATGGCCACTTTGCCATCCCAGGGGACGCTGCCGCTGAGTTCATCATTGACCGCTTTCGGCAGCAGGCCGGTACGCGTCGGCTGCCAGTTAGCGTTCATGCCGACGTCAACGAGGAAGGCTTTCGCCCCTTCAGTAGTGGTGAAATTGAGGTTCAGCGGTTGATTAAACCAGGTCGCGCTTAGCGGCCCGCTTTTTAAATCTCCGTTCTCAAAGCTGAACTGACCATTGAGGTTCTTCAGCGTCGCGTCAATCGGCTTGATAAACAGATCGTTATTTTTCAGCCGCACATCGCCTTTGGCGGTGGTCATCTCGCCATCGAGCGGGATAGCAAGATGTAAGCGAGCGCTCACATTACCATCCAGCTGCAGTTCATCCAGCGCCGAGCCGAGCGAATCCTTCAGCGGGGTCTGTTTGAAATAAGGGCCGACCTCTTTGCCCGGTCCGTTAACATCGGCATCAATAAACAGTTTTTCATGGGAATAGTCGGGGATCACCGCGTCAAGGTTGCTGGCGGTGACGTTGCCCAGCATCGCTTTATCCGCCTTCATCCACAGGCCGTTATTAACGAAGTTAAGGTTGATATCCAGGCCGGTCAGCGCTGGCCAGTCCGGCTGGAAGGCGAAGGTCGCGTTCTTCAGCGGTACCGAGACCTGGAATAGGCCTTCGTTATGCTCATAAGGGAACAGATGCGGGTTGCCGCCGTAAACCAGGGTGGCATTGCTGGCCTGGCCACTCTTAATTGCGCCGCTCAGGTAATCCACCAGCGCTTTGCCCATCAGGTTTTCCGGGAAATAACGCCACGCCTGGCCGCCATCGTTGGTACTGATACCCGCCAGGATGCCTAACCACGGCTCATCGCCTTCCGGCTGCAGATAGCGGAAGCCGCCGCGCGCGCGAACGCCGGTAGCCTGTACGTCGATATCGCGGCCATCCAGCATAAAGCCCTTGCTGTTCTTCTCCCAGCTCAGAGTCGCATCGCCCTGGGCTATCTCCAGCGGCGCGCGAAAGACCGTTTCATAGGGCATTTTCGCCTGGGTCATATGCGCGCGCAGTTCGCCGTTTTCAACGCTGCCGCTCAGGCTGCCGGAAAAGTGCTCGGCCCCCGGCAGCAGCTTCCACTGCTTCCACGCCAGATCGCTCCAGTCGGCCTGGAAACGGGTCTTTTCCGTTGCCTGCAGCGGGATATCCAATGCCAACAGGTTGATCTTGCCGCTCGGCTGGGTAGTTCGCCACACTTCGCCAAAGCTCGGCGCCAGCTTATCGGCCATCGGCTGCAGACCGGTCAGGCCGCCAAGCTCGAGATTGCTGGCGCGGATGCGCAGCTCATCGCTACGCTGATTGTTATTACCACCCACTTCCTGCGCCGGGATCCACGCCATCGCCAGCGCGCCGCGCGGCCAGGCTTTACCGTCTATCGAGATCCGCGTGTCGGGGATATGAAATGCCCAACTTTGATTTTCGCGTGTGATATGCGCCGTCAGGTTATCCACCGACAGCTGATGCAGATGCTTGTCACCCTGCCAGCTGGCGCCGCCTTTTTTCAGCCACACATCGCCGCTGGCGACATCGCCTTTATCGATGGTCATCCAACCTTCGAGACTAAAGCGCGCGCTCTGCAGGGCGATGTTGTCCTGCATCCAGCGCCCGAGCCAGGGTTTAACGTCGATGTCGTCGGCTTGTAACCAGAGGCGCCCCTTATTGAGCAGGCCGTTCTCGTCACGTAAATCCATCCGCACCTGCATGACGCCGTGCTGGCCGGTGAGGCTCGAAAGGCTCAGTTGTCCCTCGGCGCGGTGGCGGTTTTTACCATTAAGCCAGGTAAGCTGCGGGATCGCCAGTTCAGCACGCTGACCGGAAATCGTCAGGAAGCTCAAATGGCTATCGCGGAGAATAAAGTGGTCAAACTGACGCAGGAACAGATCGCTGATTCGGTCGGTCTTCAGGCTGGCGCCGTCGTCGTTGGTCTGGATGGGGGTATTGGTGTGGATTTGCAGCTGCCAGAAGGTCAGGTCGCGGAACTGCCAGCGCATATGTAGCAGGCTTTGCCAGACGTCGAGCGCAAGGGTAACCCGTTTGATCGTCATTTCGCCACCGTCTTTCAAGGTGGCTTTAATATCGCGAACGTCCAGCGTCGGGCCGAAGTTTTCCCAGTTGGCGTTGATCTGCGAGGCATCGACCGCCACCCCGGATACTGCGGTAATTTTCTCCAGCAGTTGGGGACGCCAGTTATTTAGCTGCGGCAATGCCAGACGCAGGCCGCTCACCAGCAGCGCAACAATCACCACCACGGTTGCCACGGTGAGCAGTAATATCCCGGGCCATCGCC
Organism: Klebsiella sp. 141251; assembly: GCF_050600725.1. Taxonomy (NCBI): domain Bacteria; kingdom Pseudomonadati; phylum Pseudomonadota; class Gammaproteobacteria; order Enterobacterales; family Enterobacteriaceae; genus Klebsiella; species Klebsiella sp. 141251. The sequence continues at coordinate 17,612 of NZ_JAQIRG010000016.1, forward strand.
TCAACGCATCTCTCCTTGTCAGCCTGTTACGCCTCATCCTTCAGCCCGCCTGTTTACCGCCCCCGACGCCATCGGGAACGACGGGCTGAATGATTACATCATTACCACATCGAACTGCTCTTGATTATAGAGCGGCTCAATTTGTACTTTAACCTGCTTGCCGACAAAGATTTCGACTTCCGCCAGCGCGTGGGACTCTTCCCCTTTCAGAGCTTCCGCGACGGCAGGTGAAGCATAGACCAGGAAGCGGTCTGAGTCATACGCATGATGCACGCGGACTATCTCGCGCATGATCTCATAACAGACCGTTTCGACCGACTTTACCGTGCCGCGCCCATGACAGGTAGGACACTCGTTACACAGCACATGTTCCACGCTTTCGCGGGTGCGTTTACGGGTCATCTCGACCAGCCCCAGCTGCGAGAAGCCGTTAATGCTGGTTTTCACCCGGTCTTTACTCAGCGCCTGCTCCAGCGAATGCAGTACCCGACGACGATGATCTTCATTATTCATATCGATAAAATCAATGATGATAATGCCGCCCAGGTTACGCAGACGCAGCTGGCGCGCGATGGCCTGCGTGGCTTCAATATTGGTATTGAAGATAGTGTCGTCGAGATTGCGGTGGCCAACGAACGCCCCGGTGTTGATATCGATGGTGGTCATCGCTTCGGTCTGATCGATGATCAGATAGCCGCCTGATTTCAGCTCGACTTTACGCTCCAGCGCGCGCTGGATTTCGTTCTCAACGTCAAAGAGATCGAAAATAGGCTGGCGGCCGCTGTAATGTTCCAGCTTGCTGGTCATTTCAGGGATGTATTCCGCGGTGAACTCCAGCAGCGCCTCGTAGGTCAGGCGCGAATCCACGCGAATGCGGTCAAGCTGAGCATCGGCGAAATCGCGCAGCACGCGCTGGGCCAGCGCCAGCTCGCCGTACATCTGATAACGGGTCTGGTTGCGCTTTTTGCGCTCCATGACTTTGGTCCAGACGCGCTTAAGGTAGGCCGCATCCGCCGCCATCTCTTGCTCATGCACGCCTTCCGCCGCGGTGCGGATAATAAACCCACCCTGCTCGTCGCAATATTCGGTGACCACGCTTTTCAGGCGTTCGCGCTCGGCCTCGCTTTCAATACGCTGCGATACGCCGACGTGCGAAGCGCCGGGCATAAACACTAAATAGCGGGAAGGTATGGTGATGTCGGTGGTCAGACGCGCGCCTTTGGTGCCCAGCGGATCTTTCACCACCTGTACCATCAGGTCCTGGCCCTGACGCACCAGTTCGGAAATATCGCGAACGGTAAACTGCTTCTGCTCTTCACCCGCCACGCACTCGGTGTGCGGCATGATATCGGAAGCATGCAGGAAGGCGGCCTTATCCAGGCCAATATCTACAAAAGCCGCCTGCATTCCAGGCAACACGCGACTGACACGACCTTTGTAGATATTGCCTACGATTCCGCGCCGCGCTTCTCTCTCAATATGAATTTCCTGCAGGATCCCGCCATCGATATACGCGACGCGCGTCTCGGATGGCGTTACGTTAACTAATAATTCAGCCGTCATCTTTATCCCTTTTCTTCACGCAGTGAGTTAAAGTTACTCAGCAACTCATACGTTTCCACCAGCGGTAAGCCGACTACGGCGTGATAGCTGCCATTTATCTTCCTGACAAAACAACCACCCAACCCTTGAATACCGTATGCGCCTGCTTTATCTAAAGGTTCGCCGCTGGCTACGTAGGTAGCGATATCCTGCTCGGAGAGCAGACGGAAGGTCACTTCCGTCACCACCAGACAATCCAGCGTTTGCTGCTTATCCGCCAACGCCACCGCGGTCATCACCTGGTGGGTTTTTCCGGAAAGCATGCGAAGCATTTCTGCGGCGTGCCCGGCATCGCGCGGCTTTTCCAGCACTTCGCCGTTAAGAATGACAATCGTATCCGCCCCCAACACCGGCAGATCTCGCGGCGCCATAGCCACGCCAGCCAGCGCTTTTTCTCGCGCCAGACGCGCAACATAATGCGCAGCGCTCTCCTGAGGGCCGCGCCGTTCCTCAATACCCGGAACCAGGCGTTCGAAAGAGAGGCCAAGCTGAGTTAACAGTTCCTGCCGACGCGGGGAACCAGAAGCCAGATACAGAGTTGTCATATCAACCTTTATTGAACCGCAAATTGCTGACGCACTTTACGCATTAGCAGGAATAGCCACGGCCAGAGCACACCGTTTACTACACTACTCCAGAACACTTCCGGACGGAAAGAGACGTTGATCACTAAAAACTCTGCCCAGAAAACAATGATATCAACGGCAAGAGACAACAGCATGACCACCAGCGCCTGTTGCCAGAGCGCCAGATTACGGAACAGCTGATATTTTAAAGCGACCAGATAGGCAACGATACTTAACGACAGCGCGCGTACGCCAAGCGTCGAACCGCTGATGAGGTCGAGAATCGCCCCCATCACAAAGCCGGTACCGACGTTAACCCGATGCGGCAGCGCCAGGATCCAGTAAAGCAGAATCAACAACACCCAGTTTGGCCGGAAGACGGTGATGTCCTGCGGCCAGGGCATAATCTGCAGCAATAGCGCAATAAGAAACGAGAGCCAGATAACCCAGCGTCCCTGGCTACGATAACTTGCCACTATTGCCCCCCTGCTGGCAGAGGTTGCGCGGACGGCGGCGGCGTCAGGCCCGTCGCCGGCGCCGGCATCTGCGGCCCCATCGCATCAGGCGCAGGCAGCACCTGCGGCATCATTTGCATCAGGCGTTCATTGGCAACGCGGTGAACCTCTTCCGGGGTCATTGGGTTGGCGCCGTTACGATCGGCGCCCCACAGCAGCAGCAGATAGCGTAAACGCTGCAGCCCGGCAGTCGGACGAGCCTGGATTACCGTGTAAGCACGCTGAGTATCCAGACGTACCGAGGAGACCACCCCAACCGGATACCCTTCCGGGAAGCGTCCGCCGAGCCCGGAAGTCACCAGCACATCGCCGACGCGAATATCGGTATTCGCCGGCAGATGTTCAAGCTGTAAATCATCAGTGCAGCCGTTACCGGCGGCAATCACGCGGATATCGTTACGCAGCACCTGAATCGGCAAGGCATGGGTCGCATCGCAAATCAGCAGCACGCGGCTGGTCATTTTCGCTACCGCCACCACCTGACCGACAACGCCCTTGTCGCTGATAACCGGCTGGCCTTCATAAACGCCGTTAACGCTGCCCTTGTCGATAACGACCTGATCGCTGTAGGGGTCGTTAACCGTCGAGATAACCTGAGTTACCATCTTCTGCTCGTCCTGACGCAGCGGCGAGCCTAGCAGTTCACGCAGGCGGGCATTTTCTTGTTTGTATTGGCCAAGCATCAGCAGATCGCTGTTTTTCAGCAATAACTCCTGACGCAGCGCGCGGTTTTCCAGTTCGAGCTGATCGCGGGTCGCCAGCGATTGCGATACGCTGTCGAGCAGTTCCCGGGGACCATTTGAGATAAAGTAGAAAGGACTGACGGCAGTGTCCATGTACGTTCGAATCTGGCTGAACGTACCCAGGCGGCTGTCGGCGATAATGACGCCAAGCGCCACCAAAACCGCCAGAATAAGGCGAATCTGTAGCGACGGGCCACGGCTAAAAATTGGCTTCATAGGCTATGCGTATTCTCGTGTCAGTAAAGACCAGAGGCAGCCCTTAAGCTGCCCCAGACCTTCAGGCTGACTACTCTTCGCTGAACAAGTCGCCGCCGTGCATATCGATCATTTCCAGCGCCTTACCGCCGCCACGAGCGACGCAGGTCAGTGGATCTTCTGCAACTACGACAGGGATCCCTGTCTCTTCCATTAACAGACGGTCAAGGTTGCGCAGCAGCGCACCGCCGCCGGTCAGGACCATACCGCGCTCGGAGATATCGGATGCCAGCTCCGGCGGGCACTGCTCCAGCGCGACCATAACGGCGCTGACGATGCCGGTCAGCGGCTCCTGCAGCGCTTCGAGGATTTCGTTGGAATTCAGGGTGAAGCCGCGTGGAACGCCTTCAGCCAGGTTACGGCCGCGCACTTCGATTTCGCGTACTTCATCACCCGGGTAAGCGGAACCGATTTCGTGTTTGATACGCTCAGCGGTCGCTTCGCCGATCAGGGAACCGTAGTTACGACGCACGTAATTGATCACGGCTTCATCGAAACGGTCGCCGCCGATACGTACGGAAGAAGAGTAGACCACGCCGTTCAGGGAGATAACCGCGACTTCGGTAGTACCGCCGCCGATATCAACAACCATAGAACCGGTCGCTTCAGAAACCGGTAAGCCTGCGCCGATCGCGGCCGCCATCGGCTCTTCGATCAGGAAAACTTCACGGGCGCCAGCACCCTGCGCGGATTCGCGGATAGCACGACGCTCAACCTGGGTCGCGCCAACCGGCACGCACACCAGCACACGCGGGCTCGGGCGCATAAAGCTGTTGCTATGCACCTGTTTAATAAAGTGTTGCAGCATCTTTTCAGTCACGAAGAAGTCGGCGATAACGCCGTCTTTCATCGGGCGAATCGCCGCGATGTTGCCCGGCGTACGGCCCAGCATCTGCTTCGCTTCATGACCTACAGCGGCAACGCTTTTCGGCGAACCGGCACGATCCTGACGAATGGCCACAACGGAAGGCTCATTCAATACGATGCCTTGTCCTTTTACATAAATAAGGGTATTCGCGGTACCCAGGTCAATGGACAGGTCATTGGAAAACATGCCACGAAATTTTTTTAACATACTAAGGGATAATCCTGAAAGCTGGGGCGGAAAACAAAATCCGCTTACTTTACCAACCACACGCAGCAGCGACAAGGCGCAAAAATCATCTGCTACGGTGAAAATTAGTGCAGTTCATTTCCTTTGTTACAAACATTTACGAAGTCCCTTCGGCGCTGAATAAATCAGCTGCGCTCCGTGCTCTGTTTGTACCTGTCAAAGGTCAGTCTTGCGTAAGTTGCGACATTCCGGCGGGTAGACAAGCACACCCCCTTTACTATGGCGCGCGTTATTCTACGTGAAATCACGCCAAACGGCAGATCAAACAGAGTATCTTTGCGAATATTTTTTCACATTTGTGTCAAGTGGCTGTGAGGCGGCAAAAAATTCCCCCTGCCCGCCGGTCACGCCGCATTGCGACAGCACCTGCCACTCGCTGCGACTGCGTACTCCCGTCGCAAAAACCTGTACCGGCATCCCTTTACAGGCCTCCACCAGACTTTGAACCAGTAACTGGTTCTCGCTGCGTTTTTCAATATTGCGCGATAGCCCTTGATGCAGCTTTATCACTTCCACGTCCAGCTGCTTGATCCAACTGGTGCCAACCAACGTCAACCCGGCCTGAACCACGGCGACGCGAATGCCCAGCGCGTTTATCAACCGCATAACCGGGTGTAAACGGCCGATATATTGACAAACATCCGCCTCTGCAAGTTCAAAAATAATCCGCCGACGTTGTGATTTTTCGCACTGCATCATGGTATCGCGCAGCCAACGCTGGAAACGCGGGCGAATCAGCGACTCCACGGTCACCTGCAGGGCCAGCGTTTGATCAGGCCAATAACTTAATAACGGCAGCAAACGCGTAATCTGTAGGCGATCGTACTCTTCCGCTAAGCCAAACTGCTGCACCATTGGCATATACTCGGCGGCAATCACCTCTTCTTTACCGTCATAGATGCGACACATTAGCTCGCGATGATGTACCCGCCCATCGCGCATGACCGCCGGTTTCTGATACAAGCGCGGGCCGCCGCGGCTGAGCATCTGCTCGATAAGCGTCCGCCAGCGCACGTTGCCGCGCCCTTTCTCCGGCAGTGAATCATCGTAAACCGCCCAGCTATTACTCCCCTGTAGCACGGCGTTGCGGGTAGCCGCTTCGGCGTGTTCCATCACCTGAGAAGTGGACTGGCCGCTGCGGAACGCGCAGATGCCGATATGCATCGTGTCGTCTTTATCCAGCACCCGCGTTGACGGCAGCGCATCCATCGCCTTGAGTAACTGCCCGGCGATACTATCAGCCTCTTTTAAAGTGCGATGCGGCAATAAGACGGCGAAATCGCTACGGTGATAGCGCGCCAGTAGCGAGCCGGGATAGCGCATAATAAAAGTAGACAGCAAATTAATTAGCGTGAAGTAATGCTCTTCCGCCGCCGCCCGTCCCCAGTTGTCGCGCAGCAGATCAAACTCCGGCAGGCGAATCATCATCACGATACCGTGCGCCCCTACCTTTTCCTGATCGTCCAGCAGCGTCGCCAGCTGGTTATCAAAGAACAGGCGGTTATTGAGGCCGGTTTTGGAATCCTGAGCGGCGTAGGATCGAATCAGGGTATCCATGCGGCTGCGCTGATCGCTGGCGAACTGCAGTTCCGAGAGCAGCATATCCAGCGCGCTGCTGGTACTGGCCGGCCATTCATGAACCGAACCGCGCACCTGCGGCCCGCGCTCGCCGCTGAGAATGCGCCGCGCGCGCAGCTCCAGTAGTTCTTGCCCCGCCAGCTGGCGGCGGATCCAGCGAATCGAAAAGAAGATAATCAGCACCATGAAGCCGATGGCGAAGGAGAGCGGCGCGGTGACGTGAAGCGAGCGGAAATAATTGACCATCGGGTCCATGTAGACCAGACGAATCGAAATTCCGGGATGTTTGAGCGAGGGTACCGTCATTTCACGATACTGGTTGTTACTGCCCAGCGGACGATAACTGTCGCCGCGGGTATGGCTGTAAAGCGATTTGCCGTTGAGCAGAAAATCAATATGTTCGACTTCTACCGGCGTCAGCAGCTCGTCCATTTGCGGTTCGAGCTTTTCAAAAGAGGTGGTTACCAGGCGGCTGTCCAGCATCGTCGCCACCGCCTGCACGCGATTCTCAACTTTAATCTGAATGCCGTTGTAAAAGCTCAGCGACGCGCCGATGAGCGTGACAAAAATCGTCAGGCTGGTGAGCAGCGTAACAAATGCTGAGAATTTCGTCGTTAATCGCATCCCTGTGTTAACTCCGCGTGTGAATAACTACCCGAAGGGCATTCGGGCCCCTTTTAAGACTTTTGCTTAAGTAAGTACTAACTTTCTGAAGCGACGCATACTACCAAAGCTGGCGTATCTGGCAATTTATTGCGTTACATCCACGTAATAATGCCGTTAGCGAGTATAGTCTGCAGAATAATTTTTCCAATCTTCAAACCGCGAGGAACCACATATGCAGGCTTTAATCTTAGAACAGCAGGATGGCAAAACCCTTTCCTCGGTGCAAAACATCGATGCCAACCTGCTGCCGCCAGGCGATGTGACGGTCGATATTCACTGGTCGAGCCTCAATTATAAAGATGCCCTGGCCATTACCGGCAAAGGAAAAATTATCCGCAACTTTCCGATGATTCCTGGTATCGATTTTGCCGGTACCGTCCATGCCAGCGAAGATCCGCGTTTTCACGTTGGCCAGCAGGTGTTGCTCACCGGTTGGGGCGTGGGAGAAAACCATTGGGGCGGCCTGGCCGAGCGCGCCCGCGTCAAAGGTGAATGGCTGGTGGCCATGCCTGAAGGTCTCGACGGACGCAAAGCGATGACCATCGGTACCGCAGGCTTTACCGCCATGCTATGCGTGATGGCGCTGGAAGACGCCGGCGTACGACCGCAGGATGGCGAGATCGTCGTAACAGGCGCCAGCGGCGGCGTCGGCAGCACGGCGGTCGCTCTGCTGCATCATCTGGGTTATCAGGTGGCGGCGGTTTCCGGTCGCGAAAGCACCCATGACTTTCTGAAAAGCCTCGGCGCGCAGCGTATTCTGGGCCGCGATGAGTTTACCGAGACCCGGCCGCTGGAAAAACAAATCTGGGCGGGCGCTATCGATACCGTCGGCGATAAAGTACTGGCGAAGGTACTGGCGCAGATGAACTATGGCGGCTGCGTCGCGGCCTGCGGCCTGGCGGGCGGTTTCGCGCTGCCGACCACCGTGATGCCGTTCATCCTACGCAACGTACGCCTGCAGGGCGTCGATTCGGTAATGACCCCGCCTGCGCGCCGCGCCGAAGCCTGGCGCCGGTTGACGCGCGATCTGCCGGAATCTTTTTACGCGCAAAGCGCGACTGAAATCTCCCTTGCCGATGCCCCGGCCTTCGCCGATAAAATCATGAACAACCAGATCCAGGGTCGTACGCTGGTCAAAATCGGCTAATCTGCAATTTTTCGTGACATATTCGCGATCGCGCTCCGCCTCCGTCATGCTTAGGAAAAAGTATGACGGAGGACGCCATGAAAACCAGAAAACTGACGGAAGCCGACGTAACGGCGGAATCGGTATTTAACCTGCAGCGCCGCCAGGTGCTGAAAATGCTCGGTATCGGCGCGACGGCGATGTCGCTCTCAACAAAGGCCCATGCCGACCTGCTCGATTGGTTCAAAGGCCATGACCGCCCGCCGGCGCCCGCCGGAAAGGCCCTCACCTTTGATAAACCCGCAGCATGGCAAAGTAAGCTCGCCCTCACCCCGGAAGATAAAGTCGCCGGCTACAACAACTTCTACGAATTCGGCCTCGATAAAGCCGATCCGGCGGCTAACGCAGGCAGCCTGCGCACTGACCCCTGGACGCTTACCATCGGCGGCGAAGTCGCCAAACCCCTGACGCTCGATCACGACGACCTGACCCGTCGCTTCCCGCTGGAAGAACGAATTTATCGTATGCGCTGCGTGGAGGCCTGGTCGATGGTCGTACCGTGGGTCGGCTTCCCCCTGCATAAACTGCTCTCGCTGGTGGAGCCCACCAGCAACGCCCGCTACGTCGCTTTCAAAACGCTGTATGCGCCGGAACAGATGCCGGGACAAAAAGATCGCTTCATCGGCGGCGGCCTGGCCTATCCCTATGTCGAAGGATTGCGCCTTGATGAAGCGATGCACCCGCTCACGCTGATGACCGTTGGCGTCTACGGGAAAGCGTTGCCGCCGCAAAACGGCGCGCCCATCCGCCTGACCGTGCCGTGGAAGTACGGCTTTAAAGGGATTAAATCGATCGTGAGTATTGAGTTAACCCGCGAGCGGCCGCCGACCACCTGGAATCTGGCGGCGCCGGATGAATACGGTTTCTATGCCAATGTGAACCCGCACGTCGATCATCCGCGCTGGTCGCAGGCCAGCGAGCGGTTCATCGGCGCCGGCGGCGTACTCGACGTAAAACGCCAGCCAACGCTGCTGTTTAATGGCTATGCCGAGGAAGTCGCCTCGCTGTATCGCGGACTTAACTTACGGGAGAATTTCTAGTGCGTCTGAGCGTTAAACAGATAGGCTGGCTGAAAGTTGTGCTGCATTTAGCCGGTTTTTTACCGCTGGTCTGGCTGTTCTGGGCCGGGCATCAGGGCTACTTCAGCGCCGATCCGGCGAAGGATATCCAGCATTTTACCGGACGGATGGCACTGAAGTTTTTGCTTGCCACCTTGCTTATTACGCCGCTGGCGCGTTACGCTAAACAGCCATTATTGATACGCACCCGTCGTTTATTAGGGTTATGGTGCTTTGCCTGGGCAACGTTGCATCTCACCAGCTATACGCTGCTGGAGCTAGGCATTAACAATCTGGCGTTACTCGGTTCCGAGATAATCAACCGTCCGTATCTCACGCTTGGTTTAATCAGTTGGCTGGTTTTACTGGCGCTGGCGGCGACGTCAACCCAGTACATGCAACGAAAATTAGGCCGTCGTTGGCAAACATTGCACAACTTCGTCTATCTGGTCGCGATCCTCGCCCCTATACATTATCTATGGTCGGTGAAAATTTTATCGCCGCAGCCGCTGATTTATGCCGGGCTGGCAATGGTACTTTTAGCCAGCCGCTATAAGAAGTTTCGCCAGTGGTGGCGCTAATCTCCGGATATGTGCAGTTCCCCGCAGAACGTTTATCAACCGCGACTCTTTTTACGATAGCGGTTGATAATCTTCCCTGATAAGACCAGTATTTAGCTGCCAATTGCTACGAAATCGTTATAATGTGCGACTTTGGTTTTCCTGAAGGGATTTTCGAACCCTGAAAAGGTGACAAGCGCGCATCGAAGGTATATTTTGTTTTTTGCCCGAGATTAGCAGGAGATAGCTGCACAATGGCTGATAAGTTTCGCATTTTGCTTTTGAACGGACCAAACCTTAATATGCTCGGCAGCCGTGAACCCGAGAAGTATGGTTCGCTAACGCTGGCAGAAATTGTTAACCGTTTAACCGCAGAAGCGGAAGCGCTAAACGTGACGCTCGACCACCTGCAATCCAATGCGGAGTTCGCGCTCATCGACCGAATTCATCAGGCTAAAGACTCTGTGGACTATATCCTGATCAATCCGGCCGCGTTTACGCATACCAGCGTGGCCATCCGCGACGCGCTGCTTGCCGTGAGTATCCCGTTTATCGAGATCCACCTGAGCAACGTGCATGCGCGCGAGCCGTTCCGTCACCACTCGTATCTGTCTGATGTCGCCTCGGGCGTTATCTGCGGATTAGGTGCGGACGGCTATTCATACGCTTTACAGACGGCGGTAAAACGCCTGTCACAAACACACTAAACAAAGAGTACGGAACCCACTCATGGATATTCGTAAGATTAAAAAACTGATCGAGCTGGTTGAAGAATCAGGCATCTCCGAACTGGAAATTTCTGAAGGCGAAGAGTCTGTACGCATCAGCCGTGCAGCGCCGGCCGCCAGCTATCCGGTAATGCAGCAAGCTTATGCTGCGCCAATCGCCCAGCCTCAGGCGCCAGCCGCCGCAGCGCCGGCAGCAGCACCTGCCGCTGAAGCGAAAGCGGAAATCAGTGGTCACATCGTACGTTCCCCGATGGTCGGTACTTTCTACCGCACCCCGAGCCCGGACGCGAAAGCCTTTGTGGAAGTCGGTCAGAAAGTTAACGTGGGCGACACCCTGTGCATCGTAGAAGCGATGAAAATGATGAACCAGATCGAAGCCGACAAAGCCGGCGTGGTTAAAGCCATTCTGATCGAAAGCGGCCAACCTGTAGAATTCGACGAGCCGCTGGTTGTCATCGAGTAACGAGGCGAACATGCTGGATAAAATTGTCATCGCTAACCGTGGCGAGATCGCACTGCGCATCCTGCGTGCCTGTAAAGAACTGGGCATCAAGACCGTCGCTGTGCACTCCACCGCGGATCGCGATTTAAAACACGTATTATTAGCGGATGAGACGGTCTGCATCGGCCCGGCTCCGTCCGTAAAAAGCTATCTGAACATCCCGGCTATCATCAGCGCGGCGGAAATCACCGGCGCGGTAGCGATTCACCCGGGTTACGGCTTCCTGTCCGAAAACGCTAACTTTGCCGAGCAGGTTGAGCGTTCCGGTTTCATCTTCATCGGCCCGAAAGCCGACACTATCCGCCTGATGGGCGACAAAGTGTCTGCCATCACCGCAATGAAGAAAGCTGGCGTTCCGACCGTTCCAGGTTCTGATGGCCCGCTGGGCGACGACATGGACGCAAACCGCGCGCATGCCAAACGCATCGGCTATCCGGTTATCATCAAAGCCTCCGGCGGCGGCGGCGGTCGCGGTATGCGCGTCGTGCGCAGCGACGCTGAACTGGCGCAATCCATCTCCATGACCAAAGCGGAAGCGAAAGCGGCTTTCAACAACGACATGGTCTACATGGAGAAATACCTGGAAAATCCTCGTCACATCGAGATCCAGGTGCTGGCGGACGGCCAGGGCAACGCTATCTATCTGGCAGAACGCGACTGCTCCATGCAGCGTCGTCACCAGAAAGTCGTCGAAGAAGCGCCGGCGCCGGGCATTACCCCGGAACTGCGTCGCTACATCGGCGAACGTTGCGCGAAAGCCTGTGTGGATATCGGCTATCGCGGAGCGGGTACCTTTGAATTCCTGTTCGAAAACGGCGAGTTCTACTTCATTGAGATGAACACCCGTATTCAGGTAGAACACCCGGTTACCGAAATGATCACCGGCGTCGACCTGATCAAAGAACAGCTGCGCATCGCGGCGGGTCAGCCGCTGTCTATCAAGCAAGAAGAAGTCCAGGTTCGCGGCCATGCGGTAGAATGCCGTATCAACGCCGAAGACCCGAACACCTTCCTGCCGAGCCCGGGTAAAATTACCCGCTTCCACGCGCCGGGCGGTTTTGGCGTGCGCTGGGAGTCTCATATCTACGCCGGTTACACCGTACCGCCGTACTATGACTCAATGATCGGCAAACTGATCTGCTACGGCGAAAGCCGTGATGTGGCGATTGCTCGCATGAAGAACGCGCTGCAGGAACTGATCATCGATGGCATCAAAACCAACGTTGAGCTGCAGATGCGCATTATGAGCGACGAGAACTTCCAGCATGGTGGCACCAATATCCACTATCTGGAGAAAAAACTTGGACTGCAGGAAAAATAATCCTGTACTCGCTGCAAAAGGCCGGATAATCCGGCCTTTTTTCTTTTTCTCTCCCCTCGACTTTTCCATGCGGTACAATCCCCGCTTTCTTCATCCTCAAGGGACAAAAAATGGACAAAAGATTTGTTCAGGCCCATAAAGAAGCGCGCTGGGCGCTGTGGCTGACCCTTCTCTATCTTGCCGCCTGGCTGGCTGCGGCCTATCTACCGGGCGTCGGTATTGGCTTTACCGGGCTGCCACACTGGTTCGAACTGGCCTGCCTGCTGGTGCCGCTGCTGTTCGTTCTGCTGTGCTGGGCGATGGTGCGCTTTATCTTCCGCGATATCTCTCTGGAGGATAACGATGCAGCTTGAGATTATCGTGGTGCTGATCGCTTATCTGTTTGTGGTCTTCGGGCTGTCTCTTTACGCGATGCGTAAACGCAGTACCGGGAACTTCCTTAGCGAGTATTTTCTTGGCAGCCGATCGATGGGCGGTTTTGTATTAGCGATGACCCTCACCGCCACCTATATTAGCGCCAGCTCGTTTATCGGCGGTCCCGGCGCCGCCTACAAATATGGACTGGGCTGGGTACTGCTGGCGATGATCCAGGTACCGACGATCTGGCTCTCTCTCGGGATCCTCGGCAAGAAGTTCGCGATCCTGGCGCGCCGCTACAACGCCATTACCCTTAACGATATGCTGCAGGCGCGCTACCAAAGCCGCGCGGTGGTATGGATTGCCAGCGTCAGCCTGTTGGTGGCCTTTGTCGGGGCCATCGCGGTGCAGTTTATTGGCGGCGCGCGCCTGCTGGAAACCGCCGCCGGTATCAAATACGAAACCGGACTACTGATATTTGGCATCACGATCGCGCTCTATACCGCGTTCGGCGGCTTCCGCGCCAGCGTACTCAACGATACCATGCAGGGAATGGTGATGTTGATCGGGACGATCGTCCTGCTGGTTGGCGTAGTGCATGCCGCTGGCGGTCTGCATCAGGCGGTAGATACGCTCCAGCGGATCGACCCGCAGCTGGTGTCGCCTCACGGCGCCGATGATATCCTCACGCCAACCTTTATGACCTCGTTCTGGGTACTGGTCTGTTTCGGCGTCATCGGCTTGCCGCATACCGCCGTGCGCTGTATCTCCTATAAAGACAGCAAGGCCGTGCACCGCGGGATCGTTATTGGCACCATCGTGGTGGCGATTCTGATGTTCGGTATGCATCTCGCCGGCGCGCTTGGCCGCGCCGTCCTGCCGGGCCTCACCGTCCCCGATCAGGTGATCCCGACGTTGATGGTCCAGGTGCTGCCGCCGTGGGCCGCGGGGCTATTTTTAGCGGCGCCGATGGCCGCGATTATGTCTAACGTTAACGCCCATTTACTGCAGGCATCGGCTACGATCATTAAAGATCTGTGGCTCAGCGCTCAGCCTACGAAAAAGCGTAATGAGCAGAAGCTGAAGCGGATCTCAACGATCGCCACCTTAGTGCTCGGCATACTTATGATGCTGGCCGCCTGGCGGCCGCCGGAAATGATTATCTGGCTTAATCTGCTGGCCTTTGGCGGCCTGGAAGCGGTGTTCTTATGGCCGCTGGTGCTGGGTCTCTACTGGGAGCGGGCAAATGCTGCTGGCGCGCTCAGCGCGATGTTAGTGGGCGGCGTACTGTATGCCGTGCTCGCGACGTTTAATATTCAGTACCTGGGCTTCCACCCTATCGTGCCCTCGCTGCTGCTAAGTTTGTTGGCTTTTGTCGTCGGGAACCGTTTCGGTCAGCCCGTACCGCCAGCCCCTATTATGACTACTGATAAATAAAGAGTTTTGCCATGCCTTGGATCCAACTAAAACTGAATACGACCGGCGCTCACGCGGAAGAACTGAGCGACGCGCTGATGGAGGCCGGCGCGGTCTCGATTACCTTCCAGGACACCCACGACACGCCGGTGTTTGAGCCGCTGCCGGGTGAAACCCGTTTGTGGGGCGATACCGACGTTATTGGCCTGTTCGACGCGGAAAGCGACATGAACGAAGCGGTTGCTATCCTTGAGCAGCATCCGCTGCTCGGCGCAGGCTTCGCGCATAAAATTGAACAGCTGGAAGATAAAGACTGGGAACGCGAGTGGATGGATAACTTCCACCCGATGCGTTTCGGCGAACGCCTGTGGATTTGCCCGAGCTGGCGCGATGTTCCTGATGAGAATGCAGTCAATGTGATGCTTGATCCAGGACTAGCCTTTGGTACCGGCACTCACCCAACGACCGCGATGTGTCTGCAGTGGCTCGATGGCCTTGACCTTCAGGGCAAAACGGTTATCGATTTTGGCTGCGGTTCCGGCATCCTGGCGATCGCCGCGCTGAAGCTGGGCGCCGCCAAAGCTATCGGTATTGATATCGATCCGCAGGCCATTCAGGCCAGCCGTGATAACGCCCAGCGTAATGGCGTCTCCGAACGCCTTGAACTCTATTTGCCGCAGGATCAGCCAGAATCCATGAAAGCCGATGTGGTGGTCGCAAACATCCTGGCAGGCCCGTTGCGTGAGCTGGCCCCTTTAATCAGCGTCCTGCCGGTTACAGGCGGCCTGCTGGGCCTTTCTGGAATACTGGCAAGCCAAGCGGAAAGCGTTTGTGAAGCCTACGCCCCGCTCTTCACCCTCGACCCGGTGGTGGAGAAAGAGGAGTGGTGCCGAATTACCGGACAGAAAAACTAAGTCAGACTGCGGCCTACGGGCCGCATTTTTGTTTCCAGTAACCGCCGAATATTGCCAGGAAATGAGAGCCGGATCGCATTACGATGCCCTTTTTTGGCTACAAAAACAGCGTTTTATCCCGTCTCGTATCGCCTTCGTCTCAGAAAAATCGAGAAGTTTTGCGATTTTATAATTGGACACAAATTATCCCATTGCTAATAACGCAATGATTAATATGATAATTTATTCATGACTATTACGTTACTCCTGGATTCATTGATCTGTAACAGAGGATTGGTCAAAGTTTGGCCTTTCATCTCGCGCAAAAAATGCGTAATATACGCCGCCTTGCAGTCACAGTATGGTCATTTCTTAACTCATGCGCATCGGACACCACCAGCTCAGAAATCGCCTGATCGCAGCACCTATGGCTGGCATCACTGACAGACCATTCAGGACGCTGTGTTACGAGATGGGAGCAGGTTTAACCGTCTCCGAGATGATGTCCTCCAACCCGCAGGTATGGGAGAGCGACAAGTCCCGGTTACGGATGGTGCACATTGATGAGCCCGGTATTCGTACCGTGCAAATCGCCGGTAGCGTACCGGAAGAGATGGCCGCGGCCGCCCGTATTAACGTGGAAAGCGGCGCCCAGATTATTGATATCAATATGGGGTGCCCGGCTAAAAAGGTGAATCGTAAGCTCGCTGGTTCAGCCCTCTTGCAGTATCCCGATCAGGTGAAGTCAATCCTGACCGCGGTCGTCAAGGCAGTGGACGTTCCGGTGACTCTCAAGATTCGCACCGGTTGGGAACCGGAACACCGTAACTGTGTAGAGATTGCCCAACTGGCTGAAGAATGTGGCATTCAGGCTCTGACTATTCACGGACGCACTCGCGCCTGCTTGTTTAACGGAGAAGCTGAATACGACAGTATTCGGGCAGTTAAGCAGAAAGTTTCCATTCCGATTATCGCGAATGGCGACATTACTGACCCGCTTAAAGCCAGAGCCGTGCTCGACTACACGGGGGCTGACGCCCTCATGATAGGCCGTGCGGCTCAGGGAAGACCCTGGATCTTTCGGGAAATCCAGCATTATCTGGACACTGGGGAGTTGCTGCCCCCCCTGCCGTTGGCAGAGGTTAAGCGCTTGCTTTGCGCGCACGTTCGGGAACTGCATGACTTTTACGGTCAGGCAAAAGGGTACCGAATCGCACGTAAACACGTCTCCTGGTATCTCCAGGAGCATGCTCCAAATGACCAGTTTCGGCGCACATTCAACGCCATTGAGGATGCCAGCGAACAGCTGGAGGCGTTGGAGGCATACTTCGAAAATTTTGCGTAATAGAAATAAAGAGCTGACAGAACTATGTTCGAACAACGCGTAAATTCTGACGTACTGACCGTTTCTACCGTTAACTCTCAGGATCAGGTAACTCAAAAGCCCCTGCGTGACTCGGTTAAACAGGCACTGAAGAACTATTTTGCTCAACTGAATGGTCAGGATGTTAATGATCTGTATGAGCTGGTATTGGCTGAAGTTGAACAGCCACTGTTGGACATGGTGATGCAATACACCCGTGGTAACCAGACCCGCGCTGCCCTGATGATGGGTATCAACCGCGGTACTCTGCGTAAGAAACTGAAAAAATACGGCATGAACTGATATTAATCAGTAAATTGCTGAATTAAAAAGGCGCTCTTCGGCATGGGGAAGCGCCTTTTTTTATGGCCTGATTTTTGATACTGGACTACTGCCCCACGGCAGCCATCGGCCACCCGCTATGGCCAGGTTGCTGCAGCGATAACGCCGACATAATATTGTCTACCAGCACGGGCGCCTGCTCATAGAGATTGAATTTTTCAGGGTCCATTAACCAGTTCTTAATAATTCCTGTAAAAGCGCCATGTAATATAATTAACGTGATTTCGATATTTGTTTCCGCCGGTAATAACCTGTTTCTGACACAACGTTGTAGTACGTCACGGACTATCGCGTAATTAAAGCCAATTCGCTTGCGGATTTCCGTTTCCGGCAGCATATCGCTGGCGAATTCGCATTTGTGATAAAGAATCTGTAACAGCGCCTGCTGTCGGGGTGTTTCGGCAATATATTGCAACCCGGTAATAAATTTTTTACGTAACCCCATTAACGGATTTTGGTTATCCAGTTCCCACTGCTGATGGGGCAATAACTCCCTAAGCGGCGGCTGCTGCTGCCACATTTCATTAAACAACTCCGCCTTGCTGGAAAAATGCCAGTATACCGCTCCACGCGTGACGCCAGCGGCGTCGGCGATATCAGTCAGCGTGGTATTGGTAACGCCGCGCTGTGCGAACTGCTGGATCGCGGACTCAATCAGGAGCTGACGCGTTCTTAATGCGTCCTCTTTGGTTTTTCTGGCCATAACCTTTCCCACTAGCTGCCGAACGGTGAATACAAATCTTACTGACATACCTACCAACTTAACATTCCTTAAATATTATTATTTAGCAAAAATGCAGATACAAACATTTAATAACAGAGATATCTTATACATGAGACAAATATAAACAAAGAACATATTCACAAAAGAAATATTAAAGGAAGAAGAGCTAAATCAATCGCCTGTTTTTTGTTTTTGCGTGCCTTGTTCATTGTCCAAAAATAACTATTTATTACATCCATCGGTGATTATTTGTAGGATAACGAACCGCTTTAATATTCATTATTTCTTCGCAGATTCGCCGCCCTATCCGGCCCGTAATCTATAAGGAACAGCAATGACGAGTCATGCCAGAGTTTCTCTTTTAGCCAGCCTAATTATCTCCACCTTGTTGCTTACCGGTTGTGATAATTCAGGTGATCAACAGGCGCAGCCGCAAGCGCCTCAGGTTAGCGTACATGTGGTGCGCAGCGAACCGCTCTCCGTTACTACCGAATTACCGGGGCGGACTTCGGCTTTTCGCGTCGCTGAAGTTCGCCCCCAGGTCAGCGGCATTATCCTGAAACGCAATTTTGTCGAGGGCAGCGATATCAAGGCCGGTGAATCGCTCTATCAAATCGACCCCGCCACTTATCAGGCCGCGTGGAACAGCGCCAAAGGCGACGAGGCGAAAGCCGAAGCCGCAGCGGCTATCGCCCATCTGACGGTAAAACGCTATGTTCCTCTGCTTGGAACGAAATACATCAGCCAGCAAGAATACGATCAGGCCGTCGCCACCGCACATCAGGCCGATGCCGACGTCGTGGCGGCTAAAGCCGCGGTCGAAAGCGCCCGTATCAACCTGGCGTACACCAAAGTGACCTCGCCGATTGACGGTCGCATTGGTAAATCCAGCGTAACTGAAGGCGCACTGGTGACCAACGGCCAGGCTGACGCTATGGCGACGGTGCAGCAACTCGATCCGATCTATGTCGACGTGACCGAATCCAGCAACGATTTTATGCGTCTGAAGCAGGAAAGCCTGCAGCGTGGCGATGACAGCAAAAGCGTGCAGTTGATTATGGAAAATGGCCAGCCCTACTCCTTGAAAGGATCGCTGCAATTCTCCGATGTCACCGTAGATGAGAGTACCGGGTCCATCACGCTTCGCGCGGTATTCCCTAACCCGCAACACACTCTCCTGCCGGGCATGTTTGTTCGCGCCCGTATCGATGAAGGCATCAATCCGCAAGCGATTCTGGTACCACAGCAGGGGGTTACCCGCACGCCGCGCGGCGATGCCACGGTGATGATCGTCAATGCGCAGAACCAGGTGGAAAACCGTGAGGTCACCGCCGCGCAGGCGATAGGCGATAAATGGTTGATCACCAGCGGTCTGCAAAACGGCGACAAAGTCATCGTTAGTGGATTACAAAAGGTTCGCCCTGGCGTCACCGTGAAGGCGACGGAAGATACCGCTGCCCCAGCTGCACAATAAGGTATGAATCGCTATGTCTAAGTTCTTCATCCATCGACCGGTGTTTGCATGGGTGCTGGCAATCATCATGATGATTGCCGGTGGCCTGGCCATCATGCAGCTCCCTATTGCGCAATATCCCACGATCGCGCCGCCTGCGGTGGCGATTTCTGCTACCTATCCTGGCGCGGATGCGCAAACCGTGCAGGACACCGTCACCCAGGTTATCGAACAGAACATGAATGGTATCGATAATCTGATGTACATGTCCTCTACCAGCGACTCATCCGGTAGTGTGACCATAACGCTCACTTTCAAATCCGGCACCGATCCGGATATCGCTCAGGTTCAGGTACAGAACAAACTGCAGCTGGCGACGCCGCTGCTGCCACAGGAAGTACAGCAGCAAGGTATTAGCGTTGAGAAATCCAGCAGCAGCTTCCTGCTGGTTGCCGGTTTTATCTCTGATAATCCAAACACTACCCAGGATGATATTTCCGACTACGTTGCCTCTAACATTAAAGACCCTATTAGCCGCCTTAACGGCGTTGGCGATGTGCAATTGTTCGGCGCGCAATATGCCATGCGTATCTGGCTTGACGGCAACCTGCTGAATAAATATAACCTCACGCCGGTCGATGTTATCAACCAACTGAAGGTGCAAAACGATCAGATTGCCGCCGGGCAACTTGGCGGAACACCATCTGTTAAAGGTCAGCAGCTTAACGCCTCGATCATTGCTCAAACTCGCCTGAAAGATCCGGAGGAATTCGGTAAAGTCACGCTGCGGGTTAACGCCGATGGTTCCGTCGTTCGCCTGAAGGATGTCGCGCGCATTGAATTAGGCGGCGAGAACTATAACGTTGTCGCCCGCATTAACGGTAAACCCGCCTCTGGATTGGGGATTAAACTGGCGACCGGCGCCAATGCGCTGGATACCGCTACGGCGATTAAGGCGAAACTTGCCGAGCTGCAGCCCTTCTTCCCGCAAGGGATGAAAGTTGTTTATCCCTACGACACCACGCCATTCGTTAAAATCTCGATTCACGAAGTGGTCAAGACGCTGTTTGAAGCTATTATCCTTGTCTTCCTCGTGATGTATCTGTTCCTGCAGAATATCCGTGCCACGCTTATCCCTACAATTGCCGTGCCGGTGGTTTTGCTGGGAACTTTCGCGGTGCTGGCGATGTTCGGCTACTCCATCAACACGCTAACGATGTTCGGCATGGTGCTGGCGATTGGGCTACTGGTCGATGATGCCATCGTGGTGGTAGAGAACGTCGAGCGCGTCATGGTCGAGGACAAGCTTTCCCCCGTTGAAGCCACAGAGAAATCAATGGAGCAGATTCAGGGGGCGCTGGTTGGTATCGCCATGGTGCTCTCGGCGGTATTCGTCCCGATGGCCTTCTTTGGCGGCTCGACCGGGGCGATTTATCGTCAGTTCTCAATTACTATCGTTTCCGCAATGGCGCTCTCTGTGCTGGTCGCGTTGGTGTTAACTCCGGCGCTGTGCGCGACCATGTTAAAACCGTCATCCGTCGACCATCATGGCAAGAAGGGGTTCTTCGGCTGGTTTAACGCCAGGTTTGACCAAAGCGTTAACCATTACACCAACAGCGTAAGCGGGATCCTGCGAGGCACCGGGCGCTACCTGGTTATCTATCTGCTGATCGTTATCGGCATGGCGATGCTGTTTGTCCGCTTGCCTACATCCTTCCTGCCTGATGAAGACCAGGGTGTGTTCCTGACCATGGTTCAGTTACCTGCTGGCGCTACGCAAGAGCGTACGCAAAAGGTGCTCGACTCCGTCAGCGACTACTATCTACAGAAAGAGAAAGCTAATGTTGAGAGCGTGTTCACCGTTAACGGCTTTAGCTTCAGCGGACAAGGACAAAACTCCGGTATGGCGTTTGTCAGTCTGAAACCATGGGAAGAGCGCAGCGGTTCGGAAAACGGCGTTGAAGCCATTATCAAGCGTGCGACCGCCGCATTTAGCCAGATTAAAGATGCAATGGTCTTCCCGTTCAACATGCCGGCCATCATCGAGTTAGGTACCGCGACCGGTTTCGACTTCGAGCTGATTGACCAGGGTGGCTTAGGACACACACAGCTAACTCAGGCACGAAACCAGCTTCTGGGGATGGTAAAACAGCATCCTGAACAGCTGGTACGCGTTCGCCCTAATGGCCTTGAAGATACACCGCAGTTTAAACTCGACGTCGATCAAGAGAAAGCGCAGGCGCTTGGCGTCTCGTTATCCGACATTAACGAAACGATATCAGCGGCGCTGGGCGGCTATTATGTGAACGACTTTATTGACCGCGGCCGCGTGAAGAAAGTCTACGTTCAGGCCGATGCCAGTTTCCGTATGCTGCCTGGTGATATCAATAACATGTATGTCCGCAGCTCTAACGGTGAAATGGTGCCGTTCTCGGCATTTGTTACTTCACGTTGGGTATATGGTTCTCCGCGCCTCGAACGTTACAACGGCCTGCCTTCGATGGAAATCCTCGGCGAAGCGGCTCCGGGTAAGAGTACCGGGGAAGCCATGGCCTTGATGGAGCAACTGGCCAGTAAACTGCCTGCGGGTATCGGTTATGACTGGACGGGCTTGTCTTATCAGGAACGTTTATCAGGTAACCAGGCGCCAGCGCTATATGCTATTTCGCTGATAGTCGTCTTCCTCTGTCTGGCAGCACTCTATGAAAGCTGGTCTATTCCATTCTCAGTTATGCTGGTTGTGCCATTAGGGGTTATTGGCGCTTTATTAGCAGCCTCGCTTAGGGGATTGAATAATGACGTTTATTTCCAGGTCGGCCTGTTAACGACTATTGGTTTATCTGCGAAGAACGCTATTCTTATTGTCGAGTTCGCTAAAGATCTTATGGATAAAGAAGGCAAAGGCATTATTGAGGCGCCCCTGGAAGCATCTCGTATGCGTCTACGCCCTATATTAATGACTTCATTAGCCTTTATTCTCGGGGTCATGCCATTAGTGATTAGCCATGGAGCTGGTAGCGGCGCGCAAAACGCTGTCGGTACCGGTGTGATGGGCGGTATGCTTACTGCAACGCTGCTGGCCATCTTCTTCGTGCCGGTGTTCTTTGTGGTCGTAAGGCGTCGCTTTACCCGCCACGCAGAATAATCGACTATAATTATCAAGGCGCCACGCGGCGCCTTTTTTTATATCTATCAGAACAACAAGTTAGTAGAAATATTAATTTTTCATCCCCAACTAACGCATTGGTATATCCCTTCCTGCATATTCTCTTCATTATTTCTCATTTCTCTTCACGATATTTACACTGCTCATAATTTGAGATTATTTCCCCTTCCAGGCCCGGGTCATTGCGGTGGTAAAATAAGCTATTCCGTTATGTGTTAACAACGTTGACAGCAAACGGTTATTTAGAGGTAATACCATGAAAAAATTAATATTAGTGACATTGTTAGCAACGTTGCTTGCTGGCTGTGCCCATGATTCCCCGTGCGTGCCTGTCTATGACTCGCAGGGCCGACTGGTGCATACCAATACCTGTGTAAAAGGCACAACACAGGATAACTGGGAAATGGCTGGCGCGATCGCCGGTGGGGCCGCAGCGGTTGCCGGTCTCACGTTAGGTATCGTGGCGCTGACTCGTTAGCAATTCCTCTCCATGAATGCTCAGCCTGGAGGCGTTCCCTTTGGCTCAGTCGCCAGAAAAACAAAAGGCCCAGTCGTGTGACTGGGCCTTTTGTTTACGTTGATATGGCAGCGGCTTTTCCCGGAGGCGGTGCTGCGCACCTTTTCCGGGCTACGGGTTGCGTAGCCCCGGTAAGCGTAGCGCCACCGGGGAACTGGTACCGCGTCTGGCCGCAAAAGACAAAAGCAGAAAGCCCGGTCTTCCGACTGAGCCTTTCGTTTACGTTGCTATGGCAGCGGCTTTCCCCGGAGGCAGTGCTGCGCACCTTTTCCTAGCTACGGGTTGCGTAGCCCCGGTAAGCGCAGCGCCACCGGGGGAGATGGCGGCGTGTCTGGCCGCAAAAGACAAAAGCAGAAAGCCCGTCTTCCGACTGAGCCTTTCGTTTACGTTGCTATGGCAGCGGCTTTCCCCGGAGGCGGCGCGATGCGCCTTTTCCGGGCTACAGGACTGTAGCCCCGGTAAGCGCAGCGCCACCGGGGAACTGGTGCCGCGTCTGGCCGCAAAACATAAAAACAAAAGGCCCAGTCTTTCGACTGAGCCTTTTGTTTTATTTGATGCCTGGCAATTCCCTACTCTCACATGGGGAGACCCCACACTACCATCGGCGCTACGGCGTTTCACTTCTGAGTTCGGCATGGGGTCAGGTGGGACCACCGCGCTCTCGTCGCCAGGCAAATTCTTTACAAGTGCCGAACTTTAACCTAAAAAGTGGTGCTGATACCCAGAGTCGAACTGGGGACCTCACCCTTACCAAGGGTGCGCTCTACCAACTGAGCCATATCAGCACGCTAAATTTGATGCCTGGCAGTTCCCTACTCTCACATGGGGAGACCCCACACTACCATCGGCGCTACGGCGTTTCACTTCTGAGTTCGGCATGGGGTC
>NZ_JAQIRG010000017.1:0-34844 GCF_050600725.1 Klebsiella sp. 141251
AACCCTGAATTTCAGAATTTTTCTCTTCAACCGAACCGGCTGTTTGTGTGAAGTGATTCACATCCGCCGTGTCGATGGAGGCGCATTATAGGGAGTTCTCGAGCACCTGCAATAGAAAAATTGCAGAAAAATGACTGACTGCTGCATTCCCCAGCAAAACCCCGCTTTATACCCTTTTACACACAGAATTATCCACAGGCACACGGCAAAACACGGCTTAAACCCCGGTACATCCATTGCCATATAAGGAGAGAACCATCGGCTTAAAGAGAAAGATAAAAATTCGCGAGCGTTGCGCAAACGTTTTCGTTACAATGCCGCGCTATGACACGGATGCCCGGTTGGGTGCGTTAGGTGAGTTTTTAGGCAAAAACTCACCTAACGCTCTCTGTAATGTTCAAATCCTGGGGATTTAATACCATGCAACAACGTCGTCCAGTCCGCCGCGCCCTGCTCAGTGTTTCTGACAAGGCAGGTATCGTCGAATTCGCGCAGGCGCTTTCCGCTCGTGGTGTCGAGCTGCTGTCCACCGGCGGCACCGCTCGCCTGCTGGCAGATAAAGGCCTGCCGGTTACCGAAGTCTCTGACTACACCGGTTTCCCGGAAATGATGGATGGACGCGTGAAGACCCTGCATCCGAAAGTACACGGCGGCATCCTCGGTCGTCGCGGTCAGGATGACGGTATCATGCAGCAACACGGTATCTCGCCTATCGATATGGTTGTCGTTAACCTCTACCCGTTCGCCCAGACCGTCGCTCGTGAAGGATGCTCGCTGGAAGACGCGGTGGAAAACATCGATATCGGCGGCCCGACTATGGTGCGCTCCGCGGCGAAGAACCATAAAGATGTCGCCATCGTGGTTAAGAGCAGCGACTACGACGCCATCATTAATGAGATGGACGCCAACGAAGGTTCTCTCACGCTGGACACCCGTTTCGACCTCGCGATTAAAGCCTTCGAACACACCGCCGCTTACGACAGCATGATCGCTAACTACTTCGGCAGTATGGTTCCGGCCTATCACGGCGAAAGTAAAGAAGCCGCTGGCCGCTTCCCGCGTACCCTGAATCTAAACTTCATTAAGAAGCAGGATATGCGCTACGGCGAAAACAGCCACCAGCAGGCTGCCTTCTATATAGAAGAGAATGTAAAAGAAGCCTCCGTGGCGACCGCCACCCAGCTGCAGGGCAAAGCGCTCTCGTATAACAACATTGCCGATACCGATGCGGCGCTGGAGTGTGTGAAAGAGTTCAACGAGCCGGCCTGCGTTATCGTTAAGCATGCCAACCCGTGCGGCGTTGCCGTCAGCGACTCGATCCTCGACGCCTACGATCGCGCTTACAAAACCGATCCAACCTCCGCCTTCGGTGGCATCATAGCCTTTAACCGCGAGCTGGATGCTGAAACCGCGCAGGCGATCATCTCTCGCCAGTTCGTCGAAGTGATCATCGCGCCATCCGCCAGCGAAGAAGCGCTGAAAATCACCGCCGCTAAGCAGAACGTTCGCGTGCTGGTCTGCGGCCAGTGGGATGCTCGCGTCGCGGGTCTCGATTTCAAACGTGTCAATGGCGGCTTGCTGGTTCAGGACCGCGATCTTGGTATGGTCACCGCGGGCGAACTGCGCGTGGTCAGCAAACGTCAGCCGAGCGAGCAAGAGCTACGCGATGCGCTGTTCTGCTGGAAAGTGGCGAAATTCGTCAAATCCAACGCCATCGTTTATGCCAAAAATAATATGACCATCGGTATCGGCGCCGGTCAGATGAGCCGCGTCTACTCGGCGAAAATTGCCGGGATTAAAGCCGGTGACGAAGGTCTGGAAGTGAAAGGCTCCGCCATGGCTTCTGACGCCTTCTTCCCGTTCCGCGATGGTATTGATGCCGCCGCGGCCGTCGGCATCACCTGCGTTATCCAGCCGGGCGGCTCTATCCGCGATGAAGAAGTAATTGCCGCCGCGGACGAACATGGTATCGCCATGATCTTCACCGACATGCGCCACTTCCGCCATTAATTCACGGAGCAGCAGATGAAAGTATTAGTAATCGGCAACGGCGGGCGCGAACACGCGCTGGCCTGGAAAGCGGCCCAGTCGCCGCTGGTTGATACCGTCTACGTCGCGCCGGGCAACGCGGGCACCGCGCTGGAGCCGGCGCTGCAAAACGTCGCTATCGGCGTTACCGATATTCCGGCGCTGCTACGTTTCGCGCAGGATGAAAAAATCGACCTGACGATCGTTGGCCCGGAAGCGCCGCTGGTCATTGGCGTAGTGGACGCGTTTCGTGCCGCAGGGCTCGCCATCTTCGGGCCAACCGAAGGCGCCGCGCAGCTGGAAGGTTCAAAAGCCTTCACCAAAGATTTCCTCGCTCGTCATCATATCCCGACGGCGGAATACCAGAATTTCACCGAAGTTGAGCCTGCGCTGGCTTACCTGCGCGAGAAAGGCGCGCCGATCGTCATCAAAGCCGACGGTCTGGCGGCGGGTAAAGGCGTTATCGTGGCGATGACCCTTGAGGAAGCCGAAGCGGCGGTGAAAGATATGCTGGCCGGTAACGCCTTTGGCGATGCAGGCCACCGCATCGTGATTGAAGAATTCCTCGATGGCGAAGAAGCCAGCTTTATTGTCATGGTCGACGGCGAGCACGTCCTGCCGATGGCCACCAGCCAGGATCACAAGCGCGTCGGCAACGGCGATACCGGCCCGAACACCGGCGGCATGGGCGCTTACTCCCCGGCGCCGGTAGTGACCGATGAAGTCCATCAGCGCACCATGGAGCGGATTATCTGGCCAACAGTTAAAGGTATGGCCGCTGAAGGCAACACCTATACCGGTTTCCTGTATGCCGGTCTGATGATCGACAAGCAGGGCAACCCGAAGGTTATTGAGTTCAACTGCCGCTTTGGCGATCCGGAAACTCAGCCGATCATGCTGCGCATGAAATCCGATCTGGTCGAGCTGTGCCTTGCCGCCTGCGCGGGCAAGCTGGACGAGAAAACCTCCGAGTGGGATGACCGCGCCTCGCTGGGCGTTGTGGTGGCCGCCGGCGGCTATCCGGGCAACTACAACACGGGCGATGAGATCCACGGTCTGCCGCAGCAGGAAGCGGCAGACGGTAAAGTCTTCCACGCCGGCACCAGGCTGTCTGACGACCAGCGCGTAGTCACCAACGGCGGACGCGTGCTGTGCGTAACCGCGCTGGGTGACACCGTGGCGCAGGCGCAGCAGCGCGCCTATGAACTGCTGACCGATATTCGCTGGAACGGCAGCTTCAGCCGTAACGATATCGGCTGGCGCGCCATCGCGCGTGAAAAAACTAACGGCTGAGTTTTGCCAGCAGCGTTTTACGCGTAATGCCTAACTGACGGGCGGCTTCAGTTTTGTTGCCGCCCGTTTTTTCCAGCGCCGACAGTATGACTTCTTTTTCGACTTCCACTAACGGCTGAATCAACGCCTCATCGTTGCCAGTGACCGGCAGCGTCGTACCTGCTATCGCCAACGGCAGTTCACGCTCGGAAATGTATTCTCCGGTCAGTAGCACCACCGCCCGCTCCACTGCATTTTCCAGTTCGCGGATATTCCCCGGCCAGCCGTAGTGAATCAACAGGTCCATCGCCTGCGGCGTAAATCCCTGCACCGTTTTACGATTGCGTTCGGCATAGCGCTTAAGAAAGTGCTGCGCCAGCGGTGGAATATCTTCACGCCGCTGACGCAGTGGCGGCATATCAATGGTTACGACGTTCAGGCGATAATAGAGATCCTGGCGAAAGCGCCCGGCGCTTACCTCCTCCGCCAGATTACGATGGGTGGCGGCAATTAGCCGCACATCGACAGAAAGCGTCTGATTACTGCCAACGCGCTGCACTTCGCGTTCCTGAATCGCCCGCAGCAGACGCACCTGCATCAGCGGCGAGATATCGCCAATTTCATCAAGAAACAGAGTGCCGCCATCCGCCTCGACAAAACGCCCTTCCCGCCGCCGCTCCGCGCCGGTAAAAGCCCCTTTTTCATGACCGAACAGCTCGGACTCCAGCAGCGACTCATTGAGCGCCGCGCAGTTTAGCGTCACCAGCGGCTTCTCGCGGCGCTCGCTGCAAGCGTGGATGGCGCGCGCCACCAGTTCTTTACCGGTTCCCGATTCGCCGCAGATCAGCACCGTCGCATCCGAGGGCGCCACCAGCGTAATATTGTTGATAAGCGCCTGCATTGCCGGGCTATCGCCAATCATGCCCCATTGCGAATCCGTCGCGGCGCTGGAATCGCCTTCACTCTGCCGGGTATGCGCCAGCGCCTGAACCAGCGTCTGCTGTAGAGTGTCAAAATCCAGCGGCTTGACCAGATAATCCAGCGCGCCGGACTTAATAGCCTCAACCGCCGTGCCGACGCTGGAGAACGCCGTCATGATTAATACCGGAATCGCCGGGTTATAGGCTTTGATCTCTTTTAATGTCGCGATACCGTCCATCTCCGCCATGCGGATATCGCATAGCACCAGGTCGAACACCTGCCGATGGATCTGTTCCAGCGCCTGCAGGCCGTTGTGGGCTAACGCCACTTGATAGCCCCAGCCACGCAGCAGCGCCTGCAAAATCGTGCAGTGGCTAACGTCATCATCGACGACCAGAATCTGTATTTTATCGCTGCTCATCTTCCCTCCGTTGAGCATCCACCGGTAACCAAAGCGTAAATATCGCTCCGGCCCCCGGCTGGCTTTCGGCGCGGATTGTCCCGCCATGTTGTTCGATAATATTCTGTACTACCGCCAGCCCCAGCCCCGTGCCGTCCGCCTTGGTGGTGAAATAAGGGGTAAAGATGGCCTGCAGTTCTTCATCGCTCATCCCCTTACCGCTATCCTTGACGACAATTTTCACACGTTGCCGATCGGCTTCGCTTGCCGATACGTGAATGACGCCGCCGCGGCCAATAGCCTGCATCGCGTTCAGATACAGATTCAACAGCACCTGGTTCAGACGGTCGGGGTCGGCTTTAATAGAGGTTAATTCAGGGCGCGGAGTAAATTGCAGCGCGATCCCGCGACTCTGCGCATCCTGGCTTACCAGCTGCAATGAGTGGTGGATAAGCGCGTTGATATCGACGGGCTGGTAGTTTAAATGGGCTGGACGAACCAGCTCCAGCAGCTCGCTGACGACCCGGTTCAGGCGATCGGCCTCTTTGGCCATCACCAGCGCTAACTCCTGCGCCTCGCCGCCCGGCGGCGTACGCTCGGCAAAATACTTCGCCAGTCCTTTAATCGAAGAAAGCGGATTGCGGATCTCATGTGCGACGCCAGCCGCCAGATGCCCAAGGGCCAGCAGTTTTTCTTTGCGGGCCATCGCCTCCTGAAGCTGCTGGCGTGAGAGACGGTAGCGGCGGAACCAGAACTGAGCGAGGATCGTCGCGACGATGACCAGCGCCGCGGCCGCCAGCATGATCATCATATTACGCAAGCCGCGGGCCTGCGCCGCATCCAGCTCGCGGCTATCAAAGGCGATAAAAATTACCTGTGGAACATTGGGCTGAGCCAGCGTGCTGTTGCAGCGCTTCATCATCCCCATATGGTGACCACGAGCAGGGTTAAGCGGGCGAAACTGGCGATAAATCTCCAGTGCCGGTTGCGGCTCGGCAAGCCGGCGCCAACGCTCCTGTTCACGCACCTTGAGTTCACGCATTTGCGCGGGACTGTACAGCGCCTTATCCAATTGCTGCGGATCGCTGTGGGCGATAATTTTACCGTTTTCATCGGTCACCGCGAACCACAGCACACCGGGCTGCCAGGCCATCTCCTCCAGCAGCGCCTGCAGCTGCGCGTGATGCATTCGCATCCCCATGCCGACACGCGTGCCGGACTCCAGCGCGCGGATCAGCACCTCCCCTTTTTCTTCGATGGTTTGCCGGGCGGCGGCGGTTTCCCGGCCATAATCGCGGACAATCATCGCGGAAAACAGAATAACCAACAGGACAACCGTGCCGGTCAGTAACCAGCTCAGGGTGTCCCGGGAAAATGAGGTAATGCGCGGCATGGGCGGGTCCTTATCGTGTCCTTATTCGCTATCACCAGGATCCATCAGCAGGAATCATGCCATTTTTCCACACCGTGAAACCTGTCCTCAGACATATCGCCGGTGATTTAGCGAGTAAAAATGACTCGCAGGCCCCAGCCAGAACGGGTCATTTTTACTCGCCAGGATAATGTTCGCCGCGGGCAGGCCTGTATTCACGCGTTTTTTCAGGCTGGCATGGAAGATGCAATACCGAGGGAAACCACACAGGAGATCACGCTATGAAACGGAAACCGACTTTATCCCTCGTCCTCGTGGCGCTTGCCGCACTGACCTTTGGCAGTCACGCGGCCTGGGCCGGACATCACTGGGGTTATAACAACGGGATGGGCGCGCAGGGTTACAGCCAGCTCACCCAGGAACAGCAAGCGACCGTGCAGAAGCTACATGACAATTACTATGCGCAAACGAGCGCCCTGCGCCAGCAGCTGCAGTCCAAACGCTACGAGTACAATGCGTTGCTCACCGCGCAGAAACCGGAAAGCGGAAAAATTGAGGCCGTGGCGAAGGAAATGGAAACATTAAGCCAGCAGCTGGATCAGCAGCGGGTAAAATTTGATATCGCCCTTGCGGAAGCAGGCGTTCCTCGCGGCGCGGGTATGGGTTACGGCGGCTGCCGCGGTAACGGCGGTGGTCATATGGGCATGAACCACTGGTAAAACTCAGAACGATTTTTCGTTCGGCTGCCAGGTACAGAAGTTTTCGTTAGCCACCAGCAGCAGTTGCGAGCCTTCCGGCGCCTCCAGCCACGCTACGCTCACTTCCACGGAGGAGTGATTCTGGCGGCGTTCAATATGCGCTAATGCCCGCTCATCAAGGTCAGGCTTCACGGTCTGGCCTTCACAGGTGGTCACGGTACGATCGGCATGCCAGCGCCCCTGGCGTAATACCACTCGTCCTTGACGCAAGGCGTCGCTGGTTTCGCGGATTTGCTGCGCCCGATAGCGGTACAGCGCGACCTGGTCGTTTGAAAGCTGCTGTTTTTCACCATCTACTTCACGCTGCATAAAACTCAGCTCGCCCTGGGCGTCAAAGCGGGCGCGAATATGTTCCGGCGGTTTGCCGTACACGTTGAGCTCAATAAGCGTTAGCTGGCCATCCTGCCAGCGGTACTCGCTGGTTGAGGTGTCGCCGCGGTGCCATGGACTAAAAGCGGCAAGCAGGTGAACTTCATCGCCGGCATCTTTGCGCCAGATGCGCATGGCGCCCTGGTTATCGGCGTAGCCGCTGGCGGTGAAAGGAGGAAGAGAAGAATCGTGACTGCAGGCAGTGAGCAATAGCGCGCCTGCCAGCGTCAGCGTGCGACGCCAGTTAGACAAAAGGGGCTTAAAAGCCCCTTCGTTAAAACTGGACACTGCCACGCGGTCTTACTTGACTGCGTCTTTCAGCGCTTTGCCAGAAACAAAT
This sequence comes from Klebsiella sp. 141251, assembly GCF_050600725.1. Classification (NCBI taxonomy): domain Bacteria; kingdom Pseudomonadati; phylum Pseudomonadota; class Gammaproteobacteria; order Enterobacterales; family Enterobacteriaceae; genus Klebsiella; species Klebsiella sp. 141251. The sequence continues at coordinate 7,461 of NZ_JAQIRG010000017.1, forward strand.
GCTGGCACGTTAGCTGCAGCGATTTTGATTTCTTTACCGGTCTGCGGGTTGCGGCCAGTACGCTCAGCACGGTGGTTCACTTTGAAGGTACCGAAACCAACCAGTTGAACAGCATCACCTTCTTTCAGAGACTCGGTAATTGCAGCCAGGGTGGATTCCAGGGCAGCTTTTGCCTGTGCTTTAGACAGGTCAGCTTTGTCCGCAATTACATCAATCAGTTGAGTCTTGTTCATAAGTTATCCTTACAATGTGTTTATCGCTTGCTAAGCATCGAGTGCGACGGAAATGCCAGAAAAGCACTCTCCTGCATACACGCACCGATAGCCACTTTTTTTCGCCCCCCAAATGTAGACCAGACAGGGGGCGGAATGGAAGTCTTCAGACGCTACAATTCAGGCGGTAAATCACGTTTTGTGGTCTCATTGCTGAAAATTTATACCAATATTGCTTTCGCCGGCCTCTCGCAGGTCTGCGCGCAGCCCTTTAATCAGTTCAATGTCGCGTTCTTCGCAGTCGGCCAACAGGCGGAAAATCTCCCACTGAATGTCCCATTCTTGTTCTACCGCCGGGTTAGCTTTGAGCTCTTCATCGGTCATTTCGCGACCTTCCTGGGTCATTTCCAGCATCGAGACGGTAGTAATGGAAGTCTTACTGACCTCGATAGCATGCTCCAGCGTTTCACCGCTCAGGCGTGAGTGGATTAATTCGCTCAGCGCGACGCAGGCATCGATAGCCGGATAGACGCCGTACATGTCGTAGTCATCCGCGGACGGAATCGCCTCTTCCAGCTTTTCCAGCTGACTATCGAAATTCACCTTCGCATCTTTTACCGTCAGCGTTTCCCAGATCAGGTCAAGGATACGACGATATAACTGGCCGTCGCCAAACTCGGTTTGCTTGCAGAACATGGCGTAGTTGGGGTACATACGCTCGCACAGGCAGGCCATAAAGGTGACGTGCTGCCAGCTCTCCAGTTTCTCCAGGCGCAGATGAATCGGGTTTTGTAACATGATGAATTCTCGAAGTCAGAAATTAGGCGCAGTGTACCTGAATCAGCCGTGATTTGCTTGCCAACGCACAAAGGAAGGCCGACGGGATGCCACGGCATCGGCCCAACGCGTGGGTTCGGGTAGCCGGTAGCCCTGCATGCAGCGTTCCACCCACATTAACGCGCTATCCATACCCACGCGGTGGCCGGTACTGATAAACAGTGGGTTGCAGCGTGCTTTGCTGCGCCAGACCCAGGCCAGCTGATCGCCCTTGTCGATTAATGGCGCCAGCGCGCCGGGCTCGGCGCCGAGCGGTTCAAACTTCCCGCATAAGCGTTTTTTCGCTACGCCAATCGTTGGCACATCAACCATCAGGCCAAAATGGCTGGCGACGCCAAGCCGCCGGGGATGTGAAATACCGTGGCCGTCGACGAACAACAGATCGGGCTTTTGCGATAGCTGTTGCCACGCCGCCAGCAGCGCGGGCGTCTCGCGAAAGGAGAGAAAGCCGGGGATGTACGGCATCGTGGTGGCGACGCGCGCCACCTGATACTCCACTAGCTCAAGCCCCGGATAAGTTAGCAGCACCATCGCAGCGCGGGTAATTTCCCCTTCCTGCTCAAACCCCACATCGGCGCCGCCGATCAGTACCGGCGGATCGCGATCCAATCGGTCCGCACGTTCTACCGACGCGGCTAAAGATTGCTGTTGGGTTCGCAGCGCAGCTAAATCCATCATGCTTATCTCCTATTGGTGATATTGCGCGGAGAGACGATGCACCGCCTCAACAAAGACTCCTGCATGCTGTGGGTCGACGTCCTGATGGATGCCGTGACCAAGGTTAAAGACATGGCCTTCGCCCTGGCCGAAGCCGGCGAGAATGTTCGCCACTTCGTCTTCAATACGGGCGGCAGGTGCATAAAGCATCGACGGGTCCATATTGCCCTGCAGCGCCACTTTGTGGCCTACGCGACGGCGAGCGTCGGCAATATCGGTAGTCCAGTCGAGACCCAGCGCATCGCAGCCGGTCTCCGCCATCGCTTCCAGCCATTGTCCGCCGCCTTTGGTGAACAGCGTCACCGGTACGCGACGACCTTCGTTTTCCCGCAGCAGGCCATCGACGATTTTATGCATGTAGTAGAGCGAGAACTGCTGATAGTCGCGGCCGGTCAACACGCCGCCCCAGGTGTCGAAAATCATCACCGACTGCGCGCCCGCTTTGATCTGCGCGTTCAGATACAGGGTGACGCTTTTCGCCAGCTTGTCCAGCAGCGCGTGCAGCGCCTGCGGTTCGGCGTACATCATCTTTTTGATGACGGTAAAGGCTTTGCTGCTGCCGCCTTCAACCATGTAGGTCGCCAGCGTCCATGGGCTGCCGGAAAAACCAATCAGCGGCACTTCGCCTTTCAGTTCACGGCGAATGGTGCGCACGGCGTTCATCACGTAGCCTAATTCTTGTTCCGGGTCCGGCACCGGTAGCTTGTCGACGTCGGCTTTGCATTTCACCGGCGAGGTGAAGCGCGGGCCTTCGCCAGCTTCAAAGTACAGTCCCAGCCCCATCGCGTCCGGAATCGTCAGGATGTCCGAAAAGAGGATCGCCGCATCCAGCGGGTAACGGCGCAGCGGCTGTAGCGTCACTTCGCAGGCCAGCTCGGCATTTTTACACAGCGACATGAAATCGCCCGCTTGCGCGCGGGTGGCTTTGTATTCCGGGAGATAGCGGCCTGCCTGGCGCATCATCCACACCGGGGTGACATCAACCGGCTGGCGCAGCAGCGCACGCAGGTAACGATCGTTTTTCAGTTCGGTCATTTTTACATTCCTTTAGCGTTGATGCGCCCAGTGTAACATGTCACTCGTACTCTGCCCGACACATCGCCACCGTATCTTCGATCAGGCGTCGCGCCACGGTGCCCGGCGGCGGCAGTAGCGGCAAGTCGTCATAGCGATACCACTCTGCGCTCAGCAGCTCTTTTTTATCCACGACAATATCGCCGCTGTCGTATTCAGCCATAAAGGCGGTCATCAGTGATTGCGGGAAAGGCCACGGCTGGGAGGTCACATAGCGTAGGTTTTTCACCTTAATGCCGCTCTCTTCCATGACTTCGCGTGCGACCGCCTGCTCAAGGGTTTCGCCCACTTCGACAAACCCGGCCAACACCGTATGGACACCATTACGATGGCGGGTATGCTGCGCCAGTAAAATCGAATCGTCGCGACGAATGGCGACGATAATGCAGGGGGCAATTTGCGGATAATAGCGCTCGCGACAGTGGCCGCAGAGCATCGCCCACTCGGTTTTACTGACGTGCATCGGGTGGCCGCAGTAGCCGCAAAATTTATGCGATCGATAAAACTCGGCCAACTGGATCCCGCGCCCTGCTAACTGGAAAAGCCCAGGATCCTGATCCAACACCTGGCGCAGCGATCCCATATCATGGCGACGATCCTGACGCACCAGCCACACCGCTTCGCCTTGCCACTCGCCGAGATGTAGCGCGCGTTCACCGACAAGATCAAAATTTACCGCTTCGCCATGTGGTAATTCCCCTGCGGGAAGCCATAATTTTTGTTCGTGACTGACGATCCACCAGCCGCGATCTAATTTTTCAATAATACGATCCATATCTATTGCGCTACCTTCGTTTTACTGGCACTTTTAACATTATATTTACATTTGCTGAGCAACGTTATTTTTAATCTTGCGGAGTCAATCATGTTAAACCAGCTGGAAAACCTGACGGAACGTGTTGGAGGCAATAACAAACTGGTCGATCGCTGGCTGCTTGTGCGTAAGCATTTGCTCGTGGCTTACTACAACCTGGTTGGCCTGAAACCCGGCAAAGAGTCCTTTATGCGGCTTAATGAAAAGGCGCTGGATGACTTTTGCCAAAGCCTGGTGGATTACCTCTCATCCGGTCATTTTAATATTTATGAACGTATTATCGGAGAAATGGAAGGGAGTACCCCTCTTTTAGCCGCCACCAAAATCTACCCGCAGCTGGAAGCCAATACCCAGCAGATGATGGACTACTACGATACCTGCCTCGAAAACGCCATCGATCATGATAACTATCTCGAATTTCAGCAGGCGCTGTCGGATATCGGCGAGTCGCTGGAGGCGCGCTTCGCGCTTGAGGACAAGCTGCTGGCGCTGGTCGTCGCTCACGATCGGAAAGACAGCGTTGGCGACAATATCGCGCCGACCGCTTGAGTTGTGAACCGTTAACGAGTAATTTACATACATTATCCCTCTGCGGAGGGATTTCATCTTGTCGGAGTGCCTATTTTCCACACGAAAGCTGAAGTGGAAAAGGCTGAGACCGTTTATTCGGGATCCGCGGAACCTGATCAGGCTAATACCTGCGAAGGGAACAAGAGTAAACTGCTGGTCGCACCTGCCCGTTACGGGTTGGTCGCATCTGTTACTCCATCCGTCGTCTGACAAGCCATCTCCTTTTTTTGTAACTGGAATGCGCTATGTCTACTACCAAACTGACCCGCCGGGAACAACGCGAACACGCGCAGCGATTCATTGATACGCTGGAAGGTACCGCTTTTCCCAATTCACGCCGTATCTACATTCAAGGCTCACAGGCTGATATCCGCGTCCCGATGCGTGAAATCCAGCTCAGCCCGACGCTCATCGGCGGTGATAACGATAACCCCCAATACGAAGCCAACGAACCAATACCGGTGTACGACACCTCCGGGCCTTACGGCGACCCGGAGATCAACATCGATGTCCGCCAGGGTCTGACCAAACTACGCCAGCGGTGGATCGACGCACGTAACGACTGCGCGCCGCTCAGCGAACGCAGCTCGGCATACACTAAAGCGCGGCTGGCCGACGATGGCCTCGATGAACTGCGCTTCGGCGGCCTGCTGACGCCTAAACGCGCCGTCGCCGGCAAATGCGTAACGCAACTACACTACGCCCGCCAGGGGATCGTCACCCCGGAGATGGAATTCATCGCCATTCGCGAAAACATGGGCCGCGAGCGTATCCGCAGCGAGGTGCTGCGCCAGCAGCATGCCGGAGAAGGCTTTGGCGCCCGCCTGCCGGACAACATTACCGCCGAGTTCGTCCGCGATGAAGTCGCTGCCGGGCGAGCCATCATCCCGGCCAATATCAATCACCCGGAATCCGAACCGATGATTATCGGCCGCAACTTCCTGGTGAAAGTGAATGCCAATATCGGCAACTCGGCGGTGACCTCTTCCATCGAGGAAGAGGTCGAGAAGCTGGTCTGGTCAACCCGCTGGGGCGCCGACACGGTAATGGACCTCTCCACCGGCCGCTATATCCACGAGACCCGCGAATGGATCCTGCGCAACAGCCCGGTGCCGATTGGTACCGTCCCGATTTACCAGGCGCTGGAGAAAGTTAACGGCATTGCCGAGAACCTGACCTGGGAAGCCTTCCGCGATACCCTGCTGGAACAGGCCGAACAGGGCGTCGACTACTTCACGATTCATGCCGGGGTGCTGCTGCGCTATGTGCCAATGACCGCGAAGCGGTTGACCGGTATCGTCTCGCGCGGCGGTTCGATCATGGCCAAGTGGTGCCTGTCGCATCATCAGGAAAACTTCCTCTACCAGCACTTCCGCGAAATCTGTGAAATCTGCGCCGCCTATGACGTGTCGCTGTCCCTCGGCGATGGTCTGCGCCCCGGCTCGATTCAGGATGCCAACGACGAGGCGCAGTTCGCCGAACTGCATACGCTGGGCGAGCTGACTAAAATCGCCTGGGAGTATGACGTTCAAGTGATGATTGAAGGCCCCGGCCACGTGCCGATGCAGATGATTCGCCGCAATATGACCGAAGAACTGGAGCACTGCCACGAAGCGCCGTTCTACACGCTGGGGCCGCTCACCACCGACATCGCGCCGGGCTATGATCATTTCACTTCCGGTATCGGCGCGGCAATGATTGGCTGGTTTGGCTGCGCCATGCTGTGCTACGTCACGCCAAAAGAACATCTCGGCTTGCCCAACAAAGAGGATGTAAAACAGGGGCTGATTACCTATAAAATCGCCGCCCACGCTGCCGACCTCGCTAAAGGCCACCCCGGCGCGCAGATCCGCGACAACGCGATGTCCAAAGCGCGTTTCGAATTCCGCTGGGAAGACCAGTTCAACCTCGCGCTCGATCCCTTTACCGCGCGGGCCTATCACGATGAAACCCTGCCGCAGGAATCCGGCAAAGTCGCCCACTTCTGCTCCATGTGCGGGCCGAAATTCTGTTCGATGAAAATCACCCAGGAGGTCCGCGACTACGCCGCGAAGCAAAGTATCGAGGCCGGCATGGCCGATATGTCGAATAACTTCCGCGCCCGCGGCGGTGAAATCTACCTGAAAAAGGAAAATGCCTGATGTACCAGCCTGACTTTCCGCCCGTACCGTTTCGTCTCGGGCTTTATCCGGTTGTCGATAGCGTGGCGTGGATTGAGCGCCTGCTGGAAGCCGGCGTGCGCACCATTCAGTTACGGATCAAGGACCAGCGCGACAGCGACGTAGAGGATGATGTCATCGCCGCCATCGCACTTGGCCGCCGCTATCACGCACGGCTGTTTATCAATGATTACTGGCAACTGGCGATTAAGCACCGGGCGTACGGCGTACATTTGGGTCAAGAAGACCTGGAAACCACCGATCTGAGCGCCATCCGTAAAGCCAGACTGCGCCTTGGCGTCTCCACTCACGACGACATGGAAATTGACGTCGCGCTGGCGGCGCGCCCTTCCTACATCGCGCTGGGCCACGTCTACCCGACACAAACCAAACAGATGCCTTCGGCGCCGCAGGGCCTCGAACAGCTTGCCGGGCATATTCATCGTCTGGCCGATTATCCGACGGTAGCGATAGGCGGCATCAGTCTGGAAAAAGCGCCGGGCGTACTGGCGACCGGCGTCGGCAGCATCGCGGTCGTCAGCGCCATTACCCAGGCAACAGACTGGCGGGCTGCCACAGCACAACTGTTAGCGCTGGCAGGATCAGGCGATGAATGATCACGACTTCATGCGCTACAGCCGCCAGCTATTGCTGGAAGATATCGCCATCGAGGGACAGCAGAAACTGTTAGCCAGCCGGGCGCTGATTATCGGCCTGGGCGGCTTAGGTTCGCCGGCGGCGCTATATCTGGCGGGGGCCGGCGTCGGGACGCTGACCCTGGCCGATGACGACGCGGTGCATCTCAGCAACCTGCAGCGGCAAATTCTGTTCACCAGCGACGATATCGACCAGCCAAAAGCCGCGGCGGCAAAGACGCGGCTCAACCAACTCAATCCGCAAATCCGCCTCGTGGCGCTACAGCAGCGCTTAAGCGGCGAGTCGCTGCGCGCCGAAGTGGCGAAAGCCGACGTGGTGCTGGACTGTACCGATAACATGATTGCCCGCCAGGCGATTAACGCCGCCTGCGTCGCCCTTGAGACGCCGCTGGTAACCGCCAGCGCCGTCGGCTTCGGCGGCCAGTTGATGGTGCTGACGCCGCCCTGGGCGCAGGGCTGCTACCGCTGCCTGTGGCCGGACACCGCCGAACCACAGCGTAACTGTCGTACCGCGGGGATCGTCGGCCCGGTCGTCGGCATGATGGGGACGCTGCAGGCGCTGGAAGCCATTAAGCTCCTTAGCGGCATGGCGACGCCGCGCAACACGCTACGGCTGTTTGACGCCCGCACCAGCAACTGGCGCAACCTTACGTTGCAAAAGGCCCGGGGCTGTCCGGTTTGTGGAGGACATCATGCAAGTCTGGTTTAACGACGAACCGCTGGAGTGCGCGGACAACCTCAGCGTAAGCGCCCTGCTTAGCCAACTGGAACAGCTCCAGCCGGGCGTTGCGCTGGCGCTCAACCAACACATCCTGCCACGCGAACGGTGGGAAGATCATCTCTTGCAGGAAGGCGATCGGGTCCTGCTTTTTCAGGTTATCGCCGGAGGCTGACATGTTACGTATTGCTGATAAGACATTTGAATCCCACATTTTTACCGGAACCGGCAAATTCGCCGCCCCGGAGGTAATGGTCGAGGCGATTCGCGCCTCGGGAAGCCAGCTGGTGACGCTGGCGATGAAGCGCGTCGATTTACGCCAGCATAATGACGCGATTCTCGCGCCGCTGCTGGCGGCGGGCGTTAACCTGCTGCCGAATACCTCAGGCGCCAAGACGGCGGAAGAAGCGGTTTTTGCCGCCCGCCTGGCGCGGGAAGCCTTAGGTACCCACTGGCTGAAACTGGAGATCCACCCGGACGCCCGCTGGCTGCTGCCTGACCCCATTGAAACCCTGAAGGCGGCGGAGCTACTGGTGCGCGAAGGGTTTGTCGTCTTGCCCTATTGCGGCGCCGACCCGGTCCTGTGCAAACGGCTGGAAGAGGCTGGCTGCGCGGCGGTGATGCCGCTGGGTGCGCCGATAGGCTCCAATCAGGGGCTGGAAACCAGGGCCATGCTGGAGATTATTATCGAACAGGCGACGGTACCGGTGGTGGTTGATGCCGGGATTGGCGTGCCGAGCCACGCGGCGCAGGCGCTGGAAATGGGCGCTGATGCGGTACTGGTCAACACCGCCATTGCCGTCGCCGACGATCCTGTCGCCATGGCCCGCGCCTTCCGCATGGCGGTCGATGCCGGATTACTGGCGCGTCAGGCCGGACCGGGGGCGCGCAGTACTCAGGCGCAGGCCACCAGCCCGCTGACCGGCTTTCTGGAGGCACTGGCATGAAAACTTTCAGCGATCGCTGGCGGCAGCTGGAATGGGATGACATCCGCCTGCGCATCAACAGCAAAACCGCCGCCGACGTCGAACGGGCGCTGGCGGCAAAACAACTCACCCGCGATGACATGATGGCCCTGCTCTCACCTGCCGCGGCCGACTATCTTGAACCGCTGGCCCAGCGCGCGCAGCGCCTCACCCGGCAGCGCTTCGGCAACACCGTCAGCTTTTACGTACCTTTGTATTTGTCCAACCTGTGCGCCAACGACTGTACCTACTGCGGCTTCTCAATGAGTAACCGCATCAAGCGCAAGACGCTGGATGAAGCGGAGATTGCCCGCGAATGCGCCGCAATCCGCAATTTAGGCTTTGAACATCTCCTGCTGGTCACCGGCGAACATCAGAGTAAGGTCGGAATGGATTATTTCCGCCAGCACCTGCCAGCCATTCGCCGCCAGTTTGCCTCGCTGCATATGGAAGTGCAGCCGCTGGCGACCGAAGAATATGCCGAACTAAAAACGCTGGGGCTTGATGGGGTGATGGTCTATCAGGAGACCTACCATGAAAGTATGTATGCCCAGCACCATCTGAAGGGTAAAAAGCAGGATTTCTTCTGGCGCCTTGATACACCGGATCGTTTAGGCGAAGCGGGGATCGATAAGATCGGCCTCGGCGCGCTCATTGGCCTTTCCGACAGTTGGCGAGTGGACTGCTTTATGGTCGCCGAGCATCTGCTATGGCTACAGCAGCGCTACTGGCGCAGCCGCTACTCTATCTCCTTTCCGCGTTTACGCCCTTGCGCCGGCGGTATTACGCCAGCTTCGCTGATGGACGAGCGTCAGCTGGTGCAGACCATTTGCGCCTTCCGCCTGCTGGCGCCGGAGGTTGAGCTGTCGCTCTCGACCCGTGAATCACCGTGGTTCCGCGACCGGGTGATCCCGCTGGCGATTAACAACGTCAGCGCGTTCTCCAAAACCCAACCCGGCGGCTACGCCGACGATCATCCGGAACTTGAGCAATTTGCTCCCCACGACGATCGCCGCCCTGAAGAGGTTGCCAGCGCGCTGGCCGCCCGTGGCCTACAGCCGGTATGGAAAGACTGGGATAGCTGGCTGGGACGCGCCTCGCAATCATCATGAAGTATGATGCAAGCCGCTGATTATTTTGCGTGCCTGCACGAGAGATGGAAAACGGAGGCTCGCCCAACTGCCGCCATTTTTCTATTCTGCCAGGGTCAGCAGCGGACGCTGACCAGGGCGAGTTTTTCTTTCCTCTCTTCGCCCTGCCTCTACCGTCCGCACTGCCGCAAACATATTACTATCGAATATTAATCACGATGCTGAGCGCACTCAGCGTTATAATTTAGCGATAGTTACCTGATTCGCTAAGCAGGCATGCTGGCTTAACCTGCGTCTAAACCCACGGTTTATACCCTAAATAATTCGAGTTGCAGAACAAAACGGCTAGCCGTTTTGAACAGCGCTTGCGCTGGCCCCGTAAAGGCGAGGCCCAAGGATGGGCCGAGTTATTGCCAACGCACATGCAACTTGAAGTATGACGGGTATATTGATTCTGGACGATTAACAACTTATGGCACGCCACAACAGAAAGCTTTCTTTTACTACGCCGATCGTAGTGGGCTTTGCGGGGATTTTGCTCAGCTTTTTACTGATCGCAATCTTTGTTACCGCGACGCAGAAGAAAAATTTTCTCGAAGATTATCATCATATTAACCGCAACTTTACCCATAATCTTGCGGTGAACTACACCGAATCTCTGCTGCGCGAGAATGACTACATTCTGGCGCGCGCGACGAAATACTTCGCCCGCGACGATGCGCTCAATATCGCCGTAAATGTCAATCCGCAAAAGGGTCTGGACGATCTGATGCGTTTGCAGGAGCTGATGCCGACGGTCTCCTCCATTTCGCTTGCCGATACTCTCGGCCATTATCTGCGCGCTCCCGAGGTGATGGAAGGCGATGAGAGCCGCTCGTTTGATCCTAAAACGCGTCCCTGGTTTATTCGCCAGGCGGAAGCCAGTACCTTCAGTCTCTATACCACTCCTTACCTTGACTACTTCACTCACCATCCTACCGTCACCGTCTACCGGCCTGTCATTTCGCCGCAGGGGCGGCTCAAAGGTAGCCTGGCGTTTCATATGGATCTAACGTCGATGGGCTACGCGTTACGGCAGATTGTCTCACCGGTGCAGGGCGAGTTTTTTGTCGTGCAACGCGACGGCAAAGTGGTGATCCATCCCGATACCGGCGCGCTATTTAAAACCTACATTAGCGCGGAACTCATGGACAAAATGACCAGTGCGGAAGGCCAGCTTTATGATGAGGAGCATAAGGCCTGGTACTACTACTATTCCTTTACCAATCCTGACTGGTTCGTTATTTTCCGCGTTACCGATGCCACCCTTGACGACCTGACGCGCTATGAAACCGATATTGTCGCCTGGGGCTTCGCTCTTGCCGCTATCGTCATTGTTCTGTTCGGGCTTTATCTGCGTCACGCTTCGCGTACCGTACTGATGAACATCATTAACGCCATCAAGACCGGCGACGTCAAACGCGCGCCGCGGCTGGAAGCCATGCTCAGCAAAGCGATCGAGAGCAATAAACAGCGTGAGCTCACCTATGTCCGCCAGGCCACCATCGATGCCCTGACCGGCTGCAAAAACCGCCGCGCCTTCGACAGCGATATCGCCGCGCTGATGAACGATCACCAGCCTTTCGCCCTCGCGTTGGTCGATATCGACAACTTCAAATCGATTAATGATACCTGGGGCCATCTCAATGGCGACATCGTGCTGCGCAACGTCGCGCGTGAAGGGTTACAGATCCTGCAGCCTCAGGAGATCTCGCTTTACCGCTACGGCGGCGAAGAGTTTGCCGTAATCTTCCCTGCCGAACATATCGACAACGCGCTCACCATTCTGGAGAGCTGGCGCCTTAACGTTGCCAGCCGAACCTGGCGCGAAGAAGGATTAACCGTCACCTTTAGCGCCGGCCTCGGAGAGTGGAATATGGAGCCGCTGGAAAAACTGGTCGTTAGCGTGGATGAAGCGTTGTATAAGGCCAAACAGCAGGGCAAGAACCGAATCGTTCGCGCCTGAGCGTAACCCTCTGATAGCCCGCTTTTGCGGGCTTTTTTATCTCTGCCGCTGCAAAATTGAAACCGGTTTCATTTTTTGTGATGTTTTACACACAATCATGGTGAAGCGGTTGTGCCACGCCGCCGCCCGCGATAAAGATGGTATATCAAGGAACATACATAAGGGCGATGAAACAATGAAGAATATCGTTTTATGCTGTGCCGCAGGAATGTCCACCAGCATGCTGGTGCAACGTATGAAAGACGCCGCGCAAAAGAAAGGCATCGAAGTGTCTATTAAAGCCGTGCCGGTAGCGGAGTTCAAAGATAACCTGGCCGCGGCGGATATTATACTGCTCGGCCCACAGGTGAAGTATGAACAGGCAAAACTACAGGCGCTAGCCGACCCGGTTGGTAAAAAGGTCGCCGTTATCGATATGATGGATTACGGCATGATGAAAGGCGATGCCGTTCTTGATAAAGCCCTGAAGCTGATGGAGTAAGGCATGGAAGATTTAGAGACGATTATCATGGAGCTGCTGGTCAACGCCGGCTCCGCGCGCAGTTCTGCCCTCACTGCCCTACAGCAGGCGCGTAAAGGGGATTTCGCCGCCGCCGAGCAGGCTATGGCCGACTCCCACGAATTTGTAAAGCATGCGCATAAAATCCAGACCCAGCTTATCGGCATGGATGAAGGCAGCGGCAAGCTGCCGGTGAACCTGATTACCGTGCACTCCCAGGATCATCTGATGAACGCGATGGTGATTCAGGATTTAGCGACCGATATGATCGAACTGTATCGCCGCCTGCCGCCCGCACAATAATCCTAATGAGCTAGCAGGCGCCGCCAGCGGCGCCTGTCTCACTTACAGAAAACCGTACATCGCCGCGAACACCCAGCCGAAGACGCAAGAAACGCTCACGCCAATTAATCCCGGCAGAATAAAGCTATGGTTAATGACGAAGCGGCCAATATGGGTTGTGCCTGAACGGTCAAACTGAATCGCCGCCAGATCGCTTGGGTAAGTCGGCAGGATGTAATAGCCATAGCAGGCGGGCGCGGAAGCGACGATATAGGCCGGGTCAACGCCGATCGCCAGCGCCACCGGGACAATGGCCGCCAGCGCCGCCGCCTGAGAGTTGACGAACTTCGATACCAATAACAGCACGATAGCGTAGGCCCACGGGTACTCCTTCACCATCTCTCCTAGCACGCCTTTAATCTCGGTCATGTGCGCGCCGAACATGGTTTCCGCCATCCACGCGATACCATACACCGCGACGATAGCGATCATCCCCGAGCGGAAAACCTCATTTTTAGAAATCGAAGCCGGATTGGTTTTGGTAATAATAATGATGAGCGCCCCGGAGAGCAGCATGAACATCTGGATCACCAGAACCATTGAGAGAGGCTTTCCGTCGAACGCCGGACGCAATTCAGAAAACGCGCCAAGCAGCGCCACCACGGCAATTGAGGCAAGGAAGATCCACATCGCAATCCAGTTGCTGGTCGGCAGCTTTTTATCCAATAGCGTGGCCGTGTCGCCATAAACATAATGACGGTTTTCCGGTATCGCAATAAACGCCTGGAAGGTCTCGTCTTTATCAAGATCTTTACCGCGGAACCAGCTGAAGATACCAATCGCCAGGATCCCTAGCAGCGTTGACGGAATGGTTATCGCCAGCAAATCGAGAAACTCAAGGTGCTTACCGTTAAAGGTAAAATTCCCGAGCATCGCCACCAGCGAGACCACCGCCACCGAAACCGGGCTGGCAATGATCCCCATCTGGGCGCCAATTGAGCTCGCCGCCATCGGCCGCTCCGGGCGAATATTATTTTTGATAGCCACGTCGTAAATAATTGGCAGGATCGTATACACCACATGGCCGGTACCGCACAGGATCGTCAGCGTACAGGTGACGAATGGCGCGACGATAGAAACGTATTTGGGATTGCGCCGCAGGAGCTTCTCGGCAATCTGCAGCATCACGTCTAAACCGCCAGATGCCTGTAGCGTCGCCGAGGCGGCCACCACCGCGATAATCACCAGCATGACATCAACCGGCGGCTTTCCCGGTTTAAGATGAAAGACAAAAACTAAGATAACTAACCCAATGCCGCCTAAAAGGCCGAGCGCAATACCACCCTTTTTCGCGCCGTAGAACAGACAAATTAAGATAATGATGAGCTGTATAGCAAATTCCATGTATCCCCCAGAAGCTATCCATTAAATAACGACAATACTCTCCGCCTTATTTTTATTTTTGCTCACCTCCTCCATTGCCTTTTAACAGGCGCAGCGAACCCCTCAGTTGCGGTAAACCGAAAAGGATGGGGAAAAGTAATCACATGATTCTTTGAGTGTTTTGACTATATAGCGTTTACGTCGCTTATTTTTTGATACATGTAGAATTTTTATCCATCGATTAGTGATGGCATAAAGAAATAGCAAATTGATAATTACCAGGCATGTTTAATTTGCTAATTAATTGCGGCAATTACATTAAATAAATGTAATTTATTTTAGGTGAGATAAATCGACAGGTAATAAAAAAGCCAGTCAGGTTTCCTGACTGGCTTTTAAGCGCTTAGCGCATCAACGATTAATCGTTGTCAGAACCGCCCAGGCCTGCGTTCAGCAGTTCTGCCAGGTTGGCAGACGCTTCTTCTACGCTCACCTGCGGCGCAGCTGGCTGTTCGCCCGCTGCGCGACGGCGCATACGATCCTGGTGGTACGCATAACCGGTACCCGCCGGGATCAGACGACCCACGATGACGTTCTCTTTCAGACCGCGCAGTTCGTCGCGTTTGCCCGCAACGGCTGCTTCGGTCAGCACGCGAGTGGTCTCCTGGAACGAGGCCGCGGAGATGAAGGACTCGGTTGCCAGAGACGCTTTGGTGATACCCAGCAGGTCGCGGGAATAGGTTGCCGCAACTTTGCCATTCGCTTCAAGCTCGCGGTTAGCGATCTTAACGCGGGAGTATTCAACCTGCTCGCCTTCGAGGAAGTCGGAGCTACCAGCACTTTCGATGGTCGCTTTACGCAGCATCTGACGAACGATAACTTCAATGTGCTTATCGTTAATCTTAACGCCTTGCAGACGATAAACGTCCTGCACTTCGTTGGTGATGTAACGCGTTACCGCGTGTACGCCACGAAGACGCAGAATGTCGTGCGGCGCTTCCGGACCGTCGGAAACCACGTCACCACGTTCTACACGTTCACCTTCGAACACGTTCAGCTGACGCCATTTCGGAATCATCTCTTCGTACGGTTCGCTACCGTCTACCGGGGTGATAACCAGACGACGTTTCCCTTTGGTTTCTTTACCGAAGGAAATGATGCCGCTGATTTCAGCCAGGATTGCCGGCTCTTTCGGACGACGTGCTTCGAACAGATCCGCAACGCGCGGCAGACCACCGGTGATGTCCTTGGTACCGCCAGATTCCTGCGGAACACGGGCCAGGGTGTCACCAGAGCTGATCTGTACGCCATCTTCCAGCTGAACAATCGCTTTACCCGGCAGGAAGTACTGAGCAGGCATATCGGTGCCTGGGATCAGAACGTCGTTGCCCTGAGCATCAACAATTTTCAGCGCCGGACGCAGATCTTTACCACCGGAGGTACGTTCTGCGGAATCCAGAACCACCAGCGAAGACAGACCGGTCAGCTCGTCGGTCTGACGAGTAATGGTCTGGCCGTCGATCATGTCAGTGAAGCGGACGAAACCACTCACTTCGGTGATAACCGGCATGGTATGCGGATCCCAGTTTGCAACGGTTTCACCGCCAGCAACCTGTTCGCCGTCGCCTTTCGCCATAACGGAACCGTAAGGTACTTTATAGCTTTCTTTCGTACGACCGAATTCGTCGATCAGCTTCAGTTCGGTGTTACGAGAGGTGATAACCAGTTTACCGCTGGAGTTCACAACCGACTTCGCGTTGCTCAGACGGATGCTACCTTTGTTTTTCACCTGGATGCTGGATTCAGCAGCCGCACGAGATGCCGCACCACCGATGTGGAACGTACGCATCGTCAGCTGTGTACCCGGCTCACCGATGGACTGTGCCGCGATAACGCCGATAGCCTCACCTTTGTTGATGATGTGGCCACGCGCCAGGTCACGACCGTAGCAGTGCGCACATACACCAAAGTCGGTGTCACAGGATACAACGGAACGAACTTTGACGGAGTCAACGGAGTTCTCTTCCAGCAGGTCACACCAGTGCTCGTGCAGCAGCGTGTTGCGTGGAACCAGAATGTCCGCGGTACCCGGCTTCAGAACGTCTTCAGCAGTCACACGACCCAGTACGCGATCGCGCAGCGGCTCTTTAACGTCGCCACCTTCGATAACCGGCGTCATGGTGATGCCTTCCAGGGTGCCGCAGTCGTCTTCAGTAACAACCAGGTCCTGCGCAACGTCAACCAGACGACGAGTCAGGTAACCGGAGTTCGCTGTCTTCAGTGCGGTATCCGCCAGACCTTTACGAGCACCGTGGGTGGAGATGAAGTACTGGAGTACGTTCAGACCTTCACGGAAGTTCGCGGTGATCGGCGTTTCGATGATGGAGCCATCCGGCTTCGCCATCAGACCACGCATACCAGCCAGCTGACGAATCTGTGCCGCAGAACCACGCGCACCGGAGTCGGCCATCATGTAGATGCTGTTGAAGGAAACCTGCTGTTCTTCCTGGCCGTCACGGTTAATAACGGTTTCGGTTTGCAGGTTATCCATCATCGCTTTGGATACACGATCGTTCGCCGCAGCCCAGATATCGATAACTTTGTTGTAGCGTTCGCCCGCAGTAACCAGACCAGACTGGAACTGTTCCTGAATCTCAGCAACTTCAGCTTCCGCTTCGCTGATGATTTCGTATTTTTTCTCCGGGATGACCATGTCATCGATACCAACGGACGCACCTGAACGCGCTGCATAAGCAAAGCCGGTGTACATCGTCTGGTCCGCAAAAATAACGGTCGGTTTCAGACCCAGAATACGGTAACAGGTGTTCAGCATCTTGGAGATCGCTTTCTTACCGAGCGCCTGGTTCACGATAGAGAACGGCAGACCTTTCGGTACGATCATCCACAGAATGGCACGGCCAATGGTCGTGTCTTTCAGGCTGGTCTTCGCGACGAATTCACCATTGTCGTCTTTTTCGTATTCGGTGATACGCACTTTAACGCGCGCATGCAGAGAGGCCAGACCGGCGCGATAAATACGCTCCGCTTCTTTCGGGCCAGTCAGCACCATGCCTTCGCCTTTGGCGTTAACACAGTCACGGGTCATGTAGTACAGACCCAGTACAACGTCCTGAGACGGAACGATGATTGGTTCGCCGTTCGCCGGGGACAGGATGTTGTTGGTAGACATCATCAGCGCACGCGCTTCCAGCTGGGCTTCCAGCGTCAGCGGTACGTGAACAGCCATCTGGTCACCATCGAAGTCGGCGTTATATGCCGCACAAACCAGCGGGTGCAGCTGAATAGCTTTACCTTCGATCAGAACCGGTTCGAACGCCTGAATACCCAAACGGTGCAGTGTTGGCGCACGGTTCAGCAGTACCGGGTGTTCGCGGATAACTTCGTCCAGGATATCCCAAACGACGGCTTCTTCGCGCTCAACCATTTTCTTAGCGGCTTTGATGGTGGTGGCCAGGCCACGCAGTTCCAGCTTGCCGTAGATGAACGGTTTGAACAGCTCCAGCGCCATTTTCTTCGGCAGACCGCACTGATGCAGACGCAGGTATGGACCTACGGTGATTACAGAACGACCGGAGTAGTCAACACGCTTACCGAGCAGGTTCTGACGGAAACGACCCTGTTTACCTTTGATCATATCGGCCAAAGATTTCAGAGGACGTTTGTTGGAACCGGTGATCGCACGACCGCGACGACCGTTATCCAGCAGGGCGTCGACCGCTTCCTGCAGCATACGTTTTTCGTTGCGTACGATGATGTCCGGCGCAGCCAGATCCAGCAGACGTTTCAGACGGTTGTTACGGTTAATGACGCGACGATACAGATCGTTCAGGTCAGAAGTCGCAAAACGACCGCCATCCAGCGGAACCAGCGGACGCAGATCTGGCGGCAGAACCGGCAGAACGGTCAGGATCATCCACTCCGGCTTGTTGCCAGATTGAACGAACGCTTCCAGCAGCTTAATGCGCTTGGTCAGCTTTTTACGCTTGGTTTCGGAGTTGGTTTCGTTCAGCTCTTCACGCAGCTGCTCGCACTCTTGCTCCAGGTCCATGCTTTTCAGCAGGGCCTGAATAGCTTCGGCGCCCATCTTCGCGTCGAATTCATCACCGAACTCTTCCAGCGCGTCCAGGTACTGCTCTTCAGTCAGAATCTGGTTGCGTTCGAGGTTGGTCATGCCACCTTCGATAACAACATAAGATTCAAAGTACAGTACGCGTTCGATATCACGCAGCGGCATATCCAGCAGCAGACCGATACGGGACGGCAGAGACTTCAGGAACCAGATGTGGGCAGTCGGAGACGCCAGCTCGATGTGGCCCATGCGCTCACGACGCACTTTGGTCTGGGTCACTTCAACGCCGCACTTCTCACAGATAACACCACGGTGTTTCAGGCGCTTGTACTTACCGCACAGGCACTCATAGTCTTTTACTGGCCCGAAAATACGAGCGCAGAACAGACCGTCACGTTCTGGCTTGAACGTACGGTAGTTAATGGTTTCCGGCTTTTTAACTTCACCGAAAGACCATGAACGGATCATGTCTGGCGATGCCAGAGCAATTTTGATCGCATCAAACTCTTCGGTTTTAGTTTGCGCTTTCAGAAACTTTAATAAGTCTTTCACGGATTTGCTCCCGTCGGAGTTAGCACAATCTGGCGCCGGGTTTTACCCCGGCACCAGTGACCTGTTTGAGCGAGAGTTACTCGTCTTCCAGTTCGATGTTGATGCCCAGCGAGCGGATTTCTTTCAACAGTACGTTGAAGGATTCCGGCATGCCCGGTTCCATCTGGTGGTTGCCGTCCACGATGTTTTTATACATCTTGGTACGACCGTTCACGTCATCAGACTTAACGGTGAGCATTTCCTGCAGGGTGTAGGCCGCGCCGTATGCTTCCAGCGCCCACACTTCCATCTCACCGAAGCGCTGACCACCGAACTGCGCCTTACCACCCAGCGGCTGCTGAGTAACCAGGCTGTAAGAACCGGTGGAACGAGCGTGCATTTTGTCGTCGACCAGGTGGTTCAGTTTCAGCATGTACATGTAACCCACGGTTACCGGACGTTCGAACTGTTCACCGGTGCGGCCGTCAAACAGAGTGATCTGACCGGAAGTCGGCAGGTCGCCCAGCTGCAGCAGCTCTTTGATTTCAGCTTCTTTCGCACCGTCGAATACCGGCGTTGCGATTGGCATGCCTTTACGCAGGTTTTCAGCCAGACGCAGAACTTCTTCATCGCTGAAGGTATTCAGGTCAACTTTCTGGCGAACGTCAGCGCCCAGATCGTAAGCACGCTGGATGAATTCGCGCAGTTTCGCGACTTCTTGCTGCTGTTTCAGCATGGCGTTGATCTTATCGCCGATGCCTTTCGCAGCCATACCCAGGTGAGTTTCCAGGATCTGACCGATGTTCATACGAGACGGTACGCCCAGCGGGTTCAGTACGATATCTACCGGCGTACCGTTAGCATCGTGCGGCATATCTTCGATCGGGTTGATCTTAGAGATAACACCCTTGTTACCGTGACGACCCGCCATCTTATCACCAGGCTGGATACGGCGTTTAACGGCCAGGTATACCTTAACAATCTTCAGCACGCCCGGTGCCAGATCGTCGCCTTGAGTGATTTTACGGCGTTTCGCTTCGAGTTTTTTCTCGAACTCGTGTTTCAGTTCGTCATACTGCTCAGCCAGTTGCTCCAGCTGATTTTGTTTCTCTTCGTCGGTCAGGCCCAGTTCCAGCCAGCGATCGCGCGGCAGTTTGTCGAGCTTGTCAGCTTCAACGCCACCGGCAACCAGCACAGCGTAGATACGGCTGAACAGACCAGCTTCGAGGATCTGCAGTTCTTCAGACAGGTCTTTTTTAGCCTGCTTCAGCTGCATCTCTTCGATCTCAAGAGCACGCTTGTCTTTTTCTACGCCGTCACGGGTAAACACCTGAACGTCGATAACGGTACCAGAGACACCGTTCGGTACGCGCAGAGAAGAGTCTTTAACGTCAGACGCTTTCTCACCGAAGATCGCGCGCAGCAGTTTCTCTTCCGGAGTCAGCTGGGTTTCACCTTTCGGGGTTACCTTACCAACCAGAATGTCGCCGCCGGTCACTTCCGCACCGATATAAACGATACCGGATTCATCCAGTTTAGAGAGCGCGGCTTCACCCACGTTCGGGATGTCAGCGGTGATCTCTTCCGGCCCCAGCTTGGTGTCACGGGACACGCATGCCAGTTCCTGAATGTGGATGGTGGTGAAACGGTCTTCCTGGACAACACGCTCGGATACGAGGATGGAGTCTTCGAAGTTGTAGCCGTTCCACGGCATGAACGCTACGCGCATGTTCTGACCCAGCGCCAGTTCACCGAGGTCGGTGGACGGGCCGTCGGCCAGGACGTCGCCGCGTTCAATTGGTTCACCCAGGGACACGCAAGGCATCTGGTTGATGCAGGTGTTCTGGTTAGAACGGGTGTACTTGGTCAGGTTATAGATGTCGATACCTGCTTCGCCCGGGTACATCTCGTCTTCGTTAACTTTGATAACGATACGGGAAGCATCCACGTACTGAACGGTACCGCCACGTTTAGCCACCGCAGTAACACCGGAGTCAACGGCAACAGCACGTTCCATACCGGTACCAACCAGCGGCTTATCAGCGCGCAGAGTCGGAACCGCCTGACGTTGCATGTTCGCACCCATCAATGCACGGTTGGCGTCATCGTGTTCCAGGAACGGGATCAGGGACGCACCGACGGATACCACCTGCTGGGTGGATACGTCCATGTAGTCAACCTGGTCGCGGCTGAACAAGCTGGATTCGCCTTTACTACGGCAGGTAACCAGATCTTCAACAAAGTGGCCTTCGTCATCCAGGTTGGAGTTCGCCTGAGCGATGACGTAGTTACCTTCTTCGATAGCAGACAGGTAATGAATTTCGTCGGTAACAACACCGTCGGTCACTTTACGATACGGGGTCTCAAGGAAACCGTATTCGTTAGTCTGTGCGTACACGGACAGGGAGTTGATCAGACCGATGTTCGGACCTTCAGGCGTTTCGATTGGACATACGCGACCATAGTGAGTCGGGTGTACGTCTCGAACTTCGAAGCCTGCGCGTTCACGGGTCAGACCGCCTGGGCCGAGTGCGGAGATACGACGTTTGTGCGTAATCTCAGACAGCGGGTTGTTCTGGTCCATAAACTGGGACAGCTGGCTGGAACCAAAGAACTCTTTCACTGCTGCGGAAATCGGCTTGGCGTTGATCATATCCTGAGGCATCAGGGTATCCAGATCGCCCAGAGACAGACGCTCTTTAACCGCACGCTCTACACGCACCAGGCCAACGCGGAACTGGTTTTCCGCCATTTCGCCAACGGAACGGATACGACGGTTGCCGAGGTGGTCGATATCATCGACTTCGCCTTTACCGTTACGGATATCGATGAGCTTCTTCATCACTTCGATGATGTCGTCTTTGCTCAGGATACCGGAACCTTCGATTTCGTCGCGCAGCAGAGAACGGTTGAACTTCATACGACCAACCGCGGACAGATCGTAGCGGTCTTCGGAGAAGAACAGGTTCTCAAACAGGCTTTCAGCCGCTTCACGAGTCGGCGGCTCACCCGGGCGCATCATGCGGTAGATTTCTACCAGCGCGCTCAGACGATCGTTGGTTGGGTCGACGCGTACAGTTTCAGAAATGTACGGACCGTGGTCCAGATCGTTGGTGAACAGCGTTTCGATACGCTTGTGGCCGGACTGGCTCAGTTTAGCCAGCAGATCCAGGCTCAGCTCCATGTTCGCCGGGCAGATCAGTTCGCCGGTCGCTTCGTCGATGTAGTCTTTAGAAGCAACTTTACCCGCGATGTACTCAACCGGAACTTCGATATGTTTGATATCGTCTTTTTCCAGCTGGCGAATATGGCGCGCGGTAATACGACGGCCTTTCTCAACGTACACTTTACCGTTGGCTTCGATATCGAAGGAGGCGGTTTCACCGCGCAGACGCTCCGGTACCAGCTCCATCTGCAGCTTGTTGTCGCGAATTTCAAAGACCACTTTCTCGAAGAACAGGTCAAGGATCTGCTCAGTGGTGTAATTCAGCGCGCGCAGAATGATGGTTGCAGGCAGTTTACGACGACGGTCGATACGAACGAACAGGTTGTCTTTCGGGTCGAATTCGAAGTCCAGCCAGGAACCACGGTAAGGAATGATACGTGCGTTATACAGGACCTTACCGGAAGAGTGAGTCTTACCTTTGTCACTGTCAAAGAAGACGCCCGGGCTACGGTGCAGCTGAGAAACGATAACACGCTCGGTACCGTTGATAACGAAGGTACCGTTGTCGGTCATGAGCGGGATTTCGCCCATGTAGACTTCTTGTTCTTTAATGTCTTTAACGGTGCCTTCCGGCGCTTCGCGCTCGTAGATCACCAGACGCAGTTTCACACGCAGCGGTGCGGAATACGTCACGCCACGGATCTGACATTCTTTAACATCAAAAACAGGTTCGCCCAGACGGTAGCTGACGTATTGCAGCTCTGAATTACCGCTGTAGCTCTGAATCGGGAATACGGAACGGAAGGCTGCTTCCAGACCATACTGCCCTTCAGGATCTTGCTCGATAAACTTCTGGAACGAGTCAAGCTGGATAGAAAGGAGATAAGGCACATCCAGAACTTGTGGACGTTTACCAAAATCCTTACGAATACGTTTTTTCTCGGTATAGGAGTAAACCATAGGGTTCCTCAGCTCGCTGACAAGTCGACCCATCTGCCCGGAAAGGGCAGTTTTTTATGCAACACTATTTTGTTGACCGGAAAATGGAACACTTTCCGCAATGCCTGTTGCTATCACGCTTAAACCATTTCATTGCGATTTACACAGCCCAGGAACCCTAACCTGTCGCAGTATATTAAGTCGTCGATAGAAACAAGCATTGTGAGGCAAACCAGCAGTCAAACAGTGTGAAATGCTACTGGCGCCTTACAGCGCAAAAAGGCTGGTGACTAAAAAGTCACCAGCCTCAGCCTAATTTCTCAGGCTGCAACCGGAAGGGTTGGCTTATTTAACTTCAACTTCAGCGCCAGCTTCTTCCAGAGATTTTTTCAGAGCTTCAGCGTCGTCTTTGCTGATGCCTTCTTTCAGTGCAGCCGGTGCAGATTCTACCAGGTCTTTAGCTTCTTTCAGACCCAGGCCAGTCGCGCCACGTACTGCTTTGATAACAGCAACTTTGTTAGCGCCAGCAGCTTTCAGAATTACGTCGAATTCAGTTTTTTCTTCAGCAGCTTCAGCCGGGCCAGCAGCTACAGCTACAGCAGCAGCAGCGGAAACACCGAATTTTTCTTCCATTGCAGAGATCAGCTCAACAACGTCCATTACGGACATAGCGGATACTGCTTCAATGATTTGATCTTTAGTGATAGACATTTAAATTGTTCCTGAATATCAGAATAAGTTTATACGTAAGCGAGTGCTTTACAAAGATAACTGCGATTAAGCAGCTTCTTTCGCATCGCGTACAGCAGCCAGAGTACGAACCAGTTTGCCAGCCGAAGCTTCTTTCATGGTTGCCATCAGGCGTGCAATTGCTTCTTCGTAGGTCGGCAGAGTTGCCAGGCGGTCGATTTGCGACGCCGGGATCAGCTCACCTTCAAAGGCAGCGGCTTTGACCTCAAATTTTGCATTCGCTTTCGCGAACTCTTTGAACAGACGAGCAGCAGCGCCCGGGTGTTCCATAGAGTATGCAATCAGGGTCGGACCAACAAACGTGTCTTTCAGGCACTCGAACGGAGTACCTTCAACGACGCGGCGCAGCAGGGTGTTACGAACAACACGCATGTAAACGCCAGCTTCACGACCTGCTTTACGCAGTTCAGTCATTTTATCTACAGTTACGCCACGGGAATCCGCAACTACTGCAGACAGCGCGCCTTTGGCTACTTCGCTGACTTCAGCAACAATCGCTTGTTTGTCTTGAAGATTTAAAGCCATTAGCTTTGCTCCTGGATGTTTGCCAGAGCTTATGCTCTGGAACTCACTTCACTCTATTCAACGAATAGAGCGTCTTAATACGGTGAGCAGAAACAAGCCAGAGTATCCAAAAAATAATCTTAGCGTTCTGTCACCGTCTACGCAGGGGATTAAGTTTCTTACGAAACACCTGCGGTCTTCGACGGAGGCCTGGATAGGCCAGGCTCCAACGAACAAATTCTTCCTATGACTTCGTCCTTCGAACCGCAGCGGCGTTAGCTGCTCTCGTTCACACCGGTCATGTAGTTAACTACACTCCCGGTGATTCACTCGATTGCTGCCTTGCTGCAATTCAAATGACTCGCATAGCGTCTGTCTTATTGACAGAATCGTGGGGGTAAGATTGTAGACAAAATCACCGCCCACGTAAAGGCATTAGTTTGCAGAAGCGTTCAGGCCAGCCTGATCTACTGCAACACCTGCACCCATGGTGGTGGAGATGCTAACTTTCTTGATGTACACGCCTTTAGCCTGAGTCGGTTTTGCTTTTTTCAGCGCAACCAGCAGAGCTTCCAGGTTTTCTTTCAGTTTGTCAGCGTCAAAGTCCACTTTACCGATGGTGGTGTGGATGATGCCGTTTTTGTCGTTACGATAACGAACCTGACCTGCTTTAGCGTTCTTAACCGCTTCAGCAACGTTAGGAGTTACGGTACCAACTTTCGGGTTTGGCATCAGGCCGCGCGGGCCCAGAACCTGGCCCAGCTGGCCAACAACGCGCATTGCATCCGGGGAAGCAATAACAACGTCAAAGTTCATTTCGCCTTTCTTGATCTGGTCAGCCAGATCTTCCATACCTACCAGCTCGGCGCCTGCAGCTTTAGCAGCTTCAGCGTTCGGGCCCTGTGCAAATACGGCAACGCGAACAGAACGGCCAGTACCGTGCGGCAGTACAGTTGCACCACGTACGTTCTGGTCAGATTTACGAGCATCGATGCCCAGGTTTACAGCAACGTCAACGCTTTCAACGAACTTAGCGGTCGCCAGTTCTTTCAGCAGAGAGATGGCTTCGTTGATGTCGTACTGTTTAGTTGCATCAACTTTCTCACGAATCACGGACATGCGCTTGGTCAGTTTAGCCATTTCTTAGTCCTCCACTACCAGGCCCATGGAACGTGCAGTACCTTCGATGGAGCGAGTCATCGCTTCAATGTCGGCACCAGTCATGTCGGCAGCTTTGGTCTGCGCGATTTCCTGCAGCTGAGCGCGGGAAATTTTACCAACTTTCTCTTTGTTCGGCTTACCGGAGCCGGACTTGATACCAGCCGCTTTTTTCAGCAGAACTGCTGCCGGCGGAGTTTTGGTAACGAAAGTGAAAGAACGGTCAGCGTAAACGGTGATAACAACCGGGATTGGCAGACCTTTTTCCATGGATTCAGTTTTTGCGTTGAACGCTTTGCAGAATTCCATGATGTTAACGCCCTGCTGACCCAGTGCTGGACCAACCGGCGGACTCGGGTTTGCCATACCAGCTGCAACCTGCAGCTTGACGTAGGCTTGTACTTTCTTAGCCATTCTTAAATCCTCGAATTGGGTATTAACGCTTCAGAGAAGCTCCCCGTGATTAAACATCGTTTTACGGGCCAGGCCCATAAAAACAAAAGGCGCGAAATTGTATTCCAATTTCGCGCCCTATGCAACGATTAAATCGCTGCTTTTTTGATCGCCGGCTTACGCCTTCTCAACCTGACCGAAGTCCAGCTCTACCGGAGTCGCACGACCGAAGATAGAAACGGAAACTTTCAGGCGGGACTTCTCGTAGTCCACTTCTTCAACAACGCCGTTAAAGTCAGCAAACGGACCGTCGTTAACGCGAACCATTTCGCCCGGTTCAAACAGCGTTTTCGGACGCGGCTTATCGCCAACCTGCTGCAGACGGTTCATGATGGCATCGACTTCTTTGTCGCTGATCGGCGCCGGACGGTCGGAAGTACCGCCGATGAAGCCCATCACGCGCGGGACGCTGCGCACCAGGTGCCAGCTCGCGTCGTTCATGACCATCTGAACCAGAACGTAGCCTGGGAAGAATTTGCGTTCGCTTTTGCGACGCTGGCCGCCACGGATTTCAACCACTTCTTCGGTCGGAACCATGACTTCGCCAAACAACTCTTCCATGTTGTGTAATTTGATATGTTCACGCAGCGAAGTAGCTACGCGACCTTCAAAACCGGAAAACGCCTGAACGACGTACCAGCGCTTTTTAGGAGCTTCAGACATCTCAGAACCTCAGGCCAGTGATAAAGGATACCAGGCGAACCAGAATACCATCCAGTCCCCACAGGATCAGTGACATTACTGCAGTTACGGCAGCAACAATCAGCGTGGTGTGCAGCGTTTCCTGGCGGGTCGGCCAGATCACTTTGCGGACTTCGGTTCTCGCTTCGCGGGCGAAGGCGACAGTCGCCTTACCTTTTGTCGTTAACAGAGCGACGCCACCGGCAGCAGCGATAAGAATCACCACGGCCAGCGCACGGATCGCCAGCATAATGTCGCGATAAAGGAAGTTGCCTACGATGGCTACGATCAGCAGCACGGCAACGATAACCCACTTCAACGCTTCCAGGCCGCGCCCGCTCCCTTGAGCTTCGGTATTCGCACTCATAAACCAACCTGTCACAAGAATTCAGACAAACATCTTCGCCCCGCGTTAAATGCGAGGCGACCAAACCGAAATGCTCTGCTGCGTTTCGGACTTTACGCCCTCTTCAGAGCCTGTCTCAGCAATGATTATGACAAAAAAAATCACTGATGAGCCAGGTTCTGGTGTGAAAGCGTGCAAAAAGGGCATCAAATGATGCCCTTTTATTGCGCATTGCGTCAAATGTTATCAGCGATTAGCCGAGAACTTTAGCAACCACGCCCGCGCCAACGGTACGGCCGCCTTCACGGATTGCGAAACGCAGACCGTCGTCCATCGCGATCGGGTGGATCAGGGTAACAACCATTTTGATGTTGTCGCCCGGCATTACCATCTCTACGCCTTCCGGCAGTTCGATGGTACCAGTCACGTCAGTAGTACGGAAGTAGAACTGCGGACGGTAGCCTTTGAAGAACGGAGTATGACGGCCGCCTTCATCTTTGGACAGGATGTACACTTCAGATTCGAACTTGGTGTGCGGCTTGATGCTGCCCGGCTTAGCCAGTACCTGACCACGTTCGATTTCTTCACGTTTGATACCACGCAGCAGAACGCCTACGTTCTCACCAGCACGGCCTTCGTCCAGCAGTTTGCGGAACATTTCAACGCCAGTACAGGTGGTTTTCGCGGTGTCTTTGATACCAACGATTTCAACTTCTTCACCAACTTTGATGATACCGCGCTCTACACGACCGGTAACAACGGTACCACGACCGGAGATGGAGAA
>NZ_JAQIRG010000018.1:0-26199 GCF_050600725.1 Klebsiella sp. 141251
ATCAAAATGGTTGTTACCCTGATCCACCCGATCGCGATGGACGACGGTCTGCGTTTCGCAATCCGTGAAGGCGGCCGTACCGTTGGCGCGGGCGTTGTAGCTAAAGTTCTGGGCTAATTCGTTAGCTTTGAATTAAAAAGGGCGCTTCGGCGCCCTTTTTGCTGTCTGTGATTTGGTGATAAGCCAGGTTGGTTTAAATATTCATAAAGTGCGCCGCTACGGATAATTAATAAACAGTCTATTGTAATCATAACTATTCTCATTTAAACTTTGTGCATAAATTGAACGGGAGTTTATATGTACGTTTGTTTGTGCAATGGCGTTAGCGATAAAAAAATCCGCCAGGTTGTGCGTCAATTTCAACCGCAATCTTTTCAACAATTACGCAAGTTTATTCCCGTTGGAAATCAATGCGGTAAGTGCGTCCGCGCGGCACGCGAAGTGATGGAAGATGAATTAACCAGCATGCCGGAATTCAAAGAAATCGCCTGATCGCGACCCTTCTCTTTTTGACATCCTTATAGCCCGGACTACGCTTCAATAAGTGGAAGCGGAGGGACTTTATAATGAAAGGTGATGTCAAAATCATAAGTTATCTCAATAAATTATTGGGAAACGAACTGGTTGCTATTAACCAGTATTTTCTTCATGCAAGAATGTTCAAGAACTGGGGCCTGATGCGCCTCAACGATATTGAATATCATGAATCTATCGATGAGATGAAACACGCCGATAAGTACATCGAGCGTATTTTGTTTCTTGAAGGACTGCCTAACCTGCAGGATCTTGGCAAACTTGGCATCGGTGAGGATGTCGAAGAGATGCTGCAGTCTGACTTACGGCTGGAGCTCGAAGGTGCGCAAAACCTGCGTGAGGCAATCGCCTATGCCGACAGCGTTCATGATTATGTCAGTCGCGATATGATGATTGAAATCCTTGCCGATGAGGAAGGCCATATTGACTGGCTGGAAACCGAGTTAGATCTGATCGGCAAAATCGGTCTGCAAAATTACCTTCAATCGCAGATCAAAGTGTCAGACTAGCGAACGTCTGCCAACCGCACCAAAAACCCGCTGCAGTCAGAAATGGCCCAAACGGCAGCGGGTTGTTCAAATCCCATCGTTGTTGCTTCCTCCTCCTGACCAACGCCAATGTCATCCATGTCATCCCGGCAAACAGCGAGGCGACCAATACCAGCTGTGGCAACTTTTGCCAGCCGTGCCAGGCGCCGAGGGCGGCAAGATATTTAACGTCGCCGTATCCTAATCCCTCATAGCTGCGAAACATGCGATATAGCCAATAGAGCAGGGCAAAAAAAAGATAGCCGGCAATAGCCCCCCAGACGGCATCTTCTAGCCGCTGCGGCGCAAGACACAGGTAAAAAACTAAACCACTCCACAGCAGCGGGCAGGTGAGACTGTCGGGAAGAAGACCGTGAAGCAGGTCCTGCCGGCACAACGCCAGGGTTAATGCACAGTAGCAAACTAAGAAGGGGAGGACGGTAAGCATGGAACACTCCTGTTCG
The DNA here is from genome assembly GCF_050600725.1 of Klebsiella sp. 141251. Classification (NCBI taxonomy): domain Bacteria; kingdom Pseudomonadati; phylum Pseudomonadota; class Gammaproteobacteria; order Enterobacterales; family Enterobacteriaceae; genus Klebsiella; species Klebsiella sp. 141251. The sequence continues at coordinate 1,526 of NZ_JAQIRG010000018.1, forward strand.
GGGATAATGCGCTCACTTTGCTTATCGTCGCGGGATTGCGCAAAGCGCATTTGTGCAAGATGGAAGGCTTATTCCTGACTTATTTATCGTGTTATTGCATTGCATTGCTGAGCGCCTGCGCGAGAAGACGCGCAAATTGTGGTGATGATTTTCTAATCAGCACTTGCGTCGCGCCTGAATTTGCGTATAATGCGCGGGCCTGTCAAAATTGACGGCCGGTTCGATATGAGCCCTGGTAGCGCAGTTTGCTACCTAACAATGTTCCCAATCGGGGAACTCTGTAAGAACGGTTACACTCTCCCATCAATCGTAATGGGTATGAGGAGTAATCATTTCGTCTATAAAATAATTGGAGCTCTGGTCTCATGCAGAACCAAAGAATCCGTATCCGCCTTAAAGCGTTTGATCATCGTCTGATCGATCAATCAACCGCGGAAATCGTCGAGACTGCTAAGCGCACTGGTGCGCAAGTCCGTGGTCCGATCCCGCTGCCGACCCGCAAAGAGCGTTTCACCGTTCTGATCTCTCCGCACGTCAACAAAGATGCGCGTGATCAGTACGAGATTCGTACTCACAAGCGTCTGGTTGACATCGTTGAGCCAACTGAAAAAACCGTTGATGCTCTGATGCGTCTGGACCTGGCTGCCGGTGTAGACGTGCAGATCAGCCTGGGTTAATCAGGTCATCGAGCGATTGAGAGGTTGATACAATGATTGGTTTAGTCGGTAAAAAAGTGGGTATGACCCGCATCTTCACTGAAGATGGCGTCTCTATCCCAGTAACCGTTATCGAAGTTGAAGCAAACCGCGTTACTCAGGTCAAAGATCTGGCTAACGATGGCTATCGCGCTATTCAGGTTACCACTGGTGCTAAAAAAGCTAACCGTGTAACTAAGCCGGAAGCTGGTCACTTTGCTAAAGCTGGCGTAGAAGCTGGCCGCGGCCTGTGGGAGTTCCGTCTGGCAGATGGTGAAGAATACACCGTTGGTCAGAACATTAGCGTTGAACTGTTTGCTGACGTTAAAAAAGTTGACGTAACCGGTACCTCTAAAGGTAAAGGTTTCGCTGGTACCGTTAAGCGCTGGAACTTCCGTACCCAGGACGCTACCCACGGTAACTCCTTGTCTCACCGCGTTCCGGGTTCTATCGGTCAGAACCAGACTCCGGGCAAAGTGTTCAAAGGCAAGAAAATGGCAGGTCAGCTGGGCAACGAACGCGTTACTGTTCAGAGCCTGGACGTAGTACGTGTTGACGCTGAGCGCAACCTGCTGCTGGTTAAAGGTGGTGTTCCGGGTGCAACCGGCTGCGACCTGATCGTTAAACCAGCTGTGAAGGCGTAAGGGGATAGCAATGGAATTAGTATTGAAAGACGCGCAGAGCGCGCTGACTGTTTCCGAAACTACCTTCGGTCGTGATTTCAACGAAGCGCTGGTTCACCAGGTTGTTGTTGCTTATGCAGCTGGTGCGCGTCAGGGTACTCGTGCTCAGAAGACTCGTGCTGAAGTAACTGGTTCAGGCAAAAAGCCATGGCGCCAGAAAGGTACCGGCCGTGCGCGTTCAGGTTCTATCAAGAGCCCGATCTGGCGTTCCGGTGGCGTAACCTTCGCTGCTCGTCCGCAGGACCACAGTCAAAAAGTTAACAAGAAGATGTACCGCGGCGCGCTGAAAAGCATTCTGTCCGAACTGGTACGTCAGGATCGTCTGATCGTTGTCGAGAAGTTCTCTGTAGAAGCGCCTAAAACTAAGCTGCTGGCTCAGAAACTGAAAGACATGGCTCTGGAAGATGTGCTGATCATCACCGGTGAGCTGGACGAGAACCTGTTCCTGGCCGCACGTAACCTGCACAAGGTTGACGTACGCGATGCGACTGGTATCGACCCGGTTAGCCTGATCGCCTTCGACAAAGTCGTAATGACTGCTGATGCTGTTAAGCAAGTTGAGGAGATGCTGGCATGATTCGTGAAGAACGTCTGCTGAAGGTGCTGCGCGCACCGCACGTTTCTGAAAAAGCGTCTACTGCGATGGAAAAAACCAACACCATCGTTCTCAAAGTTGCTAAAGACGCGACCAAAGCAGAAATCAAAGCTGCTGTGCAGAAACTGTTTGAAGTCGAAGTCGAAGTCGTTAACACCCTGGTAGTTAAAGGGAAAGTTAAACGTCACGGACAGCGTATCGGTCGTCGTAGCGACTGGAAAAAAGCTTACGTCACCCTGAAGGAAGGCCAGAATCTGGACTTCGTCGGCGGCGCTGAGTAAGTCGGAGGAGTAATACAATGGCAGTTGTTAAATGTAAACCGACATCTCCGGGTCGTCGCCACGTTGTTAAAGTGGTCAACCCAGAGCTGCACAAGGGCAAACCTTTTGCTCCGCTGGTTGAAAAAAACAGCAAATCCGGCGGTCGTAACAACAATGGCCGTATCACCACTCGTCATATCGGTGGTGGTCACAAGCAGGCTTACCGTATTGTTGACTTCAAACGCAACAAAGATGGTATCCCGGCAGTTGTTGAACGTCTTGAGTACGATCCGAACCGTTCCGCGAACATCGCGCTGGTTCTGTACAAAGACGGTGAGCGCCGTTACATTCTGGCCCCGAAAGGCCTGAAAGCTGGCGACCAGATTCAGTCTGGCGTTGATGCTGCAATCAAAGCAGGCAACACCCTGCCGATGCGCAATATCCCGGTTGGTTCTACCGTTCATAACGTAGAAATGAAACCAGGTAAAGGCGGTCAGCTGGCTCGTTCCGCTGGTACTTACGTTCAGATCGTTGCTCGTGACGGTGCTTATGTCACCCTGCGTCTGCGTTCTGGTGAAATGCGTAAAGTCGAAGCAGACTGCCGCGCTACTCTGGGCGAAGTTGGCAATGCTGAGCATATGCTGCGCGTTCTGGGTAAAGCAGGTGCTGCACGCTGGCGTGGTGTTCGTCCTACCGTTCGCGGTACTGCGATGAACCCAGTCGATCACCCACATGGTGGTGGTGAAGGTCGTAACTTTGGTAAGCACCCGGTATCCCCGTGGGGCCTGCAGACCAAAGGTAAGAAGACCCGCAGCAACAAGCGTACTGATAAATTCATCGTACGTCGCCGTAGCAAATAATTTTAGAGGATAAGCCATGCCACGTTCTCTCAAGAAAGGTCCTTTTATTGACCTGCACTTGCTGAAGAAGGTAGAGAAAGCGGTGGAAAGCGGAGACAAGAAGCCCCTGCGCACTTGGTCCCGTCGTTCAACGATCTTTCCTAACATGATCGGTTTGACCATCGCTGTCCATAATGGTCGTCAGCACGTTCCAGTCTTTGTTTCCGACGAAATGGTTGGTCACAAACTGGGTGAATTCGCACCGACTCGTACTTATCGCGGCCACGCTGCTGATAAAAAAGCGAAGAAGAAATAAGGTAGGAGGAAGAGATGGAAACTTTAGCTCAACATCGCCATGCTCGTTCTTCTGCTCAGAAGGTTCGCCTTGTAGCTGACCTGATTCGCGGTAAGAAAGTGTCGCAGGCCCTGGATATTCTGACCTACACCAACAAAAAAGCTGCTGTACTGGTCAAGAAGGTACTGGAATCTGCCATTGCTAACGCTGAACACAACGATGGCGCTGACATTGATGATCTGAAAGTTGCGAAAATTTTCGTAGACGAAGGCCCGAGCATGAAGCGCATTATGCCGCGTGCTAAAGGTCGTGCAGATCGCATCCTGAAGCGCACCAGCCACATCACTGTGGTTGTGTCCGATCGCTGAGACTCTGGAGACTAGCAATGGGTCAGAAAGTACATCCTAATGGTATTCGCCTGGGTATTGTCAAACCATGGAACTCTACCTGGTTCGCGAACACCAAAGAATTCGCTGACAACCTGGACAGCGATTTTAAAGTACGTCAGTTCTTAACTAAAGAGCTGGCTAAAGCGTCTGTATCTCGCATCGTTATCGAGCGTCCGGCTAAGAGCATCCGTGTGACCATTCACACTGCTCGCCCGGGTATCGTTATCGGTAAGAAAGGCGAAGACGTAGAAAAACTGCGCAAGGTCGTAGCGGATATCGCTGGCGTTCCTGCACAGATCAATATTGCCGAAGTTCGTAAGCCTGAACTGGACGCTAAATTGGTTGCTGACAGCATCACTTCTCAGCTGGAACGTCGCGTTATGTTCCGTCGTGCTATGAAGCGTGCTGTACAGAACGCAATGCGTCTGGGCGCTAAAGGTATCAAAGTTGAAGTTAGCGGCCGTCTGGGCGGCGCGGAAATCGCACGTACCGAATGGTACCGTGAAGGTCGCGTACCGCTGCACACTCTGCGTGCTGACATCGACTACAACACCTCTGAAGCGCACACCACTTACGGTGTAATCGGCGTTAAGGTATGGATCTTCAAAGGTGAGATCCTGGGTGGTATGGCTGCTGTTGAACAACCGGAACCGGCTGCTCAACCTAAAAAGCAGCAGCGTAAAGGCCGTAAATAAGGAGCGTCGCTGATGTTACAACCAAAGCGTACAAAATTCCGTAAAGTGCACAAAGGCCGCAACCGTGGTCTGGCGCAGGGTACGGATGTTAGCTTCGGCACTTTCGGTCTGAAAGCTGTTGGCCGTGGTCGTCTGACTGCACGTCAGATCGAAGCAGCACGTCGTGCTATGACCCGTGCAGTTAAGCGTCAAGGTAAGATCTGGATCCGTGTATTCCCGGACAAACCGATCACCGAGAAGCCGCTGGAAGTTCGTATGGGTAAAGGTAAAGGTAACGTGGAGTACTGGGTTGCCTTGATTCAGCCGGGTAAAGTCCTTTATGAAATGGACGGCGTACCGGAAGAGCTGGCCCGTGAAGCATTCGGCCTGGCAGCAGCGAAACTGCCGATCAAAACCACCTTTGTAACTAAGACGGTGATGTAATGAAAGCAAAAGAGCTGCGTGAAAAAAGCGTTGAAGAGCTGAACGCTGAGCTGCTGAACCTGCTGCGTGAGCAGTTCAACCTGCGTATGCAGGCTGCAAGTGGCCAGCTGCAACAGACTCATCTGCTGAAGCAAGTGCGTCGTGATGTTGCACGCGTTAAGACTTTACTGACTCAGAAGGCGGGTGCGTAATGACCGATAAAATCCGTACTCTGCAAGGTCGCGTAGTTAGCGACAAAATGGAGAAATCCATTGTTGTTGCTATCGAACGTTTTGTGAAACACCCGATCTACGGTAAATTCATCAAACGTACGACCAAACTGCACGTACATGACGAGAACAACGAATGTGGTATCGGCGACAAGGTTGAAATCCGTGAATGCCGTCCACTGTCCAAGACTAAGTCCTGGACGCTGGTTCGCGTTGTAGAGAAAGCGGTTCTGTAATAGAGTACGCATTCTCAATACGAATAAACGGCTCAGCGATGGGCCGTTTATTTTTTCTACCCATATTGCAGAAGCGGTGTTATAATGCCGCGCCCTCGATATGGGGCTTTTTAACGACCCAGCTTTTGGGTCCCAGTAGTAGTTGACATTAGCGGAGCACTAAAATGATCCAAGAACAGACTATGCTGAACGTCGCCGACAACTCCGGTGCACGTCGCGTAATGTGTATCAAGGTTCTGGGTGGCTCGCACCGTCGCTACGCAGGCGTAGGCGACATCATCAAGATCACCATCAAAGAAGCAATTCCGCGTGGTAAGGTCAAGAAAGGTGATGTGCTGAAGGCGGTAGTGGTGCGCACCAAGAAGGGTGTTCGTCGCCCGGACGGTTCTGTCATTCGCTTCGATGGTAATGCATGCGTTATTTTAAACAATAACAGCGAGCAACCTATCGGTACGCGTATTTTTGGGCCGGTAACTCGTGAACTTCGTAACGAGAAGTTCATGAAAATTATCTCTCTGGCACCAGAAGTACTCTAAGGAGCGAATCATGGCAGCGAAAATCCGTCGTGATGACGAAGTTATCGTGTTAACCGGTAAAGATAAAGGTAAACGCGGTAAAGTTAAAAATGTCCTGTCTTCCGGCAAGGTCATTGTTGAAGGTATCAACCTGGTTAAGAAACATCAGAAGCCGGTTCCGGCCCTGAACCAACCAGGCGGCATCGTAGAGAAAGAAGCAGCTATTCAAGTCTCTAACCTTGCTATCTTCAACGCGGCAACCGGCAAGGCTGACCGTGTAGGCTTTAGATTCGAAGACGGCAAAAAAGTCCGTTTCTTCAAATCTAATAGCGAAACTATCAAGTAATTTGGAGTAGTACGATGGCGAAACTGCATGATTACTACAAAGACGAAGTAGTCGCTAAACTCATGACTGAGTTTAACTACAATTCTGTCATGCAAGTCCCTCGGGTCGAGAAGATCACCCTGAACATGGGTGTTGGTGAAGCGATCGCTGACAAGAAACTGCTGGATAACGCAGCAGCTGACCTGACAGCAATCTCCGGTCAAAAACCGCTGATCACCAAAGCACGCAAATCAGTTGCAGGCTTCAAAATCCGTCAGGGCTATCCGATCGGCTGTAAAGTAACTCTGCGCGGCGAGCGCATGTGGGAGTTCTTTGAGCGCCTGATCACTATTGCTGTACCGCGTATCCGTGACTTCCGTGGCTTGTCCGCTAAGTCTTTCGACGGTCGTGGTAACTACAGCATGGGTGTCCGTGAGCAGATCATCTTCCCAGAAATCGACTACGATAAAGTCGACCGCGTTCGTGGTTTGGATATTACCATTACCACTACTGCGAAATCTGATGAAGAAGGCCGCGCTCTGCTGGCTGCCTTTGACTTCCCGTTCCGCAAGTAAGGTAGGGTTACTTAATGGCTAAGCAATCAATGAAAGCACGCGAAGTAAAGCGCGTGGCTTTAGCTGATAAATTCTTCGCTAAACGCGCTGAACTGAAAGCTATCATCTCTGATGTGAACGCAACCGACGAAGATCGTTGGAACGCTGTTCTCAAGCTGCAGACTCTGCCGCGTGATTCCAGCCCGTCTCGTCAGCGTAATCGCTGCCGTCAAACAGGTCGTCCGCATGGTTTCCTGCGGAAGTTCGGGTTGAGCCGTATCAAGGTCCGTGAAGCCGCTATGCGCGGTGAAATCCCGGGTCTGAAAAAGGCTAGCTGGTAATTGTCACCAATTGAATCACGGGAGTAAAGACAGATGAGCATGCAAGATCCGATCGCGGATATGCTGACCCGTATCCGTAACGGTCAGGCCGCGAATAAAGCTGCGGTCACCATGCCTTCCTCCAAGCTGAAAGTGGCAATTGCCAACGTGCTGAAGGAAGAAGGCTTTATTGAAGATTTTAAAGTTGAAGGCGACATCAAGCCGGAACTGGAACTGACTCTTAAGTATTTCCAGGGTAAAGCTGTTGTAGAAAGCATTCAGCGTGTCAGCCGCCCAGGTCTGCGCATCTACAAACGTAAAGATGAGCTGCCGAAAGTTATGGCGGGTCTGGGTATCGCAGTTGTTTCTACCTCTAAAGGTGTTATGACTGATCGTGCAGCGCGCCAAGCTGGTCTTGGTGGCGAAATTATCTGCTACGTAGCCTAATCGGAGGAAAAAATGTCTCGTGTTGCTAAAGCACCGGTCGTTGTTCCTGCCGGCGTTGACGTTAAAGTCAACGGTCAGGTTATTACGATCAAAGGTAAGAATGGCGAGCTGACTCGTACTCTCAACGATGCTGTTGAAGTTAAACATGCAGATAATGCTCTGACTTTCGGTCCGCGTGATGGTTACGTAGACGGATGGGCTCAGGCTGGTACCGCGCGTGCCCTGCTGAACTCAATGGTTATCGGTGTTACCGAAGGCTTCACTAAAAAGCTTCAGCTGGTTGGTGTAGGCTATCGTGCAGCGGTCAAAGGGGATGTAGTAAACCTGGCTTTAGGTTTCTCTCATCCTGTTGAACATAAGCTGCCGGCCGGTATCACTGCAGAATGTCCGACTCAAACTGAAATCGTGCTGAAAGGCGCTGATAAGCAGGTGATCGGCCAGGTTGCAGCAGATCTGCGCGCCTACCGTCGTCCTGAGCCTTACAAAGGCAAGGGTGTTCGTTACGCCGACGAAGTCGTGCGTACCAAAGAGGCTAAGAAGAAGTAAGGTAACACTATGGATAAGAAATCTGCTCGTATCCGTCGTGCGACCCGCGCACGCCGCAAGCTCCAGGAGCTGGGTGCAACTCGCCTGGTGGTACATCGTACCCCGCGTCATATTTACGCACAGGTAATTGCTCCGAATGGTTCTGAAGTTCTGGTAGCTGCTTCTACTGTAGAAAAAGCTATCTCTGAACAACTGAAGTACACCGGTAACAAAGACGCGGCCGCAGCTGTGGGTAAAGCTGTTGCTGAACGCGCTCTGGAAAAAGGCATCAAAGATGTTTCCTTTGACCGTTCCGGGTTCCAATATCATGGTCGTGTCCAGGCACTGGCAGATGCTGCCCGTGAAGCTGGCCTTCAGTTCTAAGGTAGAGGTGTAAGATGGCTCACATCGAAAAACAAGCTGGCGAACTGCAGGAAAAGCTGATCGCGGTAAACCGCGTATCTAAAACCGTTAAAGGTGGTCGTATTTTCTCCTTCACAGCTCTGACTGTAGTTGGTGACGGTAACGGTCGCGTAGGTTTTGGTTACGGTAAAGCGCGTGAAGTTCCAGCAGCGATCCAGAAAGCGATGGAAAAAGCCCGTCGCAATATGATTAACGTCGCGCTGAATACTGGCACCCTGCAGCACCCGGTTAAGGGTACTCACACGGGTTCTCGTGTATTCATGCAGCCGGCTTCCGAAGGTACCGGTATCATCGCCGGTGGTGCAATGCGCGCCGTTCTGGAAGTCGCTGGGGTTCGTAACGTTCTGGCTAAAGCATATGGTTCCACCAACCCGATCAACGTGGTTCGTGCAACTATTGATGGCCTGGAAAATATGAAGTCTCCAGATATGGTCGCTGCCAAGCGTGGTAAATCCGTTGAAGAAATTCTGGGGAAATAAACCATGGCAAAGACTATTAAAATTACTCAAACCCGCAGTGCAATCGGTCGTTTGCCGAAACACAAGGCAACGCTGCTTGGCCTGGGTCTGCGTCGTATTGGTCACACCGTAGAGCGCGAGGATACTCCTGCTGTTCGTGGTATGGTCAACGCGGTTTCCTTCATGGTTAAAGTTGAGGAGTAAGAGATGCGTTTAAATACTCTGTCTCCGGCCGAAGGCTCCAAAAAGGCGGGTAAACGCCTGGGTCGTGGTATCGGTTCTGGCCTCGGTAAAACCGGTGGTCGTGGTCACAAAGGTCAGAACTCTCGTTCTGGCGGTGGCGTACGTCGCGGTTTCGAGGGTGGTCAGATGCCACTGTACCGTCGTCTGCCGAAATTCGGCTTCACTTCTCGTAAAGCAATGATCACCGCAGAAGTTCGTCTGTCTGATCTGGCTCACGTAGAAGGCGATGTGGTAGACCTGAACACGCTGAAAGCGGCTAACATTATCGGTATCCAGATCGAGTTCGCGAAAGTGATCCTGTCTGGTGAGGTAACTCGTCCGGTAACTGTTCGTGGCCTGCGCGTGACTAAAGGCGCTCGTGCTGCTATCGAAGCTGCTGGCGGTAAAATTGAGGAATAAGTAGCAGATGGCTAAACAACCGGGATTAGATTTTCAAAGTGCCAAAGGTGGAATTGGCGAACTGAAACGCAGACTTCTGTTTGTTATCGGTGCGCTGATTGTGTTCCGTATTGGCTCTTTTATTCCGATCCCTGGTATTGATGCCACTGTACTTGCCAAACTGCTTGAGCAACAGCGAGGCACCATCATTGAAATGTTTAACATGTTCTCTGGTGGTGCTCTCAGCCGTGCTTCTATCTTTGCTCTGGGGATCATGCCGTATATTTCGGCGTCGATCATTGTCCAGCTGCTGACCGTTGTTTATCAACCGCTGGCAGAACTGAAGAAAGAAGGGGAGTCTGGTCGTCGTAAGATCAGCCAGTACACCCGCTACGGTACTCTGGTGCTGGCTATATTCCAGTCGATCGGTATTGCTACCGGTCTGCCGAATATGCCTGGTATGCAGGGCCTGGTGATTAATCCGGGCTTTGCATTCTATTTCACCGCTGTTGTTAGTCTGGTCACAGGGACTATGTTCCTGATGTGGCTCGGCGAACAGATCACCGAACGCGGTATCGGAAACGGTATCTCGATCCTGATCTTCGCCGGGATCGTTGCGGGACTCCCGCCGGCCATCGCCCATACTATCGAGCAAGCGCGTCAAGGCGACCTGCACTTCCTCCTGTTGCTGTTGGTTGCAGTATTAGTATTTGCAGTGACCTTCTTCGTTGTATTCGTTGAACGTGGTCAACGCCGCATTGTGGTAAACTACGCTAAGCGTCAACAGGGTCGTCGTGTCTATGCTGCACAGAGCACACATTTACCGCTGAAAGTGAATATGGCGGGGGTAATCCCGGCAATCTTCGCTTCCAGTATTATTCTGTTCCCGGCGACCATCACGTCATGGTTCGGGGGCGGTACTGGTTGGAACTGGCTGACAACAATTTCGCTGTATTTGCAGCCTGGGCAACCGCTTTATGTGTTACTCTATGCGTCTGCAATCATCTTCTTCTGTTTCTTCTACACGGCGTTGGTTTTCAACCCGCGTGAAACAGCAGATAACCTGAAGAAGTCCGGTGCATTTGTACCAGGAATTCGTCCGGGAGAACAAACGGCGAAGTATATCGATAAAGTAATGACCCGCCTGACTCTGGTCGGTGCGTTGTATATCACTTTTATCTGCCTGATCCCGGAGTTCATGCGTGATGCAATGAAAGTGCCGTTCTACTTCGGTGGAACCTCGCTGCTTATTGTTGTCGTCGTGATTATGGACTTTATGGCTCAAGTGCAAACTCTGATGATGTCTAGTCAGTATGAGTCTGCATTGAAGAAGGCGAACCTGAAAGGCTACGGCCGCTAACTGGTCGCCCGAGAAGTTACGGAGAGTAAAAATGAAAGTTCGTGCTTCCGTCAAGAAATTATGCCGTAACTGCAAAATCGTTAAGCGTGATGGTGTCATCCGTGTGATTTGCAGTGCCGAGCCAAAGCATAAACAGCGCCAAGGCTGATTTATTCGCATATTTTTCTTGCAAAGTTGGGTTGAGCTGGCTAGATTAGCCAGCCAATCTTTTGTATGTCTGTACGTTTCCATTTGAGTATCCTGAAAACGGGCTTTTCAGCATGGTACGTACATATTAAATAGTAGGAGTGCATAGTGGCCCGTATAGCAGGCATTAACATTCCTGATCAGAAACATACCGTAATTGCTTTAACCGCAATTTTTGGTATCGGCAAGACCCGCTCTAAAGCCATCTGCGCTGAAACGGGTATCGCTGAAAATGTTAAGATCAGTGAGCTGTCTGAAGAACAGATTGATTCTCTGCGTGAAGCAGTAGGTAAATTTGTCGTTGAAGGTGATCTGCGCCGTGAAATCACCCTTAGCATCAAGCGTCTGATGGACCTTGGTTGCTACCGTGGTTTACGCCATCGTCGTGGTCTTCCGGTTCGCGGTCAGCGTACTAAGACCAACGCACGTACCCGTAAGGGTCCGCGTAAACCGATCAAGAAATAATCGGGGTGATTGAATAATGGCAAAGGCACCAGTTCGTGCACGTAAGCGTGTAAGAAAACAAGTCTCTGATGGCGTGGCTCATATCCATGCTTCTTTTAACAACACCATCGTTACCATCACTGATCGTCAGGGTAACGCGCTGGGTTGGGCAACAGCCGGTGGTTCCGGTTTCCGTGGTTCTCGCAAATCCACTCCGTTTGCAGCTCAGGTTGCAGCAGAGCGTTGCGCAGAAGCCGTAAAAGAATACGGCATCAAGAATCTGGAAGTTATGGTTAAAGGTCCGGGTCCAGGTCGCGAATCTACTATTCGTGCACTGAACGCCGCTGGTTTCCGCATCACTAATATTACTGATGTGACTCCGATCCCTCATAACGGTTGTCGTCCGCCGAAAAAACGTCGCGTATAACGCCTCGTTTCTAGGATTGTTGGAGAAAGAAAATGGCAAGATATTTGGGTCCTAAGCTCAAGCTGAGCCGTCGTGAGGGCACTGACTTATTCCTTAAGTCTGGCGTTCGCGCGATCGATACCAAGTGTAAAATTGAACAAGCTCCTGGCCAGCACGGTGCGCGTAAGCCGCGTCTGTCTGACTATGGTGTGCAGTTGCGTGAAAAGCAAAAAGTTCGCCGTATGTACGGTGTGCTGGAGCGTCAGTTCCGTAACTACTATAAAGAAGCAGCACGTCTGAAAGGCAACACCGGTGAAAACCTGTTGGCTCTGCTGGAAGGTCGTCTGGACAACGTTGTATACCGTATGGGCTTCGGCGCCACTCGTGCTGAAGCACGCCAGCTGGTTAGCCACAAGGCTATCATGGTAAACGGTCGTGTTGTTAACATCGCTTCTTATCAGGTAAAAGCGAATGACGTTGTTAGCATCCGTGAGAAAGCGAAAAAGCAATCTCGCGTGAAAGCCGCTCTGGAGCTGGCTGAGCAGCGTGAAAAGCCAACCTGGCTGGAAGTTGATGCTGGCAAGATGGAAGGTACGTTCAAGCGTCAGCCGGAGCGTTCTGATCTGTCTGCGGACATTAACGAACACCTGATCGTCGAGCTTTACTCCAAGTAAAGCTTAGTACCAAAGAGAGGACACAATGCAGGGTTCTGTGACAGAGTTTCTAAAACCGCGCCTGGTCGATATCGAGCAAGTGAGTTCGACGCACGCCAAGGTGACCCTTGAGCCTTTAGAGCGTGGCTTCGGCCATACTCTGGGTAACGCACTGCGCCGTATTCTGCTCTCATCGATGCCGGGTTGCGCGGTGACCGAGGTTGAGATTGATGGTGTACTGCACGAGTACAGCACCAAAGAAGGCGTTCAGGAAGACATCCTTGAAATCCTGCTCAACCTGAAAGGGCTGGCGGTGAGAGTTCAGGGTAAAGATGAAGTCATCCTTACTTTGAATAAATCTGGCATTGGCCCTGTGACTGCAGCCGACATTACCCACGACGGTGATGTCGAAATCGTCAAGCCGCAGCACGTGATCTGCCACCTGACCGATGAGAACGCATCTATTAGCATGCGCATCAAAGTTCAGCGCGGTCGCGGTTATGTGCCGGCTTCTGCCCGAATTCATTCGGAAGAAGATGAGCGCCCAATCGGCCGTCTGCTGGTCGACGCCTGCTACAGCCCTGTAGAGCGTATTGCCTACAATGTTGAAGCCGCGCGTGTTGAGCAGCGTACCGACCTGGACAAGCTGGTCATCGAGATGGAAACCAACGGCACAATCGATCCTGAAGAGGCGATTCGTCGTGCGGCAACCATTCTGGCTGAACAACTGGAAGCTTTCGTTGACTTACGTGATGTACGTCAGCCGGAAGTGAAAGAAGAGAAACCAGAGTTCGATCCGATCCTGCTGCGCCCTGTTGACGATCTGGAATTGACTGTCCGCTCTGCTAACTGCCTCAAGGCAGAAGCTATCCACTATATCGGTGATCTGGTACAGCGTACCGAGGTTGAGTTGCTGAAAACGCCGAACCTGGGTAAAAAATCTCTTACCGAGATTAAAGACGTGCTGGCTTCACGTGGTCTGTCTCTGGGCATGCGCCTGGAAAACTGGCCGCCGGCAAGCATTGCTGACGAGTAACCGGATCACAGGTTAAGGTTTTACTGAGAAGGATAAGGTCATGCGCCATCGTAAGAGTGGTCGTCAACTGAACCGCAACAGCAGCCATCGCCAGGCTATGTTCCGTAACATGGCAGGTTCGCTGGTTCGTCATGAGATCATCAAGACGACCCTGCCGAAAGCGAAAGAACTGCGTCGCGTAGTTGAGCCGCTGATTACTCTTGCCAAGACTGATAGCGTTGCTAATCGTCGTCTGGCATTCGCCCGCACTCGTGATAACGAGATCGTGGCAAAACTGTTTAACGAGCTGGGCCCGCGTTTCGCGAGCCGCGCCGGTGGTTACACTCGCATTCTGAAGTGTGGCTTCCGTGCAGGCGACAACGCGCCGATGGCATACATCGAGCTGGTTGATCGTGCTGAGCTGAAAGCAGAAGCTGCTGCAGAGTAATCTGTAGTAACGTAAAAAAACCCGCCCCGGCGGGTTTTTTTATATCTACCTCCACCCCACTTCATTACACTATCTGTACTCTTTTTGTTCATCCCTGGGAGCCGTATAATGTGGTTACTGGACCAGTGGGCAGAACGCCACATCCTCGACGCACAATCTAAAGGCGAGTTTGATAATCTGACGGGCAGCGGCGAACCGCTGGCGCTGGATGATGATTCACATGTGCCGCCGGAACTACGCGCCGGTTACCGCTTATTAAAAAATGCCGGCTGTTTACCACCTGAACTCGAGTTACGTAGAGATGCCATGGCGTTGAGCGACCTACTCAAGACCGTTGAGCATGACGACCCGCGGTATGCCGAGTTAAACCGTCGCTTGACTCTGTTTGAGCTGAAATTACGTCAGGCAGGGATGAATACCGATTTTCTACGCGGTGATTATGCCGATAGACTGTGGCACAAAATTAACGAGGAGTAGCTATGTATCGTATTGGCGAACTGGCCAAACTGGCTGATGTCACCCCGGATACCATCCGCTATTATGAAAAGCAGCAAATGATGGATCACGACATCCGCACTGAAGGCGGTTTTCGCCTCTATTCGGATAACGATCTGCAGCGACTGCGTTTTATCCGTTATGCCCGACAATTAGGCTTCACTCTGGAGTCGATCCGCGAATTATTATCGATCCGTATCGATCCCGAACATCATACCTGCCAGGAGTCTAAAGGGATCGTCCAGGCCAGGCTAAGTGAAGTCGAAGCACGTATTAAAGAACTGGAAACGATGCGGCGTTCTTTACAGCGGCTGAATGATGCCTGCTGCGGCACGGCGCACAGTAGCGTTTACTGCTCAATTCTTGAAGCTTTAGAGCAAGGCGCCAGCGGTAGCCATGCCGGGCGTTGATTTTTTCCGCGCGCGGATTTACACTCGCGCCGAATTCATACATTCACTGGAGTTACTATGAGTCGCTATCAGCATACCAAAGGGCAAATTAAAGATAATGCGATTGAGGCATTACTGCATGACCCATTATTCAGACAGCGCGTTGAGAAAAATAAGAAAGGGAAAGGAAGCTATCAACGTAAAGAAAAACATGCAGGACGTAATGACCGGGAGGCCAGTGGCAAGCAAGCGAATCGCTTTTTTACCACTGGCCTTCTGCTTTCTGTGTGCTGATTAAGAACGGTTATTTTGTTCTTTTAACAGATCGCGGATTTCACTCAGAAGAACTTCTTCTTTGCTCGGCGCCGGAGCGGCAGGCGCTTCTTCTTTCTTACGGTTCAGTTTATTCATCAGTTTGATTGCCATGAAAATCGCGAAGGCGACGATGATGAAATCGAAGACGTTCTGAATAAACACGCCATAATGCATGACAACGGCCGGGACATCTCCCTGCGCATCGCGTAGCGTAACGGCGAACTGTTTAAAGTCGATCCCGCCAATAAGCAAACCCAGTGGAGGCATAATAATATCGGCCACTAAAGACGATACAATTTTACCGAATGCTGCACCAATGATGACACCCACTGCCAAATCGACAACATTCCCGCGCATTGCGAATTCGCGGAATTCTTTTAACATACCCATTTTACTCTCCTTGAGCCAGCTGACATTGATAAGTTTATCAAATGTATTTCCATTTTCCATTGCTGTTGAATAATTGCCGGAAAATATTATCCATTGATAAATAAGGGATAATAAAAAGGCGTCTGAGCGACGCCCATTGTAATTACAGGAAGAACGGGCTCGGCTGGAATAGTCTCTCAACGTCGGAGATAAATTTCTTGTCGGTCAGGAACATAATTACGTGGTCGCCTTGCTCAATACGTAAATTATTATTGGCGATCATTACGTCATTACCGCGCACTACCGCGCCAATAATCGTTCCCGGCGGCAGCTTAATTTCATCAATTGAACGGCCAACTACCCGAGAGGTGCTTTCATCGCCATGCGCGACGGCCTCAATCGCTTCGGCAACGCCGCGGCGTAGCGACGAAACACCGACAATATCAGCTTTACGTACGTGGCTCAGCAGTGCAGAAATAGTGGCTTGCTGCGGCGATATAGCAATATCAATCACGCTTCCCTGAACCAGATCGACATAAGCGCGACGCTGGATCAGCACCATGACCTTCTTCGCGCCCATCCGCTTGGCCAGCATTGCCGACATGATATTGGCTTCGTCATCATTGGTGACGGCAATAAAGAGATCGACTTGATCGATATGCTCTTCCGCCAGTAACTCTTGATCCGACGCATCGCCATAAAAGACGATCGTATTCTGCAGCTTTTCGGCAAGCTCAGCGGCACGCTGTTGATCGCGCTCGATCAACTTCACGCTGTAGTCTTTCTCCAGGCGGTGCGCGAGACCCGCGCCGATGTTGCCGCCGCCGACCAGCATAATGCGCTTGTAGGGTTTCTCCAGACGTTGGAGTTCGCTCATTACCGCGCGAATATGTTGCGATGCGGCGATAAAGAAAACTTCGTCGCCAGCTTCAACGATGGTTGATCCCTGTGGGCGAATTGGTCGGTCGTGGCGGAAAATTGCCGCAACGCGCGTGTCGATGTGCGGCATATGTTCACGCATCGTTGATAGTGCATTACCGACCAGTGGTCCACCGTAATAAGCCTTCACAACGGCCAGGCTCACTTTTCCTTCAGCGAAGTTCACTACCTGAAGCGCGCCCGGATATTCAATCAGACGGTAGATGTTATCGATGACTAATTGCTCCGGAGCAATCAGATGGTCAATTGGTACCGCTTCTGAATGAAAAAGTTTATCGGCATCGCGAACGTAATCCGGTGAACGAATTCGGGCGATACGATTCGGCGTATTAAACAGCGAATAGGCGACCTGACAGGCCACCATGTTGGTCTCATCTGAGCTGGTCACGGCGACCAGCATATCGGCATCATCGGCGCCAGCTTCACGCAGCACGCGCGGATGAGAACCGTGGCCCTGAACGACGCGGAGATCGAACTTATCCTGCAGACCGCGCAAACGGTCGCCATTGGTATCGACCAGGGTAATATCGTTGTTTTCGCCGACGAGATTTTCCGCCAGCGTGCCGCCTACCTGTCCGGCGCCAAGAATAATAATCTTCATCAGCAGTGACCCATTAATTCCGCTTTTTGATTAGCTTAGCGTAAAAGAAGCCATCGCCTTCTTCCGCCCCTGGCAGATTTTGCTGACCCGGGTTTTCCGGCGTCCCTGTCTCATGGAGTTCGGCATCACTGGTACGGGCCAGGAAGGCGGCGATCTGTTGGCTATTCTCTTCCGGCAAAATAGAGCATGTCGCATAGACCAGCGTACCGCCCGGTTTCAGATGAGCCCAGGTGGCATCGAGAATTTCTGCCTGTAATTGCGCCAGCTCGGCGATATCGCGATCCCGGCGCAGCCATTTAATATCCGGATGGCGACGGATAACGCCGGTGGCCGAACATGGCGCATCAAGCAAAATACGGTCGAACTGCTCATCGCCGCACCACTGTTCAGGATAGCGGCCATCGCCCTGTTTCACTTCCGCTTTCATACCCAGACGTTTCAGGTTGTCATAGACACGAGACAGACGCTGCTGGTCGATGTCGACCGCCATTAGATTTGCCTGCGGCGCGACTTCCAGAATATGCGTCGTCTTGCCGCCCGGCGCCGCACAGAGATCGAGAATGCGCTCGCCGTTTTCCGGTTGCAAGTAGCGCATGCAGCCCTGAGCTGAGGCGTCCTGAACGGTGACCCAGCCTTCTTCAAATCCCGGTAACGCATGGACCGGGGCCGGGGAGGCAAGACGGACGGCATCCGGATAGTCCGGGTGAGCGAAACCCTGTAAACCCGCGTCTTCCAGCAGAGAGAGCCATTCATCTCGCGTATGATGACTGCGATTCACACGCAGCCACATTGGCGGGCGTAAATTATTAGCTGACACAATATCCTGCCATTGTTCCGGCCAGGCCTGCTGCAGACGTTTAAGCAGCCATTTAGGATGGAGATAACGGTTCTCATGCTGGGCGAATTCTGCCAGCAGCTCTTCCTGCTGGCGCTGAAACTGGCGTAATACGCCATTGATAAGCCCTTTAAGCTGCGGACGCTTAATTGCCACCGCGCCTTCCACCGTTTCCGCCAGCGCGGCGTGCGGGGGAATTCGCGTATAAAGTAGCTGATACAGGCCGACCATGATCAGGAAATGTACGGTACGCTGTTTGCCGGTCATCGGACGCGCCATTAGTTTACCAATCAGCCACTCGAGTTGGCTTAAGGTACGCAAGACGCCGAAGCACAGCTCCTGCAGCAGCGCTTTGTCTTTTTCGCTCACTTTTTGCTGAAGCGGCGGCAGAACATTGCTTAAAGACTGGCCTTTCTCTACGACCTGCTCAATAGCCTGGGCTGCCAGGCTGCGTAAATTACTATTCTTTTTCATAAGCGCAAAAATAAAAATGCCCGGCGAACCCGGGCTTTAGAAGAGAAGTGCGTCAGGCAAGGCGGTTTCCGGGGATAAACCATTCCCGGCGAGAGTTCAGTAAATCCTGGGCACTCATCGCTTTTTTCCCTGCCGGCTGCAGTGATTCCAGATTCAGAATACCGTTGCCGGTGGCAACCTGGATCCCTTGCTTGGTTGCTGCAACGATAGTGCCTGGCTCTGCGTTGGCGGATTCTGCAATAACGGATGCATGCCACACCTTCACCGGTTGCTCATCGATTTCCAGCCAGCTCATTGGCCAGGGATTAAATGCGCGGATACAGCGTTCGAGCTGTTCTGCGGAAAGCGACCAATCAATACGGGCCTCTTCCTTACTCAGCTTCTCGGCGTAACTGACTAGCGATTCGTCCTGAACTTCAGGCTCTGCGCTACCATCGGCCAGCTGCGCTAAGGTCGCCAGTAGACCCTCTGGGCCAAGGTCGGCCAGCTTATCGTACAGGCTACCGCTGGTATCTTCCGCGGTAATCGGGCAGGAGAGCTTATACAGCATGTCGCCGGTATCAAGACCGACGTCCATCTGCATGATGGTGACACCGGTTTCGGCATCGCCAGCCCATAGCGAACGCTGAATCGGCGCTGCGCCGCGCCAGCGAGGAAGCAGGGAGCCGTGAACGTTAATGCAGCCCAAACGCGGCATTTCAAGAACCGCTTTCGGCAGGATCAGTCCATAAGCCACGACGACCATAACATCGGCGTTAAGATCGGCAACCAGTTGCTGATTTTCCTGCGGACGTAGGGAGGATGGCTGGAAGACCGGTAGATTGTTGGCTTCAGCCAGCACTTTTACCGGGCTCGGCATCAATTTTTTGCCGCGACCAGCAGGGCGGTCGGGCTGAGTAAATACGCCAACCACCTGATGTTCAGACGACAACAGCGCGTCAAGGTGACGCGCTGCAAAGTCGGGGGTTCCGGCGAAAATGATACGTAGTGTTTGTGACACGTTAATCCTTGTTATCAGGCACGGGCGCGTAAACGATCCAGTTTCTCAACTTTCTGGCGAATGCGCTGCTGTTTGAGCGGCGACAGATAGTCAATGAACAGCTTACCGACCAGGTGATCCATTTCATGCTGGATACAGATAGCCAACAAGCCATCAGCTTCCAGCTCGAAAGCGTTGCCTTCACGGTCCAACGCGCGGATTTTTACGGTTTCGGCACGTGGAACCAGCGCACGTTGTTCCGGAATCGACAGGCAACCTTCTTCAATGCCGGTTTCGCCGTCCTTTTCGAGTAGCTCTGGGTTGATGAGCACCAGGCGCTCTTCACGGTTTTCCGAGACATCAATAACGATAATACGCTGATGGATATCCACCTGCGTGGCGGCCAGACCAATACCTTCTTCAGCGTACATCGTGTCGAACATATCATCGACGATACGCTGAATTTCTGCATTCACTTCTTTGACCGGCTCGGCGACTTTGCGAAGGCGCTCGTCCGGAATATGTAACACTTGCAAAACTGCCATAAAGATCCAGAGTCGTATTCAGTAGTTGATAAGATTATTACCTCTATTCTAGACAAAACCCCCTCTAATTGACAGTCTCGCTAACCAATCACAAGGATTGGCTGAGCCGCTAATGGCAGGGGGAACGGATGACGCCCACGGAGATTTGGTTGCGTCTGATGCGGGTGAATAACCTGTACGGCGATAAAATGGTATTTGTTGCGCGATGGCTGGCTGGCGCAGGTCATGCGGATAATGAAACGTTGCATGAGGCCGGTTTAACTAAAGCGCAGGCAATGCAGTTTCTTGCCTTTAAGCAACAGGAGATTGACGCCTCACTGCAATGGTTAGAGCAACCAGAACATCATTTGCTTTCAGCGGATCATGCACGTTACCCGCCGCAGCTACGCGCTATCGACGATTATCCCGGCGCGCTGCTGGTGAGCGGTAATGTTGATCTCTTGTGTAGCCGACAGTTGGCGATCATTGGGAGCCGCGCGCACTCGTGGTACGGCGCGCGGTGGGGAAAGGCATTCAGTGAAGCGCTAGCGCGGTATGGCTTGACCATTACTAGCGGTCTGGCGTTGGGGATTGACGGTATTGCCCATCGCGGGGCGTTGGCGGTAAAGGGAAAAACCATCGCCGTATTAGGCAATGGTTTATCTGATATCTATCCGCACCGGCATCGGGCTTTAGCAAAGCAGATCGAGGAAAGCGGCGGCGCGCTACTTTCCGAATTTCCTCTCTCTGCGCGACCGTTACCGGGGAATTTCCCACGCCGCAACCGGATTATCAGCGGGTTAAGCGCTGGGGTTCTGGTGATAGAGGCCGCCTTGAAAAGCGGTTCCCTGGTAACTGTCCGCTGCGCGCTGGAACAGGGTAGAGATGTATTTGCCCTGCCTGGGCCAATTGGCAATCCTGGCTCTGAAGGGCCGCACTGGCTAATAAAGCAGGGAGCGGTTCCCGTTACCGCGCCGGAAGAGATCCTTGAGTATTGGCAATATGAGCTGTCAGTGCGGGAAGAGACCGCTGATTTGCTAAATAATTACGCAGATCAGCCTCCTGTAGCATTGCCATTTCCAGAGCTCCTGGCTAACGTAGGAGATGAGGTAACACCTGTTGACGTTGTCGCTGAACGTGCCGGCCAATCTGTGCCAGTAACCGTAGCCCAGCTACTTGAACTGGAGTTAGCAGGCTGGATCGCAGCTGTACCCGGCGGCTATGTCCGATTAAGGAGGGCAAGCCATGTTCGACGTACTCATGTATTTGTTTGAGACTTATATCCATAACGAAGCAGAAATGCGCGTGGATCAGGACAAACTGACGCGGGATCTGACCGATGCGGGTTTTGAGCGGGAAGACATCTATAACGCGTTAATGTGGCTCGAGAAACTGGCTGATTATCAGGAAGGTCTCGTTGAACCCATGCAGCTCGCCTCCGACCCGCTCTCTCTTCGGGTATATACCGATGAAGAGTGCCAGCGTCTGGATGCCAGCTGTCGAGGATTTTTACTCTTCCTCGAGCAGATCCAGGTGTTGAACCTCGAAACGCGAGAAATGGTGATAGAGCGCGTACTGGCGCTGGATACGGCAGAGTTTGAACTGGAAGACCTGAAATGGGTGATCCTGATGGTTCTGTTTAATATTCCGGGCTGTGAAAACGCCTATCAGCAAATGGAAGAATTACTCTTCGAAGTAAATGAAGGTATGCTGCATTAATCTTATTGCAGCAACATCGAGTTGTTATGACCAAATCAGCACTGTTTTCGGTGCGTAAAAACGAGCCCTGCCCGCAGTGCGGGGCCGAACTGGTGATTCGTTCCGGGAAACATGGCCCGTTTCTCGGCTGTTCTCACTATCCGGACTGTGACTATGTCCGTCCCCTGAAAAGTCAGGCGGATGGACATATCGTCAAGGTACTGGAGGGGCAAGAGTGCCCATCTTGCGGCGCTGTTATGGTGTTACGCCAGGGGCGCTTTGGTATGTTCATCGGCTGCAGTCGTTATCCCGAATGCGAACATACCGAGCTGATTGATAAACCTGATGAGACCGCTATCGCGTGTCCGCAATGCGGACAGGGTCATCTGGTGCAGCGTCGCTCCCGTTTCGGTAAAACCTTTCACTCCTGCGATCGCTACCCTGATTGCCAGTTCGTTATTAATTTTAAACCGGTGGCGGGCGAATGCCCTGAATGCCATTACCCGCTATTAATAGAAAAGAAAACGGCGCAGGGCGTTAAACGCTTTTGCGCCAGTAAACAATGTGGAAAGCCGATCCCGGCGGAACAAATAAGTGAATAAAAACCTGCCCTCAGAAACCGTCGCACAGGCTGTGGCGGTACTGAATAATGAACATGTTATCGCCTATCCAACCGAAGCGGTATTTGGCGTTGGTTGCGATCCGGATAGCGAAACGGCCGTGATGCGTCTTCTGGCGTTAAAACAGCGCCCTGTTGAAAAGGGACTGATTCTTATCGCCGCCAGCTTTGAACAGTTGAAACCGTATATTGATGATTCCCGATTAAGCGACGCCCAGCGTGAAGCTATCTTTTCCTGTTGGCCCGGCCCGGTGACATTCGTGTTCCCGGCGCGTCCGGATACTCCACGCTGGTTGACGGGGCGCTTTGATTCGCTGGCCGTGCGCGTTACCGATCATCCACTGGTAATTGAATTATGTGAAGCCTACGGAAAGCCGCTGGTCTCAACGAGCGCCAACTTAACCGGTCAGCCGCCGTGCCGGACTACTGCTGAAGTACGTGCCCAGTTTGGCGATAGTTTCCCGGTGGTGGATGGCGCAACGGGCGGGCGGCAAAACCCATCTGAAATCCGTGATGCCCTGACGGGTGAACAGTTCCGCCAGGGGTAATTTATGGAAACTTATGCCGTTTTTGGTAACCCTATAGCGCATAGCAAGTCGCCTTCCATTCATCAGTTGTTTGCCGAACAGTTACATATTGCGCACCCCTACGGTCGGGTACTGGCGCCATTAGATGATTTTGTGAATACCCTGGACGCTTTTTTCAACACGGGCGGTAAGGGCGCTAACGTGACCGTTCCCTTTAAAGAGGAAGCTTTTGCCCGTGCCGATGAACTCACTGAACGCGCCGCGCTGGCTGGTGCAGTCAATACGTTGAAGCGCCTGGAAGATGGCCGTCTGCTTGGCGACAATACGGATGGCATAGGGTTATTAAGCGATTTAGAGCGCCTGGGGTTTATCAAACCTGGTATGAGGATTTTATTGATTGGCGCAGGCGGCGCATCGCGTGGCGTATTGTTACCGCTGCTCTCTTTAGATTGCGCGGTCACTATTGTTAACCGTACTTTTTCCCGCGCTCATGAGCTGGCAACGCTTTTTGCTCATACCGGCAGCGTTAGCGCGTTACCGCTGGATAAACTGGAAGGCCACCAGTTTGACCTCATTATTAACGCGACGTCCAGCGGTATAAGTGGCGATATCCCGGCAATACCTTCCTCGTTAATTCATGCCGACGTTTACTGCTATGACATGTTCTATCAGAAAGGAAATACGCCATTTCTGCATTGGTGCCAGCAGTATGGCGCTAAAAAACTGGCGGATGGATTAGGTATGCTGGTGGCTCAGGCCGCACATGCCGTTCTGCTGTGGCACGGTACGCTACCGGAAATTGCTCCGGTAATTGCCGTTTTACATCAGGAACTGAATGCGTGAACCAGGCGATCCAATTTCCCGATAGAGAAGAGTGGGACGCTGAACGGCAATGCATCCTATTCCCGGCGCTGGTCAATGGTATGCAGTTAACCTGCGCTATTCGGGGTAAGACACTGCAGCAACGATTCGGTGGCGATGAGCCAGCGCAGTGGCTGGCTCTATTTAGTGAACATCGCTGGGATCTGGAAGATGAAGCGGAAGCGCTAATTCGCGATCGGCAAGAAGACCCTCAGGGTTGGGTCTGGTTTTCCTGATCCAGGTAGTCGTCTTTCCACTTCACATAGTTGTTGGCTGAATACTTCAGCCCTGCATATTCCGCCTCCGTCAGGGGGCGGATTTGTTTTACCGGATTGCCAAAGTAGAGGTATCCGCTTTCCAGACGCTTGTTTTGCGGAACCAGGCTGCCGGCGCCGATCATCACGTCATCCTCTACTACCACGCCATCCAGCAGAATTGACCCCATTCCGACAAGAATGCGATTGCCGATAGTGCAACCGTGCAGCATTACCTTATGCCCGACGGTAACATCCTCACCGATGAGCAGCGGATTACCTTCAGGGTTATAAGAAGACTTGTGGGTGACATGCAGGACGCTGCCGTCCTGAATATTCGAACGTGCGCCGATTGACACATAGTTCACGTCGCCGCGGATGGCGACCAGTGGCCAAATGCTTACATCATCGGCAATTCTGACGTCGCCTATCACAACGCTGCTGGGATCCAGCATCACCCGCAGACCGATTTGGGGAAATAATTCTTTATAAGGACGTATATTACTGGACATGACTGCCTCAACATCAGGGTAGATAACCAGACTTTGGTAGCTTTCAGGCGCTCCCGCAACCCCTTTTTCTGATAAAAATTGAGCTATTTGAGCAATAACAGCGCGAAAAGCGCGAAAAACCATCATTCAGAAAAAAAGATCGAAAAAAGGCTTGTGCAAAAAAATGGGATCCCTATAATGCGCACCCACTGACACGGCAGATGTGAATCACTTCACACAAACAGCCGGTTCGGTTGAAGAGAAAAATTCTGAAATTCAGGGTTG
>NZ_JAQIRG010000019.1:0-10492 GCF_050600725.1 Klebsiella sp. 141251
CCCTTCGGGGCCAGCGCGACAAGCGCGCTGTTCAACGCCTGCGGCGTTAGTCCGAGTCCGGGCACCACTATTTAAAGAACCCGCCCAAAAGGCGGTTTTTTGCTTTTCTGCGGCCGGACTCTCCATCGAACTGCGTTCGATTATTCGCCGCAACGCGGCTCACCCCTTCGGGGCCAGCGCGACAAGCGTGCTGTTCAACGCCTGCGGCGTTAGTCCGAGTCCGGGCACCACTTATTCAGAGAACCCAGCCTATGGCTGGGTTTTTGCTTTTCTGCAACCGGACTCTCCATCGAACTGCGTTCGATTATTCGCCGCAACGCGGCTCACCCCTTCGGGGCCAGCGCGCTGTTATAACCAGTTGAGATAGTTATAAAATAACATCGGGTCATTCAAACCAAGTTTCTCTTTGAGTTTTGAGTGATAATATGAAACTTGTTTCCGGTTAAGATTCAACGTATTGCATATAGAGCCAATGGTTTTAATTCCCCGGGTCATCAGTAAAACAGCATGCGCCTGTTGGGTTAACCCTTCCCCATTGCAAATTGAATAGTAATACGAAATTAATACTTTAATTTGTTTTGAATTATCAACCAGTAATATTTTACGCCACTCATCTATTGATAAACGTTTTGATACAAAGAACAAAGACGCATCTCCCTGAACGATTCTATCGCTCAGTATGATGATTGAGGCATCCCTGCGTTCATAAATCAAATGAATCATATATAATAAAGTATAGACACTAAGGAAACCAAGCTCCTCAAGTATATATATTTTACTTTTTTCACCCAGTCTAAGCTCATCATACATCGTATCAAGACCCAATTTTACATATTGATTCTTGACATAAAAATGATATTCCATCGTCAAAGCACAATGTATAACAGATAAGTCATCATCAATTTTAATCATTCTGAAATTCATTGTTGTTGTTGATTCTTTTTTTATTACAAAGCAAACTAATAAAGCGCTTCGCTTTCTATTGTGAAGAATAGATAGTTTTCTGATTGGTTTACACTGAAAAGTCATTTCTTATTCTTATTCACTTTAGTTATGCCTTAATTTAGAGATTTTATTTCATATTAAGTTATCCTACTCGTCTTAGCGCGGAAGAAATAAACCATTAATATAAAAGGATTTTTTAATGATCGAAGAAAAAGAAAGCGGCTCAAAAAATAATCATTACTTTATAATTAATGGTCGTGTTAAATTTATTCCATTTCGCAGAACAATAGAGGACATGAATACTGGAACAAAACTTAAACTTCATGTTCCAGCAAGCCTTTGTCTGGATAGATTATTAAAAAACCAAGGACGTCTTGTATCTCAGGATGAGCTAATCCTGTACGCCTGGGGCTTGAAGCGAGAGTCCACGGTGAGTTCTAATACTTTTTATCAGTGCATACTACATCTACGCAGAAAACTGGCACAGCTGGAATTATGTGATGTTATTGAAACCGTCCCACGTCATGGTATTATTTTTAACAATAGTGTCAGTGTATTAATTACGCAGGATACCCCCCCGGCGTTTCAACTCAATGAGAGTAATCAAACACCAGAAGGCACAGCGGAAAAGGATATAGAACCAGTGCAGTCCGTTGAAATCGGCAAAAAACACTTCACCGAGGAGATACCTGTATCGCTTCCTCCCGAATTTGGTTCTGATATGGTCCTCACGTCAACGATTCAGGTTGCGAAAAAGAATAGATTACAAATAAAAACCCGCTACGTTTTATTCACCGGAGCTATATTATTAATACTGATAACCGTATTGGGATTCATATACATAAGCTTCACTAATGATAATATATTCAAATCTTATAACCAACTCTCATCCACGAACTGCTTCATCTACACTATAGGTGATCAATATTCTGAAAATGAAATTAAAAACATAATGAAAAGTGTCGGGTTACCCTGCTTTAATAAAGAGAACGTTTTTTTTACCGTATCTCCGATGCAATCAAAAATAAACATAATCAACTGCGCTACATATAATAAAAAACAACAAGACTGTCGCTCCGTTACCATAGCGAGAGAATTAGAGGAAACACCATGAGATATAAATCCATTTTATGCTCACTTGCATGTTTAGGCGCTTTTGCAGGGGTATATTTTTATTTACCTTCTCCATTTAATACCGACAGTGCTATTTCATGCCATAGCCGCCATACTCTCATTAACAATGATTTTAAATTAGATGCAAGTTATGGTTTTATTTTTGGCGGTAATAAAGGCGAGTTAACAATGTATGGTTATGCGGTAGACAATGGTGTTCGGATAAATATCAGGAGAGTGATTAGTTTTACCTATACAAGAATGGATGATATTTATACTTTTCACAGTAAAAGAGTAGAGAAGTTTTACGGAGATAACAGTGAAAAAGGAAATGTAAATATTCATCTCCCCGAATTTTTTTATCAGACAGGAAAAGACCTTACCATACAACTCAAGCGGGATGGCTTCAATATCCCGATAATTTTCGTGCATCGCATGCCTGTTTTTTATTGTAATCAATCAGGTTAATGTATTATCAACAAGATATATTTTACTGGTCACCAGTCAGCAATTGTGGGAGTCGATTCCGCGACGTCGTCGTGAGATCGTTGAGACGCCACGCGGATATTAATGATAATAAACCGGACGCCTTCTATTACCTCCGGTTGCTTTTCCTCTCCCGGTCCAGGGGGACGCATCTGGTATGACGCCCCCCTGGTGACAGAAACCCGTTTTAGTTTTGACATACGGTGATTCGCCAGCATAAGCCCCATCTGGCTATCTTTCCCTAAGCGCTTCACCAACCTTGTTAAATGGTTTAATCAGGTACTGAAGGATTGTCTTTTTGCCGGTCTTGATATCTACACTCGCCACCATCCCAGGAGAAATAAAGTGCTGTTTATTATCTTTAGTTTGCAAATGGTCCTTCGTGGTTCTGATATAAACACGATAAAAAACAACTTCCGGTTTTTGAGGATCGGAAATCGTGTCAGGTGAAATTGTTACCACCTCACCATCCAGTCCCCCATAGATTGAGTAGTCATAGGCGGTGATTTTGACGATCGCACGCTGTCCTGGATGAATAAAAGCGATATCACGTGGCAATATTTTAGCCTCGATAAGTAATCGGTCATCAAGGGGAACGATGTTCATGATAGTTCCATTTGGGGGAATGACGCCACCAATAGTGTTAACTTCAATATTTTTCACAATGCCCCTGACTGGAGAAGTGATGGTCGATTTTTTCAGTAGATCGCGCTGACCGATGATCTTCTGATATAACGAATCAACTTCTCCGGAAATTCTCGATAGTTCCTCTCCTGATTTTACCTGATAGTTGTAGTTTAGCTCTGATTCTTTCATATTCAGATCGACGAGCTGCTTCCTGAGTCTGATAACATCAACTTTACTTGACGCCCCTTGGGCCATAAGTCGAGTGTTAATCGCGAGTTCGTTATTCAATAATACTCTTGACGCCTGAATATCTTTCATCGACGAGATATAATTATTTTTCCGCGAAGTATAAAGCACCATTTCTCTATCGGTGATTTCTGCAAAACCATGTAATTCATCAGGAAAAACTAAAGGACGATTGCTAATCTCCGCCAAAAGTCTAACTTTGCTGGCCAATAGCGCCCGATATTTGGATTCAGATTCCATCACTGCAGCCTGGGTTCTTATCGTATCCAGATTAGCAATAATATCCCCCACCTGAACTATCTGTCCTTCAGTAACGTTGATTCTATCGAGAATCCCACCATCAAGAGATTGAATGATCTTCTCTTTCGAGCTGGGGATAACCCTCCCATCGCCTTTCGAGACTTCATCAATACTAAACATAGAAGCCCACAGCAAAAATACGCTGAGAAAAAAGATAACGCTGAGCAATATATACAATGCCCGGC
Source organism: Klebsiella sp. 141251 (assembly GCF_050600725.1). Taxonomy (NCBI): domain Bacteria; kingdom Pseudomonadati; phylum Pseudomonadota; class Gammaproteobacteria; order Enterobacterales; family Enterobacteriaceae; genus Klebsiella; species Klebsiella sp. 141251. Next base: position 3,903 of record NZ_JAQIRG010000019.1, read on the forward strand.
TAGTCTTAACGCCGCCATGCGTGTCGGCAAGCGTAAACTCGTCAGTCTCTCGTACCCTATGAGTCGCATCCTTATCCGTTGTAAAAAAAACATTCTTACAAAAGTCCTTTGTAAGTATAAAATTCTTTTTTACTTTTCCTGGTATATTTTTCATTAAAAACCATCATTTAAAATAGCTGGGCAAAATATAATGATATAATTAGTGGCAATATATTAATTACATATCATCAATAATTTCATCTTTGCGTTTATCTAACACCACCCTACCGCCAGACACCACGATAGTTCGATTAACAAGATCCAATATTTTCTTACGATGGGTAGCAATAATAACTGTTTTACCGGAAATCCAGTTGCTCATTTTTTTGACGAACTCATCTTCTGTCACATCATCCAGTGAGGAAGTGGGTTCATCCATAATAACAATATTAGGATTACGCAATACCAGTCGAGCCAACAGAATAGTCTGCTGCTGTCCGCCAGAAAGACCGTGCCCACCCTCCTGGATAATATAATCTAAACCCGATGGTAGCTGGTTGATGAAATTAATGGCACCGGTTATCTTAATGGCTTCAATAATATCTTCATCCTGGGCCAAGGGGGATCCCAGTGTAATATTTTCACGAAGCGAACCGAAAAATAGTCGAGAGTTTTGGCTCAGGTATCCAACATCACGACGCAGATCGGCGGGATCGATATCATTAATATTGATACCATCCAGAATTACTTCGCCGGACTTCTGATGCATCATCCCTGAAAGCGCGTTTAACAGCGATGACTTACCCGAACCATTGCGCCCAAGAATGGCAATACGCTCACCCGCTTTGATCTCCAGCGAATCAATACTCACCGCGATTTTCTGACCGTCTACCTGATGCGTAAAAGCCGCGTTGGTAATCGAATACTGGCCTTCGATAAATTTCTTGTGAATCAACCGCTGATGTTCCGGTTGATCGATGGGTAATTGCATTATCGAGTCGAGACCAGTCATCGCGACTTTGGTTTGTTGCCAACGAGTTATGATGCTCGCTATTTGCGCAATAGGCGCCATCATTCTTGAGCTCAGAATGGATGAGGCCACTAATGCCCCGGTTGACAGATCGCCGGACATAACAAAGGGAGTTCCTACCAGTACCAGGCATACAAACACCGAACTCTGGACGAAATATGACCAGGTTGTTAAGGTATGCGTCAGATGCTTTAATTCCAGACTGTTTTCTGCCGTCGTCTTAATGTAGTGCAGCCATTGCTGTTGAAAGCGATGCTCGGCTTGCAAAAATTTGATGTCGTCCAGCCCTTGAACCGTTTCGACCAGCATGGCGTTACGCAGACTGGATTCTCGCGTAGCCGTGTTGGCTAACCTGAACAGTTTCTTTTGACTTAATAGACCAGGAAGCACCATAAGAATGGCCCCAGCTAAAGGTACGAGGAAGACAATTCCCCCCAAAAAATAGATAATTACCAGGAACATAAAGAAGAACGGTAAATCCGTGATGGCAACGACGGTTGACGAAGTCATCATTTCACGAACCTGTTCCAGTTCCTTTAGTTGAGAAATGAACGACCCTGTTGATTTCGGGCGATAAGGGTTTTTAATCCTCAAGGCACGACCAAAGACCCTGTCTGAAATAATCAAGTCTGCACGCTTGCCGAGGATATCAGTTACGCTATAGCGAATTAAGCGCAAGGTGAAATCAAAAATAAGCGCCAGGATCACACCAATGAAAAGCACCCACATTGTAGGATGTGACTGTGCTGGAATGACACGGTCGTAGGTCTGCATAGAGTAAGTAATACCGGCCAGACCAAGCACATTGACAAACAGAGACCCCAGTATGACCAGATAGTATGGTTTCATGTCGGCAAAAATAATTTTCCAGACCCAGTACTTTTCAGCCGGCTTGATGTAATCATCAATGCGAGGGTCGGAGACATTTTTGGCCGGGCGCAGCGTGATAATTCTACGACCTTCAGCGCGGACCTCATCTTCTTGTAATAGTGAGATCAGCTCATTATCTTCAATAAACGAGACAACAAAATTTTTATCTTCATCAATACTCTTGATAATGGCCAGACGGCCATCTTTCATTTCCAGCACTTGCGGAAACAACCACGAATTAAAACGATAACCCGCAACAGCGTCTTCCTTAAAAGAAAGCCCTGCCCGGCGACTCATAATCTCTACAACTTTACTGCTTGAATCTTTATCATGCCATAGAGATGTTATCAGGATATTCTGTTCTGAAACATTAAGACGATAATGGTGCGCGATAGTCACTAACGCGCTTTTCCACTGCTCCAGATAGTACTCTTTGGCGCCACTGTCATTTTCCATAGAGGAAAAGAAATCCATATCTTGCACTATATCATCCTTTATTTTTCATTAAATTAATTAATTTGCCAGCATAGTACAGACTTTCCATGGCAAGGTTCGACACGGTATAATGACTATTAATGATGTCGGCTTTGGTCTGATGGATCTCGGCTTCAGCGCTGGTTAAATCGGAAACCGAACGAGCCCCCAACTCCAGATACTGTGACATATAAAGATTACGCGTTCTTATAGCGCTCTGCTCCCTTTCGCGTTTGTTTTCCAGGCTAATTTTGGTGTTTCGCATTTGGCTCGAATATTCCATTATCCTCTGATCGGCATTATTCTTTTCAGCATCTAAGTTAAATTGCGCAGTATTGAGCGCTTCTTGTGCTTGCTGTACCTTAGAAGATACAGATCCGCCCTGATAAAGCGGGACTTTTACATTAATAAATGCGCCATAACGGTCGCGGTTTTTGGTGGTGCCATTGTTAGTCGATTGTTCAGTCAAATCATGTTCATAGTAAGGGGCCAACGTTATTGTCGGATAATATTCATTCTTTTGGACATCGATTTGTTTTTTGGCGATATCAATTTTAGCTCTGGCAATCCTAATTGCCGGTGAGTCAGTATTAACTGGATTATCACGTAAGATATTATTATAGAGTTCTTCGATTTCATTAGGGAACTCCATGATAATACTGGCTGATATTTTTTTATTTAATAGATGATCCAGCGTTGCCAGCCATTTTTTATATTGTGATATATAATCATTATAGTTTGAGAGTGCTTCGGCTACTCTGAGGTTTGCCTGAGAGTAATCAGATTCAGCGCTGGCCCCCAGCGCAACGCGTTTTTTCGTTAAATCTTTGATCTTAGAAAAACCGTCAATACGTTCCTTTGCCGCAGCGCTGAGTTGATGATAGCGGACTATTTGCAAATAGGCGCCAATCGTCTGATAAAGAATATCATTAATCTCTTTTTCTATTTCGTAGCTGGCGCTGGCGACATTCAGTTGAGAGAGCTCAACCCGGTCACTGGTGCTACCAAAATCATAAATCATCTGCTCAACTGATAAGTTGAGTTGATTGGTTTTATTATTATCATCACTATAATCATCTTTGGCGATACCGGAATTAAGGCCCATTTGCACATTAGGATAATATGCAGATTTAACCTCATCTATCATCGATTTTAGTCTTTCCGATTCAGCTATTGCCCGTTTAATTTCCGGGTGCCAGCTAACGGCCATCAGCATTGCGCTGTGCAGATTATATTTTTCTTTTGAAGAAATAATATTTTTTATAACCATATCTGCAGGTGCAGCAGGCGGCAGTTGTTTTGCAAGTTGAGTTTTTTCAACCGGTTTAGCATATACAACTGGGGCATCATTGGACAGTGGCTTATTTGGTTGTGGAGTTTCTGGTGACGTTGATGATTTATCCTCATTAACAAATGAAACGGGAAAAGTGATAAGCTCACAGGAAGCACTAGCAATCATTAACAGATTTCCTATGGCAACGGATAAATAGAGTCGTGCTTTATGAGTAAGTCCCACTGGATAGCTCCCTGAATTATAAATACAACGCGTTATCATTCCATGATGATGTATATCTGGTATCGTGCATGAAGGTACATCTCATGACACCGTTGAGAACCACATACTGTAAAGCTATGTGGCTGACCAATCCCGGCGGCTAACCGATGTAGCAGCCGGGAAAGGTATTACTTAGAATTAAGCAGCAGCATACTGATAACTTTCTTCATTTAGCTGTAGCTGATTGACGATTTGATTCAGTGCGTTATATTCTCCAGAATCTTCAGCACCTTGTTGCTGTTCAGTAACTTTGTTTTCTGCCACGACGGAATTGTTTTCTTCACCTACCAGAGAATCCAAATTGATATCGTTGGCATTATTTTCCTCCGTCAGCGAAGCGAGCTGTTCATCAGTCAACTCTTCGTTTACTGCTTCCTTAGAAGCCTGTGAAGCCTGAGAAGTCTGCGAATCAACCATTTCGTTAAGCGAAGTTACGTTGCTATCAGAGTAAGTGGCTAACTCATTAAGCGTATTGGTCATGGTGGCCAAATCATCAGTAGACAAACTTTTCTCGCTGCCTTCACCCACAGATTTTTCCAGAAGATTATCAACCGTTTTTTCTGCGCTAACGAGCAGTTTATCAAGGGTTTCAGCCGCTGGTTTCGCCGCCTCGGCAGCAGTTTCAACGGAATCAGCTAAAGTATTGAGCGCATTGGCGGCCACATTGTCATTGGAGGAGCCGCCAAAAATTTTCGCGACAATATCGTTAATGATATTAGAGATCGTTTCCAGCGGATGAGTGATGCCATAAATAACTTCGGAGATAAAATCAATGATTCCCTTAAATGGACTCAAGATGGCATCAATGACCGAGTTAATAATATCTGTAACCGTTCCGACTGGGTCGCTAATAAATTTGACCATCAATGTAAGAGGATCGCCGAGCAGTTTTAATATCGAATCAATCGGATTAGTAATAAAGTTAAAGATGGAGCTAGCCGTATCAATAAAGAACTTACACGGCGCAAGAATAATATCTATGATATCCTGGAATATGTTACCAATAGCGCCAAACGGATCGCTGAGGAAGTTACCAATGCATTCTATGAGATTACCAATAACTTTGCCGATAGCCTCAAACGGCGCGGCAATAAAATCAATAATAGAACCTACTGTATCAATAATAAACTTGCATGGCGCAAGAATAACATCAATAGCACTCTGGATCATATTCCCAATAAAGCCTAGTGGATCTTTAAAGAAATCCTGAATGCTATTGGAAATAGAAGAAAAAATATTCTTGAGGCCTTCGATCGGCGAAGAAATAAAGTCAATAATGGAGTCAATGAAATTATTGATCGGCGTATCTGGAGTATCGGAATCAGAGTTTAAACCCAGCATCCCTTTTATAAAGGCTTCGATTATGGTTACCGCCGATGTCCCAGCACTCATGGCGATCGGGAGACCCATGATCAGCGCCATGCCCAGTTTCGTGACCAGGTTGACAACATTACTTAAGCCATAATGAATAGCAATAAGAACGCCGTCAATAGCCAGCGTGAAATCTGAAACCACACTGGCAATAGGTATTAATCCCGGTATAAACTGCAGGAATCCTGTAATAATTCCCAGAATCCATTCGGCAATGACGCTTATAACTTCAACGCCTAGCTTAGGAATAGCCATAACTGCGACGAACAAATCGCCCAGTACTAATGGAATCAGTGGGTTTTGCAATAGCGATTGCGAGAAATCAGCGACGAAATCCTCCATCGCGGAGGAATCACCGTTTAGTAAGGCGGTAAATCCTTTAACCAGGGTTATCACCCAGCCGATGGCGCCGGTAACGATCGCAGGCAGGCTAATAAGACCAACACCGATACTCTCTACAATAATTTTTAAGCCGTTACCCAGGCCATCTACGAGAATCAGTATACCATTAAAGATATGTGGAATGGTTCCTAATGGTCCCCATATCCCTCCCAGAATACCGGTGATAAATCCTGTAACCCACTGAACCATATTGGAAATAAAGCTTAATGGCACGTGAATAACTTCAACGAGTGCTTCCCAGGCGACCAGGGCGACGCCGGTCAGTGCCGCAGGCGCGGATTCGAGCAAAAAGTGGTAATCACTTAACATCGGAATAACCGATTTAAGTGCTTCTAACAATCCTTTCGGAATGGCAATAATCGCATTCCAGATGCCGCTGAGAATATCTTCCAGGAATGACGGTTCGTTTTCAGCATTGAGGGTGGCGGCGTCGGATTGAGCTTTCTCCACCCCCGCGATATCAGTGGCGTCGTTTACCGCCTGATGGGCTGCGTCCTTTTCATCCTTGCTCAGGTTATCCATAGCGTCGATCGCCTTGTTGGCGCTATCTTTCGCGCCATCAAGGTTATTGCTGGTGGCATCGGCCAGCGCTTGCTCCAGGCCCGCCACACCTGTCGCGTCGTTCACTGCCTGGTGAGCCGCTTCTTTCTCCTCGTCGCTGAGATAGGTCATGTCGTCGATCGCCTTATTGGCGTCGGCTTTACCTTCCTCAAGGTTTTTCGCGGCAGCGGCGGCTTCGGCTTTCTCCAGGCCCGCAATGTCGGTGGCGTCGTTCACTGCCTGGTGAGCCGCTTCTTTCTGCTCGTCGCTCAGGTAGGTCATGTCGTCGATCGCCTTATTGGCGTCGGCTTTACCTTCCTCAAGGTTTTTCGCGGCAGCGGCGGCTTCGGCTTTCTCCAGGCCCGCAAT
>NZ_JAQIRG010000020.1:0-7979 GCF_050600725.1 Klebsiella sp. 141251
AAACACGGCGATGGCGACGTATCCCCAGATAAGGTTCAGCGGCAGACCGAGCCACTGTTTGTGATTAACGGACATGGTGACCTCGTTGTTGTAGGGTGCAGGAGAATCACTCCGGCAGTTTCGCCGGAGCGTCATATGTCTTATTGCTGTCGAAAATGTCGGTCGTTGAGGTACAGAGACTGGAAATGGGCGTAACGCGGCATCAGCGTCTGATGACGCTGCGGATCCGCCTGCCAGGTTTGCCAGATTTCCGGCTTATGACAAACGCTTGCCAACGGCTTGCCCGCCGCCAGACAGGCCAGCCGCGCCGCTCCCAGCGCGCCGCCGGTTTCCCCGCCTTTATGCGTTACCACCGGCATCGCCAGGATATCCGCCAGCAGTTGCGCCCAGAATGGACTGCGGGCGCCGCCGCCGACCAGTGAACACTGGTCGATACGGGTTCCACTCTCCTGCAACGCGCGCAGGCCGTCAGCAATGCCGAAGCTCACCCCCTCCAGCACCGCATATCCCAGTTGAGCGCGCTGGCTGGCATGGGTCATTCCCCAGAACATACCGCGCGCCAGCGGATCGTTATGCGGGGTACGCTCGCCGGAAAGATAAGGCAGGAAGTATGGCGCATTGGCTTTTTCGTCTTCGCTTAACTGAGCTATCTCCTCCAGTAGCGCCACTTCGGTGGTGCCGGTCAGACGACAGAACCACTGCAGACAGCTGGCGGCGCTGAGCATCACGCTCATCTGGTGCCACAGGTTCGGCAGTACGTGACAGAAAGCATGCACCGCCGACTGCGGCGCCGGACGATAGCGGTCGGTGACGACAAACAGCACGCCGGAGGTCCCCAGCGAGATAAAAGCGTCTCCCGGCGACACCGCGCCAACGCCAATCGCGCTGACCGCATTATCGCCGCCGCCCCCCGCCACCAGCACCGAAGGATTAAGCCCCCAGCGTTCGGCAATGTCTGCCGCCAGCGTGGCGGAAACGTCGCATCCTTCAACCAGTTCCGGCATTTGTTGCCGCGTCAGGCCGCACTTTTGCAGCAGCGCGTCGGACCAGTCCCGTCGCGCAACATCCAGCCACAGGGTGCCGGCGGCATCCGACATATCGGAGACTTTTTTGCCGGTCATCTTGTAGCGCAGAAAATCCTTCGGCAGCAGTACGCAAGCGGTACGGGCAAAATGCTGCGGCTCGTGACGCCGCACCCACAGCAGTTTCGGCGCGGTAAATCCCGGCATCGCCAGATTACCGGCCACCTGATGCAGCTCCGGCGCCATCTCCTCAAGCTCGGCACACTCCTGCGCGCAGCGGGTATCATTCCATAAAATCGCCGGGCGAATCACTTCGCCGCTGGCATCCAGTAGCACGGCGCCGTGCATCTGTCCGGAAAGGCCGATGGCTTTAATCGCCGACCAATGACTCGCGCACTTCTCGCGCAGAGTGGCAATCAGATATTCCGTCGCTTCCCACCACGCCTGCGGCGATTGTTCAGACCACTGCGGATGCGGCCGTTGAATGGTCAACGGCGCGCTATGGCTGGCGACGACCGCATTGTTTTCATCCAGCACCAGCGCTTTAACTTCCGAAGTGCCGAGATCGATGCCTAAATACATAGCGCCTCCTGCTGGGTCAGCGCGTAGACGGTGGCGATTTGCTCACGCAGCAGCGCGTGGAAATCCGCCGATTCCGCCAGATCGCCAAACAGGGCTTTATCACCGGCGTACCGGGCGATCGGGTCAGGCGAATTAAACATGGCGTGTACCGCCGATTCATCAAGAATTCCGTCCTGGTACTGATACGGTAAAGCCCCTTTATGCCACTGCTGCATAAAGACAAAGAACAGCGCTGGCAACATAGCGGTAGCCTGCGGACGCACGCCGCGCTGGTAGCACTCCTGCAGGGTTGGGGCAATCATCGCCGGGATTTTTGAGAATCCGTCTGCCGCCACCCGCTGATTGGTGTCCTGGATATAGGGGTTGGTAAAACGCTTGAGTACCACGTCGCGATAGGTTGCCAGGTCGATACCGTTATCGCCCAGACACGGAATCACATCTTCACTGACGTAACGGTCGGCGATGGCGTAGATGGCATCGGTAAGCGTACTCTCGTGAATATATTGCTGGCCCAACAGGGTTCCCGCCCAGGCGATACAGCTATGTGACGCGTTAAGAATGCGAATCTTCGCCTCTTCATAGGGGATAACCGACGCCACCATCTCCACGCCCACCGTCTCAAGCGCCGGGCGCTCAGCGCGGAAATTATCTTCCACAACCCATTGAATAAAGGTTTCGCCCATCACCGGCGCTTTATCGTCGATGCCGGTTTGCGCTTTGATACGTGGCGCCAGATCGGCGGCCGGGCGCGGCGTGATACGATCGACCATCGTGTTTGGACAGGTCGCGTTCACCGCCAGCCAGTCAATAACCTGCTGTTTACCGGTCAGCTGCAGAAATTCCACCAGTCCATCATGGAAACGTTCGCCGTTGTGGCGCACGTTGTCGCAGTTAAGCAGCGTCAGCGGACCAGCATCGTCGGCGATGCGTTTTTCAAGGATCCGGGTGATGGTGCCATAAATGGTTTTGCAATCCCCCTGCAAATCGGCCTGCAGATCGGCGTTGCTGGTTTCCAGGCGATGTTGCGTATTGAGGTAATAGCCCCCTTCCGTCACCGTGAAAGCAATGACTTTGGTCTGCGGGTTCGCGCCTTCATCAATCAGCGGCTGCAGCCCCGCCTGCCACGGCAGTAATTTTTGAATTGAGGCGATCTCTTCGTATTCTCGCTCCCCTTCCGGGCTCACCGTCTCGAGGACATAGCGCCCTTCCTGCTCCGCCAGCGCCTGCACCACATGCTCGGCGTCATTACGAATATTTCCCGCCGCGATATGCCAGCGCGAATCGCCGGAAACCCGCAGTCGATGCAGATACCACGCCTGATGGGCGCGATGAAAAGACCCGAGACCAATGTGAAGCCATGTGAATTGCGTATTCATGTTCTGCTCTCCTTGAGGTGATGCGGCTCACTGTAGATGATCATTTGAATCAAATAAGAGCTACAGATCAAAAAATAATAATTACCCAATAAAATTACAAAAGACCAATTCAGAGCAAAAGCTTGCCTGTTTGGAAAACCGCAGCCAAAATACGGGTATCTGCGCTACTGCGCCCGCGTATTTAAGGCAGGATAACGTGAGTAAAGAAGACGACATCAGGCTGGATCAGAAGGTCCGCGCCGCATGGATGTACTACATTGCCGGTCAGAATCAGAGCGAAATCGCCAGCCACCTCGGCACCTCAAGGCCGGTGGTCCAGCGCCTGATCGCCGCGGCGAAGGAAGAAGGCATTGTGTCGATTGGTTTACATCATCCGGTGGCGAACTGCCTCGATTATGCGCAGTTGTTGCAGGAAAAGTATCAACTCATCGAGTGCAATATCGTGCCGACCTACAACGAGGAGAGCACGCTGGATAGCGTTTCCTTCGGTTGTTATCAGCTGATGGCCCGCTACCTGCAGAGCGATAACGCCAAAATAATCGGCATTGGTTCTGGATTAACGCTGAAAAAAACCATCCAGCGCATTGATTTCGATAGCCCCAACAGCCGCTGCGTGGCGCTGATTAGCGCAATGAACGATGAAGGGAAATGCAACTACTACGACGACGTGCCGTTGCTGCTGGCGCGGAAAATTCAGGCCAACTACTACCAGTGGCCCGCGCCGCGCTATGCGCAAACCCGTCAGGAACATGAGATGTGGTGCGGCAGCCGCCTGTTCAGCAACGTATCTGCCGCCGCACAGCAGGCGGACGTTATTTTCGTCGGTATCGGCCCATTGGGGACCCAAAGCCCGATCTTCAAAGACGGATTTATTAATAAGGCCCAACTGGATGAACTGACGGCGCGCGGCGGCATCGGCGAGATCCTCGGCCGCTTTATCGATGCCGACGGCGGCGTCGTCGACAGCGAAATTAATCGCCTGATCACCAGCTACGATATCCGCCAAAATCAGTGCCCGCGCATAGCCGTCGCCTGTGGCGAGAACAAGCGCCCGGCGATCCTCGCGGCGTTAAAAGGCGGCTGGATTAACGGCCTGGTGACCGATGAACATACCACCCGCTGGCTGCTGACGCGCTAGCGCCAGCGGTTTTCACGCCAGATGCTCGCGGCTGCTAATCAGCAGCGGCGGGATCTCTACCCGCTGCTGGCTGGCCTCGCCAGCGTCGATGATATTGAATACCGCTTCCAGCATCGCCGGTACGTTCTGCTGCACCATGTCAATGTCGTGACCCAATAGATAAACAAACGGATCCCAGTCAAAACAGCCCATTGGTGGCTGTTCGGCGCCGGTCAGCCCTAGCTGGGCCAGCCATCGCACCACCCCTTCCAGCGAGATGGTCGAGTTAACGAAGAACCCCTGAAGATGTTCATCAGCGCTTTTGAAACGCGCCTGCATGCAGGCTTCTACTTTGCCTTTTGAATAGCCCGGAGAAAGAATATTTTCATCCGGCACGCTCATGCCGCGCGCCGCATGGGCATCGCGAAATCCGCGCAAACGCTCCAGGGTGTTGTGGTCGCTGCTGCGCCCGCCGACAAAAAACAGCGGCGCCAGTTTGCCGTGGCGATTGAGGCTGTTATCAAGAATTTTATCGGTCAACGCGCGGGCGCCCGCGTAGTTATCGGAGATCACCGACGGTGCGGTGGAGCCCGGCAGGTCAAGGTTGACCGTCGGCACCCCCGCCTGCTGACAAAGCTCGGTAATTTTATCCGGATTAGTCGCCCCGGTCGCCACCACCCAGTCCACCTGCCAGGAAAGCATCGCTTTCACCGCTTCGATTTCCAGCTCCGGTCGACGGCGAGTACAGGTAATAATCGGCAGCAGGCCGCGCTCACGCGCCATCTCTTCAAAGCCTTCCGCCACGGAACCAAAATAACGGTTGTCGTATTTGGGGACAATCATCCCGATGACATGCGATTTTTTACTGCGCAACATGCTGGCCTGGCGATTAATCGCGTAGCCCTGTTCTTGCGCAATCCGCGTCACTTTTTCCGCAAGTTTGGCGCTGATACGGCGTTTTTTCCAGTTGCCATTGAGGATCGCGCTCACCGCGCTTGCCGAAACGCCGGATAATTCCGCCAGATCGTAGATAGTGATTTTTTTCATTTTCCCAACTTGCGTCACAAATTCATTTCGCTGTTAATTTCCCCACTTGCTCAATCGATGAAGCTGGCGCAACATTAGCTTCATCGATTGAGCAACCATGACGCTCGCTAGCGTATACACTCAATAATCGTTCAGACATCAGCAAATTGAAATAAATGGTGCTGATATTCAATAGCTTAACTTAGTTACTCCTGCTCTGACAGGCCAGATTGTTGTAGCAGGTAACCGCTCCTCAAGCTCGTCGAGTCCCGCTTGATGAGCAAAACAGACAACATGAAGGATTATAAAATGAACCACTCTGTATCCTCTATGAATACTTCTCTTAGCGGCAAAGTCGCCGCGGTCACCGGCGCCGCTTCCGGCATTGGTCTTGAATGCGCGAAAACCCTGCTTGGCGCGGGCGCGAAGGTGGTTCTGATCGACCGTGAAGGCGAAAAGCTCAACAAGATTGTGGCAGAGCTTGGCGAAAACGCTTTTGCTTTACAGGTCGATCTGATGCAGGGCGATCAGGTGGATAAGATCATTGACGGCATCCTGCAACTTGCCGGCCGTCTCGATATCTTCCACGCCAACGCCGGCGCTTACATCGGCGGCCCGGTCGCTGAGGGCGACCCGGACGTCTGGGATCGAGTGCTGCACCTCAATACTAACGCCGCCTTCCGCTGCGTGCGTAGCGTGCTGCCGCATATGATCGCGCAAAAATCCGGCGATATTATTTTCACCAGCTCCATCGCCGGCGTGGTGCCGGTTATCTGGGAACCTATCTATACCGCCTCAAAATTCGCCGTACAGGCATTTGTTCATACTACCCGCCGCCAGGTTTCCCAGCACGGCGTCCGCGTCGGCGCGGTACTGCCGGGCCCGGTGGTCACCGCCCTGCTCGATGACTGGCCGAAAGAGAAAATGGAAGAAGCGCTGGCCAACGGCAGCCTGATGCAGCCTATCGAAGTTGCCGAATCGGTGCTGTTTATGGTCACCCGTTCGAAAAACGTCACCGTGCGCGACCTGGTTATTCTGCCTAACAGCGTTGATTTATAACCCCCGGTATCGGTGACTAAAAGGACGATTTTATGAATGGCGAGACTCAAACCCTCATCGGCGTCGATGTCGGCTCCGGCAGCGTGCGCGCCGGGGTATTTAACCTCAGCGGCGAACTGCTGGCCCACGCCACCCGGGAGATAACCCTCTTCCGTAGCGCCGGCAGCGTGGTGGAACAATCCAGCCGCGAAATCTGGCAGGCGGTTTGCGACTGCATTAAACGCGCGGTCGTAAAGGCCGCCGTCTCTCCGCACTCGGTAGCCGGTATCGGCTTCGACGCCACCTGCTCGCTGGTGGTAATCGGGGAGAATGACGCGCCGCTGGCCGTCGGCCCCAGCGAAGAGGCGGACCGCAATATCATCGTCTGGATGGATCACCGCGCCACCGAACAGGCGGAACGCATCAATGCCACCCGCCATCCGGTGCTGCAATACGTCGGCGGGACTATCTCTCCGGAGATGGAAACGCCGAAGCTGCTGTGGCTGAAAGAAAATCGCCCGCAGACTTATGCCCGTGCGCGTCACTTCTTCGACCTGGCCGACTACCTCACCTGGCGCGCGACCGGCGATCTGGCCCGCTCCGTCTGTACCGTAACCTGTAAATGGACCTATCTGGCCCATGAAAAGCGCTGGGATGCCGACTACTTCCGCCAGATTGGCCTCGCAGAGCTGGCGGAAGAAGACTTCGCCCGTATCGGCCAGCGTATCGTCGATCCGGGAACGCCATGTGGTGATGGGTTAACCGCGGCGGCGGCCGAAGAGATGGGTCTGCCTGTCGGTACGCCGGTGGCGGTCGGGATGATCGACGCCCATGCCGGCGGCATTGGCACCGTTGGCGTACTCAACGGCGCGGTGAATAATATGGCCTACGTCTTCGGCACCTCCTCCTGCACCATGACCACCACCGAGAAAGCGGTGTTCGTCCCTGGGGTCTGGGGGCCTTACTATTCGGCGATGGTGCCGGGTTACTGGCTGAACGAAGGTGGACAAAGCGCCGCCGGCGCGGCTATCGACCAGTTACTGAGCTTCCATCCGGCGGCGGCCGAAGCGCGTGAACAGGCCAAAGCCGCCGCCGTTCCACTGCCGGTCTGGCTGGCGGATCGCGTGCTGGCGCAGGTTGCCTCGCCGTCGGAGGCGGTGAAGCTGGCAGATGGACTGCACGTCGTGCCGGAGTTTCTCGGCAACCGCGCGCCGCTTGCCGACCCCCACGCGAAAGCGCTGATTGCCGGGCTGGGGATGGAGCGGGATCTTGATAACCTGACCGCGCTGTATGTCGCTGGATTATGCGGGATTGGCTACGGCCTGCGGCAGATCCTTGATGCCCAACGCGCCTGTGGTATTGAGAGCGAAAATATCGTTATCAGCGGCGGCGCGGGGCAGCACCCGCTGGTACGCCAGCTATTGGCCGATGCCTGTGGCGTAACCGTGGTCAGCACCGCCAGCAGCGAACCAGTCTTACTGGGCTCCGCCATCCTCGGCGCCGTCGCGGGTAACGTCGCCGCCTCGCTGCCGGACGCCATGAAGCGGTTCACCAGAGTGGATAAAACCTATCGCAGCGAAACGGCGTTTAGCCCGCTGCATCAACGCAGGTATGAGGCCTACAAAGCGCTACAACAGGCCGGTCGGCTAATCCGCGAATAACGTACCTCTTTAATTTAATAACAATAATGCTCCGCTGTTGTGCAGCGGAGCCGCTCCTCTGCATCCTGAAATCGAGGTTAACATGTCCGTTAATAACAAACAGTGGATGGGTCTGCCGCTGAATCTTATCTGGGGATACGTCGCCATCGCCGTGTTC
>NZ_JAQIRG010000021.1:0-4681 GCF_050600725.1 Klebsiella sp. 141251
CTGACCCCATGCCGAACTCAGAAGTGAAACGCCGTAGCGCCGATGGTAGTGTGGGGTCTCCCCATGTGAGAGTAGGGAACTGCCAGGCATCAAATAAAACGAAAGGCTCAGTCGGAAGACTGGGCCTTTTGTTTTTGTGTTTTGCGGCCAGACGCGCCGCCGTCTCCCCCGGTGGCGCTGCGCTTACCGGGGCTACAGTCCTGTAGCCCGGAAAAGGTGCGCAGCACCGCCTCCGGGGAAAGCCGCTGCCATATCAACGTAAACAAAGGCTCAGTCGGAAGGCCGGGCCTTTTGTTTTTGTGTTTTGCGGCCAGACGCGCCGCCAGCTCCCCCGGTGACGCTGCGCTTACCGGGGCTACAGTCCCGTAGCCCGGAAAAGGTGCGCAGCACCGGCTCCGGGGAAACATCCTCCCTGCCAGCGCCATTCATTAACGCCCATCATGAGTAGAACCCGGCCCTGAACCGGTATTATTCAGGCAAGCCTTCCCTCGCTATATACGGTAAACTAATGCTGATTTTGCATCAGGAAGCCACTATGAACCTCTCCCTCAAACCCTGGAATACCTTTGGCATTAACCATTCTGCCAAAGCAATTGTACTTGCTGAAAATGAACAACAGTTGCTGGCTGCCTGGCAAGCCGCCGCTGCAGAACACCAACCTTGTCTGATCCTTGGAGAAGGAAGCAACGTTCTGTTCCTGAAAGACTATTCCGGCACGGTGATTATCAACCGCATCATGGGGATCGAGGTAAGCGAAACGTCAGAAGCCTGGCGTTTGCACGTTGGCGCCGGCGAAAACTGGCATCAACTGGTGCAATTTGCGCTGGAAAATGGAATGCCTGGGCTGGAAAACCTGGCCTTAATTCCTGGCTGCGCGGGGTCTTCACCAATTCAAAATATTGGTGCCTATGGCGTCGAACTGCAGCGAGTATGTGAATACGTAGACTGTATCGAACTCGAAACAGGTCGCAAGCAGCGCCTTTCTGCCACAGAGTGCCGTTTCGGCTATCGCGACAGTATTTTCAAACATGAATATCAGGATCGTTACGCGATAGTGGCTGTTGGACTACGGCTGAAAAAAGCGTGGCAGCCTGTCCTGACCTACGGTGATTTAACCCGTCTCGATGCGCAAACTGTTACCCCCCGCCAGGTGTTTGATGCGGTTTGCCATATGCGTATGACCAAGTTACCGGATCCGAAAGTAAATGGTAATGCCGGCAGCTTCTTTAAGAACCCGGTCGTCAGTGCTCAGGTTGCTCAGGAATTGCTGGCTGCATTCCCTGGCGCGCCACATTATCCACAGGCTGACGGCAGCGTTAAGCTGGCGGCTGGTTGGCTTATCGATCAGTGCCAGCTAAAAGGTAAAACTATCGGCGGGGCGGCAGTTCACCGTCAGCAGGCGTTGGTACTGATCAACGATAACCAGGCGACCAGCGATGATGTCGTAGGGTTAGCCCACTATGTCCGCCAGCAGGTTGGCGAGAAATTTAACGTTTGGCTACAGCCTGAAGTGCGCTTCATCGGAGAGCAGGGTGAAGTGAACGCGGAAGAGGTGATTGCATGAAAGACAATACCGTACCCCTGACGCTTATCTCTATTCTGGCGGATGGCGAGTTTCACTCTGGCGAACAGCTCGGCGAACGCCTGGGGATGAGCCGCGCGGCAATTAACAAGCATATGCAGACGCTCCGCGACTGGGGTGTTGATGTGTTTACCGTACCAGGGAAGGGCTATAGCCTCCCTGAGCCGATTGAATTGCTGGATGAGCAAAAGATTGCCGGCCAGATTGAACAAGGTCGTATTACCGTGCTGCCGGTAATTGACTCCACCAACCAGTATTTGCTGGATCGTCTGGACGAACTGGAGTCAGGTGATGCCTGTGTCGCTGAATATCAGCAGGCTGGTCGTGGCCGCCGCGGGCGTAAGTGGTTCTCACCGTTTGGGGCCAATCTTTATCTCTCCATGTACTGGCGTCTGGAGCAAGGCCCCGCAGCTGCGATTGGTTTGAGCCTGGTAATCGGTATTGTGATTGCGGAAGTACTGCAGAGCCTGGGGGCGGATAACGTTCGGGTCAAATGGCCGAATGATATCTATCTGCAGGACCGCAAGTTGTCCGGTATCCTGGTAGAACTGACAGGCAAAACCGGTGATGCCGCGCAGATCGTCAGCGGTGCTGGTATCAATCTCGTGATGCGCCGGGTTGAGTCTGATGTTGTCAATCAGGGGTGGATCAGCCTTCAGGAGGCGGGAGTCTTCATTGACCGTAACACCCTGACGGCGCGTCTGGTGAAAGCATTACGTAGCGGTTTGCAACTATTCGAGCAGGAAGGTTTAACACCTTACCTGCCACGTTGGGAAAAACTGGATAACTTTATCAATCGGCCGGTGAAGTTGATTATTGGAGATAAGGAAATATTTGGTATTTCTCGCGGAATTGATGCTCAAGGGGCATTATTACTCGAGCAGGACGGGGTAATTAAACCATGGGTTGGAGGCGAGATATCGCTGCGTAGCGCAGAATAAACAGAAGGGAGCTTGCGCTCCCTTTCTTATTTCCGTAGGCGAACTTGATCGACCGAGTGATTTGCGCTCTTCGTCATAATCAAGCTGGCACGCTCTCTGGTTGGTAATATATTTTCTTTTAAGTTCAGTAGGTTGATCTCATTCCATAATGAAGTGGCAATATTAACCGCTTCGTCTTTTGAAAGTTTGGCGTAATTATGGAAATAAGAATCCGGATCGGTAAAAGCTCCTTCACGGAATTTCAGGAAGCGATTGATATACCAGTTCTTTAATAAGTCTTCCGGCGCATCGACGTAAATAGAGAAATCGACAAAGTCAGAAACAAATACATGATGGGGATCGTGTGGATAATCCATTCCGCTCTGCAGAACGTTCAAACCTTCCAGAATAAGAATATCCGGTTGAGCAACGGTTTTATCGCCATCAGGAATAACATCATAAATCAGATGGGAATAGACCGGCGCGGTTGCGCTGGGTACGCCAGATTTCAGGTCAGAAACAAACTTCACCAGCCGATGCATATCATACGACTGCGGGAAGCCCTTTTTCTTCATCAGGCCGCGTTCCTTTAACACCGAGTTAGGATGTAAGAAGCCATCGGTAGTAATCAGTTCTACATGGCGATGTTCAGGCCAGCGGCTAAGCAGCGCCTGTAAAACACGCGCTGTAGTACTTTTACCAACCGCAACGCTACCTGCAATACTGATGATGTAAGGAATACGCTGGCCATTGGTGCCAAGAAATTGCTCAAGCACCGCCTGGCGACGGAGGTTGGAACTGATATAGAAATTGAGCAAACGTGACAGCGGCAAATAGATCTCGGCGACTTCTTCCAGCGAAAGATCTTCGTTGATGCCTTTTAACCGCGCGATTTCTTCCTCTGTCAGCGTCATCGGAACGGAATCACGAAGTGCAGCCCATTGGTTGCGGTTAAATTGTAGATAGGGTGTCATTAACGTCTGCTCTTTTTTGCTCATAAGCATGTTCTTACTATCACCGAAAAAGAGGTAGCGGTGATGCTTCACACTAGTTAATCAGGACAATGGGCAGGAGGGTAACACCAGAATGCCGGGAATAATAAGAAAAAAACTCATCGAAGGGCGCTTTCTCATAGCAGCATCACAAGTGATGAATAAGTAGAAAGAGGGGAGAAAGCGAGTCTGCTATCTTTGCAGGTTAGCGATTGCGCCTGCCACCAGGATTTCCAGGTGAAAAAACCGTCATTCTTGTATCTGACAGGCGCAGCGAAACAAATTCTGCGTTGAGGAATGCGCTTTTTTTGCACTCCATTGTTTGAAATTACACCGTTTTTTCGCGTAAGAGCACAAAATGTGAGCAAGAGAACGTTTTATGCAAATTTTTAGTTGCATGAACTCGCAGGTCTCCCTAGAATGCGCGCTACTTGATGCCGACTTAGCTCAGTAGGTAGAGCAACTGACTTGTAATCAGTAGGTCACCAGTTCGATTCCGGTAGTCGGCACCATAACAATTTGGGTGGGGTTCCCGAGCGGCCAAAGGGAGCAGACTGTAAATCTGCCGTCATCGACTTCGAAGGTTCGAATCCTTCCCCCACCACCACTTTCGGGCGACGCTTTGCGTAGCCGGAGTTGGTTGGGTAAACTAATCAGCTCAACATTAAAGAGAGCAATCTCTTTTTTGTTACAGAAAGAACTGGGTAGCCGAGTTTCAGGATGCGGGCATCGTATAATGGCTATTACCTCAGCCTTCCAAGCTGATGATGCGGGTTCGATTCCCGCTGCCCGCTCCAGACGTGCTGATATGGCTCAGTTGGTAGAGCGCACCCTTGGTAAGGGTGAGGTCCCCAGTTCGACTCTGGGTATCAGCACCACTTCTTTATCTCTCCTTCCCTGTTTCTCTCTGTTTATTGCATTCAACAAGTCGGGCATGTTGCCTGGTTGATGTGGTGATATCACCGATTTATCCGTGTCTTAGAGGGACAATCGATGTCTAAAGAAAAGTTTGAACGTACAAAACCGCACGTTAACGTCGGTACTATCGGCCACGTTGACCATGGTAAAACAACGCTGACCGCTGCAATCACTACCGTACTGGCTAAAACCTACGGCGGTGCTGCTCGCGCATTCGACCAGATCGATAACGCGCCGGAAGAAAAAGCTCGTGGTATCACCATCAACAC
>NZ_JAQIRG010000022.1:0-2951 GCF_050600725.1 Klebsiella sp. 141251
ACGAAACATCTTCGGGTTGTGAGGTTAAGCGACTAAGCGTACACGGTGGATGCCCTGGCAGTCAGAGGCGATGAAGGACGTGCTAATCTGCGAAAAGCGTCGGTAAGGTGATATGAACCGTTACAGCCGGCGATGTCCGAATGGGGAAACCCAGTGTGATTCGTCACACTATCGTTAACTGAATACATAGGTTAACGAGGCGAACCGGGGGAACTGAAACATCTAAGTACCCCGAGGAAAAGAAATCAACCGAGATTCCCCCAGTAGCGGCGAGCGAACGGGGAGCAGCCCAGAGTCTGAATCAGCTTGTGTGTTAGTGGAACGGTCTGGAAAGTCCGACGGTACAGGGTGATAGTCCCGTACACCAAAATGCACAGGTTGTGAACTCGAAGAGTAGGGCGGGACACGTGGTATCCTGTCTGAATATGGGGGGACCATCCTCCAAGGCTAAATACTCCTGACTGACCGATAGTGAACCAGTACCGTGAGGGAAAGGCGAAAAGAACCCCGGCGAGGGGAGTGAAAAAGAACCTGAAACCGTGTACGTACAAGCAGTGGGAGCACCCTTTAGGGTGTGACTGCGTACCTTTTGTATAATGGGTCAGCGACTTATATTCTGTAGCAAGGTTAACCGTATAGGGGAGCCGCAGGGAAACCGAGTCTTAACTGGGCGTTAAGTTGCAGGGTATAGACCCGAAACCCGGTGATCTAGCCATGGGCAGGTTGAAGGTTGGGTAACACTAACTGGAGGACCGAACCGACTAATGTTGAAAAATTAGCGGATGACTTGTGGCTGGGGGTGAAAGGCCAATCAAACCGGGAGATAGCTGGTTCTCCCCGAAAGCTATTTAGGTAGCGCCTCGTGAATTCATCTTCGGGGGTAGAGCACTGTTTCGGCTAGGGGGTCATCCCGACTTACCAACCCGATGCAAACTACGAATACCGAAGAATGTTATCACGGGAGACACACGGCGGGTGCTAACGTCCGTCGTGAAGAGGGAAACAACCCAGACCGCCAGCTAAGGTCCCAAAGTCACAGTTAAGTGGGAAACGATGTGGGAAGGCACAGACAGCCAGGATGTTGGCTTAGAAGCAGCCATCATTTAAAGAAAGCGTAATAGCTCACTGGTCGAGTCGGCCTGCGCGGAAGATGTAACGGGGCTAAACTGTGCACCGAAGCTGCGGCAGCGACACTATGTGTTGTTGGGTAGGGGAGCGTTCTGTAAGCCTGCGAAGGTGGCCTGTGAGGGTTGCTGGAGGTATCAGAAGTGCGAATGCTGACATAAGTAACGATAATGCGGGTGAAAAGCCCGCACGCCGGAAGACCAAGGGTTCCTGTCCAACGTTAATCGGGGCAGGGTGAGTCGACCCCTAAGGCGAGGCCGAAAGGCGTAGTCGATGGGAAACAGGTTAATATTCCTGTACTTGGTGTTACTGCGAAGGGGGGACGGAGAAGGCTATGTTAGCCGGGCGACGGTTGTCCCGGTTTAAGCATGTAGGCGGAGGTTCCAGGTAAATCCGGTACCTTTTAACGCTGAGGTGTGATGACGAGGCACTACGGTGCTGAAGTAACAAATGCCCTGCTTCCAGGAAAAGCCTCTAAGCATCAGGTAACATCAAATCGTACCCCAAACCGACACAGGTGGTCAGGTAGAGAATACCAAGGCGCTTGAGAGAACTCGGGTGAAGGAACTAGGCAAAATGGTGCCGTAACTTCGGGAGAAGGCACGCTGATATGTAGGTGAAGCCCCTGCGGGTGGAGCTGAAATCAGTCGAAGATACCAGCTGGCTGCAACTGTTTATTAAAAACACAGCACTGTGCAAACACGAAAGTGGACGTATACGGTGTGACGCCTGCCCGGTGCCGGAAGGTTAATTGATGGGGTTATCCGTAAGGAGAAGCTCTTGATCGAAGCCCCGGTAAACGGCGGCCGTAACTATAACGGTCCTAAGGTAGCGAAATTCCTTGTCGGGTAAGTTCCGACCTGCACGAATGGCGTAATGATGGCCAGGCTGTCTCCACCCGAGACTCAGTGAAATTGAACTCGCTGTGAAGATGCAGTGTACCCGCGGCAAGACGGAAAGACCCCGTGAACCTTTACTATAGCTTGACACTGAACATTGAGCCTTGATGTGTAGGATAGGTGGGAGGCTTTGAAGCGTGGACGCCAGTCTGCGTGGAGCCAACCTTGAAATACCACCCTTTAATGTTTGATGTTCTAACGTTGGCCCCTAATCGGGGTTGCGGACAGTGTCTGGTGGGTAGTTTGACTGGGGCGGTCTCCTCCCAAAGAGTAACGGAGGAGCACGAAGGTTAGCTAATCCTGGTCGGACATCAGGAGGTTAGTGCAATGGCATAAGCTAGCTTGACTGCGAGCGTGACGGCGCGAGCAGGTGCGAAAGCAGGTCATAGTGATCCGGTGGTTCTGAATGGAAGGGCCATCGCTCAACGGATAAAAGGTACTCCGGGGATAACAGGCTGATACCGCCCAAGAGTTCATATCGACGGCGGTGTTTGGCACCTCGATGTCGGCTCATCACATCCTGGGGCTGAAGTAGGTCCCAAGGGTATGGCTGTTCGCCATTTAAAGTGGTACGCGAGCTGGGTTTAGAACGTCGTGAGACAGTTCGGTCCCTATCTGCCGTGGGCGCTGGAGAATTGAGGGGGGCTGCTCCTAGTACGAGAGGACCGGAGTGGACGCATCACTGGTGTTCGGGTTGTCATGCCAATGGCATTGCCCGGTAGCTAAATGCGGAAGAGATAAGTGCTGAAAGCATCTAAGCACGAAACTTGCCCCGAGATGAGTTCTCCCTGAGACTTTAAGTCTCCTGAAGGAACGTTAAAGACGATGACGTTGATAGGTCGGGTGTGTAAGCGTAGCGATACGTTGAGCTAACCGATACTAATGAACCGTGAGGCTTAACCTTACAACGCCGAAGCTGTTTTGGCG
>NZ_JAQIRG010000023.1:0-1132 GCF_050600725.1 Klebsiella sp. 141251
GCAAAAAATACCACGCCTTCGAAGGCCAGCTGAAAGGCACCGACAGCCGTATCCTGGTCGCCCAGGTGCCGGGCGGGATGCTCACCAACCTTGAGGGCCAGCTTAAACAGCAGAGCGCCGCCCACCGTCTGGATGAAGTGCTGGCGGAAATCCCCCGCGTGCGCGAGGACCTCGGCTTCATCCCGCTGGTGACCCCGACCTCGCAGATTGTCGGCACCCAGGCGGTGCTTAACGTGCTGGGCGGCGAGCGCTACAAAACCATCGCGAAAGAGACCGCCGGTATCCTGAAAGGCGAATACGGCCACACCCCGGCGCCGGTTAACGCCGCCCTGCAGGCGCGGGTGCTCGACGGCGCCGACGCCGTCACCTGCCGCCCGGCGGACCTGCTGAAGCCGGAGCTGGCGGAGCTTGAAGCCGACGTGAAACGCCAGGCGCAGGAGAAGGGCATCACGCTTGCCGAAAACGCCATCGACGACGTGCTCACCGTGGCGCTGTTCCCGCAAATCGGCCTGAAGTTCCTCGAAAATCGCCACAACCCGGCGGCCTTTGAGCCCGTGCCGCAGGTGGAAGAAGCAAAATCTGCCGCGCCGGCAAAAGCCGCCGCCTCCGGCGTCTACACCGTGGAAGTGGAAGGCAAAGCCTTCGTGATCAAAGTCAGCGACGGCGGCGACGTCAGCCAGCTGACGGCGGCCACTCCGTCTTCCGCACCGGTTCAGGCAGCCGCCCCGGCCCCGGCAGGCGCCGGCACCCCGGTGACCGCGCCGCTGGCGGGCACCATCTGGAAGGTGCTGGCCAGCGAAGGCCAGGCGGTGGCGGAAGGCGAGGTGCTGCTGATTCTGGAAGCCATGAAGATGGAAACCGAAATCCGCGCCGCGCAGGCCGGTACCGTACGCGGTATCGCGGTGAAATCCGGCGATGCGGTGGCGGTCGGCGACACCCTGCTGCAGCTGGCGTAAGGACGAGGAGCGCAAATGGAAAGTCTGAACGCCCTGATTCAGGGCATGGGGCTGATGCACCTGGGGGCCGGCCAGGCGGTAATGCTGCTGGTCAGCCTGCTGCTGCTGTGGCTGGCGATTGCGAAAAAGTTCGAGCCGTTACTGCTGCTGCCGATTGGCTTCGGCGGCCTGCTCTC
>NZ_JAQIRG010000024.1:0-785 GCF_050600725.1 Klebsiella sp. 141251
GCGGCGTCCGGCAGCAGCAGCGCCACCAGCAGCAACAGCACCGCCGGGAAGAGGATCTTCTCGCGTTTGCTCACCGTACGCAGCTGCACCATGCGGATCTTCCGCTCTTTGTCGCTGGTCAGCGCCTTCATGATCGGCGGCTGGATCAGCGGCACCAGCGCCATGTAGGAGTAGGCGGCCACCGCGATGGCCCCCAGCAGCTCCGGCGCCAGCTTGCTCGACAGGTAGATGGCCGTCGGGCCGTCGGCGCCGCCGATGATGCCGATGGCCGCCGCCTGCGGCAGGGTGAAGGAGATGAAGCCGAAGTAGTTCAGCGTCAGCGCCCCGAGCACGGTGGCGAAGATCCCGAACTGCGCCGCCGCCCCCAGCAGCAGGGTGCGCGGGTTGGCCAGCAGCGGGCCGAAATCGGTCATCGCCCCGACGCCCATAAAGATCACCAGCGGCGCGATACCCGAGCCAATCGCCACCTTATAGAAGATGGCCAGCACCCCGGAGGAGTAGCCCATGTCCACCGCCAGCGTCTCCATCTGCCCCTGCACCGACGGCAGGGCCAGCGCCAGCGCCTCCTTGATGGCGTGGACGTCCGGCGCGCAGTTGAGCTTCGCGGCAATCACCGCCAGCTGGACCGGGTCGTGGTGGGCCAGCAGGTTTTCCAGCGCGCTCAGCGCCAGCCCGGCCTCCGGGATATTGGAGAGCAGGCCGCCGAAGCCAATCGGCAGCAGCAGTAACGGCTCGAACTTTTTCGCAATCGCCAGCCACAGCAGCAGCAGGCTGACCAGCAGCAT
>NZ_JAQIRG010000025.1:0-722 GCF_050600725.1 Klebsiella sp. 141251
TTCGACAGCCCGGCAGACAGGTTGTAGACCGAAATCGCCGCCCCTTTATGCTTTGGCTCCAGCGCCGGGAACACCGCCGCCATCGGCACGAACGCCGCGACGAAAATCCCCAGCGCAATCGCCGGCACCAGCGCCATGGCGAAGTTATGCCCGAAGTGCTGCGGCAGGTAGTAAAACGCCAGGCTCGACAGCGCCATGCCGATGCAGCCGAACCAGCGCACCACTTTCATCCAGCCCAGTTTCTCCGCCACGATACCCCAGAAGACGTTGGAGAAGATGGTGGTGAAGAAGAACGCCGCCCACACCTGCAGCCATTCGGAAGTGGTGAAACCGAGCTCATCGACGAACATCATCGGCATGACCACCGCGAAGCCGAACAGCGACAGGGTGTTGATAATGCGCACAATGCTGGAGAGCATAATGCTGCGGTTGGTGTAGATAAGGGTCACCGCGCGCCCCAGTTCGGAGAACTTCTCGCGGGTGGTGAGGTTCTGCATATGGCGCGGGGTTTCGGTGTTGCGCAGCGCCGCCAGGGCAATCAGCCCGCCGGTGACGCAGAACGCCAGCGCCAGCCACAGGGTGCCCATCTCGCCAATGTGCGGGATGGTGAAGCTCGGGATATAGCTGCCGAACACGCCGATACCGACGGAGTAGACCGCCCAGAACCAGCCCAGCGCCGAGCTGGAGCTGTCGCTGCGGACGTTATGGATAATGGCGACGAT
>NZ_JAQIRG010000027.1:0-563 GCF_050600725.1 Klebsiella sp. 141251
GACGTCATCCTGCCATCCACCTCGTGGGGCGAGCACGAAGGCGTGTATACCGCAGCGGACCGCGGCTTCCAGCGCTTCTTTAAAGCGGTGGAGCCAAAGTGGGACCTGAAAACCGACTGGCAGATCATCAGCGAAATCGCCACCCGGATGGGCTATCCGATGCACTACAACAACACCCAGGAGATCTGGGATGAGTTGCGGCATCTGTGCCCGGACTTCTACGGCGCCACCTATGAAAAAATGGGCGAGCTCGGCTACGTCATGTGGCCATGCCGCGATGAGTCCGACGCCGACCAGGGGACGTCGTATCTGTTTAAAGAGAAGTTCGATACCCCCAACGGGCTGGCGCAGTTCTTCACCTGCGACTGGGTCGCGCCGATCGATAAGCTCACCGACGAGTACCCGATGGTGCTCTCAACGGTGCGCGAAGTCGGTCACTACTCCTGCCGTTCGATGACCGGCAACTGTGCGGCGCTGGCGGCGCTGGCGGATGAACCGGGCTATGCGCAAATCAACACCGCCGACGCCGAACGGTTAGGCATCGAGGATGAAGCGCTGGTGTG
>NZ_JAQIRG010000028.1:0-515 GCF_050600725.1 Klebsiella sp. 141251
TCTTTGATACCAACGATTTCAACTTCTTCACCAACTTTGATGATACCGCGCTCTACACGACCGGTAACAACGGTACCACGACCGGAGATGGAGAATACGTCTTCGATCGGCAGCAGGAACGGCTTGTCAATCGCACGCTCTGGTTCCGGGATGTAAGAATCCAGGAAGCCAGCCAGTTCGATGATTTTCGCTTCCCACTCTGCGTCGCCTTCCAGCGCTTTCAGAGCAGAACCACGAACGATCGGAGTGTCGTCGCCCGGGAAATCGTACTGAGACAGCAGTTCACGAACTTCCATCTCAACCAGTTCCAGCAGCTCTTCGTCATCAACCATGTCGCATTTGTTCAGGAACACGATGATGTACGGAACGCCTACCTGACGACCCAGCAGGATGTGCTCACGAGTCTGCGGCATCGGGCCGTCAGTCGCAGCAACAACCAGGATCGCGCCATCCATCTGAGCAGCACCGGTGATCATGTTTTTAACATAGTCGGCGTGGCCCGGGCAGTCTACGTG
>NZ_JAQIRG010000029.1:0-494 GCF_050600725.1 Klebsiella sp. 141251
GTGATTCATGACTGGGGTGAAGTCGTAACAAGGTAACCGTAGGGGAACCTGCGGTTGGATCACCTCCTTACCTTAAAGAACCTGCCTTTGTAGTGCTCACACAGATTGTCTGATGAAAGTAAAGAAGCAAGGCGTCTTGCGATTGAGACTTCAGTGTCCCCTTCGTCTAGAGGCCCAGGACACCGCCCTTTCACGGCGGTAACAGGGGTTCGAATCCCCTAGGGGACGCCACTTGCTGGTTCGTGAGTGAAAGACGCGCGCCGACATATCTCAAAACTCATCTTCGGGTGACGTTTGAGATATTTGCTCTTTAAAAATCTGGATCAAGCTGAAAATTGAAACGACACACAGTTAATGTGTGTTCGAGTCTCTCAAATTTTCGCGACACGAAAATGTTTTACGAAACATCTTCGGGTTGTGAGGTTAAGCGACTAAGCGTACACGGTGGATGCCCTGGCAGTCAGAGGCGATGAAGGACGTGCTAATCTGCGAAA
>NZ_JAQIRG010000030.1:0-493 GCF_050600725.1 Klebsiella sp. 141251
GCCTTCCTCCTCGCTGAAAGTACTTTACAACCCGAAGGCCTTCTTCATACACGCGGCATGGCTGCATCAGGCTTGCGCCCATTGTGCAATATTCCCCACTGCTGCCTCCCGTAGGAGTCTGGACCGTGTCTCAGTTCCAGTGTGGCTGGTCATCCTCTCAGACCAGCTAGGGATCGTCGCCTAGGTGAGCCATTACCCCACCTACTAGCTAATCCCATCTGGGCACATCTGATGGCATGAGGCCCGAAGGTCCCCCACTTTGGTCTTGCGACGTTATGCGGTATTAGCTACCGTTTCCAGTAGTTATCCCCCTCCATCAGGCAGTTTCCCAGACATTACTCACCCGTCCGCCGCTCGTCACCCGAGAGCAAGCTCTCTGTGCTACCGCTCGACTTGCATGTGTTAGGCCTGCCGCCAGCGTTCAATCTGAGCCATGATCAAACTCTTCAATTTAAGTTTGATGCTCGTGAATTAAACTTCGTAATGAATTACG
>NZ_JAQIRG010000031.1:0-427 GCF_050600725.1 Klebsiella sp. 141251
CGGGAACTCAAAGGAGACTGCCAGTGATAAACTGGAGGAAGGTGGGGATGACGTCAAGTCATCATGGCCCTTACGAGTAGGGCTACACACGTGCTACAATGGCATATACAAAGAGAAGCGACCTCGCGAGAGCAAGCGGACCTCATAAAGTATGTCGTAGTCCGGATTGGAGTCTGCAACTCGACTCCATGAAGTCGGAATCGCTAGTAATCGTAGATCAGAATGCTACGGTGAATACGTTCCCGGGCCTTGTACACACCGCCCGTCACACCATGGGAGTGGGTTGCAAAAGAAGTAGGTAGCTTAACCTTCGGGAGGGCGCTTACCACTTTGTGATTCATGACTGGGGTGAAGTCGTAACAAGGTAACCGTAGGGGAACCTGCGGTTGGATCACCTCCTTACCTTAAAGAACCTGCCTTTGTAGTG
>NZ_JAQIRG010000032.1:0-412 GCF_050600725.1 Klebsiella sp. 141251
CACACAGATTGTCTGATGAAAATACAGCAGTAAGTAATCTCTGCAGGCTTGTAGCTCAGGTGGTTAGAGCGCACCCCTGATAAGGGTGAGGTCGGTGGTTCAAGTCCACTCAGGCCTACCAAATTCGCTCTCGTGCTTTGTTGTGGCAAAGCTCGCATACTTCAGTATGCTTCGCTTCACCACGCCGCGCCCGAAAACGAATTAAGGTTAAAAGAGATTCATTCGATGGGGCTATAGCTCAGCTGGGAGAGCGCCTGCTTTGCACGCAGGAGGTCTGCGGTTCGATCCCGCATAGCTCCACCATCCTTACTGCAAAAAACAAGAAAACTTCAGAGTGTACCTGAAAAGGTTCACTGCGAAGTTTTGCTCTTTAAAAATCTGGATCAAGCTGAAAATTGAAACGACACACAGT
>NZ_JAQIRG010000033.1:0-410 GCF_050600725.1 Klebsiella sp. 141251
AGGCTGGTCAGCGACCGCACGGTCTCCACGCCCTGGTAGAACTGGGTGACGCCCATGCCCCACAGGATGGCGGCGGATTTGGCGCTGGCGTACATCCGGGCGCAGGCGCGGATCTCCTGAGCGCTGACGCCGGTTATCTCTTCCACCGACTCCGGCGTGTAGCCTTCGACGATTTTGCGATACTCCTCGAAGCCCTCGGAACGGCTGGCGACGAAGGATTTATCGTACAGATCCTCTTCAATAATAACGTGGCCAATGGCGTTGAGCAGCGCGATATTCGAGCCGTTCTTCAGCGCGATGTGCATGTCGGCGATGCGCGCGGTTTCAATCTTGCGCGGGTCGCAGACGATGATTTTCGCCCCGTTGCGTTTGGCGTTAATGACGTGATTCGCCACGATAGGGTGGGAATC
>NZ_JAQIRG010000034.1:0-398 GCF_050600725.1 Klebsiella sp. 141251
ATGACCGGCGACGGTTTTGAACTCGCCTTCCTCTCGCACTACATCAAGGAGCTGGGCTTCAGCCCGGCGCAGGCCTCTTTCGCCTTCACCCTCTACGGCCTCGCTGCTGCCCTCTCGGCCTGGGTCTCCGGCGTGGTCGCGGAAATCATCACCCCGCGTAAAACCATGTTTATCGGTTTCGTGCTGTGGTGCGTGTTCCACGTTCTGTTCCTCGTTTTCGGCCTCGGCCGCGCCAACTATGCCTTAATTCTGCTGTTTTACGGTATCCGCGGTCTGGCCTATCCGCTGTTCCTCTACTCGTTCATCGTCGCCATTATCCATAACGTCCGCAGCGACAGCTCCAGCTCGGCGCTGGGCTGGTTCTGGGCGGTCTACTCCGTCGGTATCGGCGTGTTCGG
>NZ_JAQIRG010000035.1:0-389 GCF_050600725.1 Klebsiella sp. 141251
GACGGTTTTGAACTCGCCTTCCTCTCGCACTACATCAAGGAGCTGGGCTTCAGCCCGGCGCAGGCCTCTTTCGCCTTCACCCTCTACGGCCTCGCCGCTGCCCTCTCGGCCTGGGTCTCCGGCGTGGTCGCGGAAATCATCACCCCGCGTAAAACCATGTTTATCGGTTTTGTGCTGTGGTGCGTGTTCCACGTTCTGTTCCTCGTCTTCGGCCTCGGCCGCGCCAACTACGCCTTAATCCTGCTGTTTTACGGTATCCGCGGCCTGGCCTATCCGCTGTTCCTCTATTCGTTTATCGTCGCCATTATCCATAACGTCCGCAGCGACAGCTCCAGCTCGGCGCTGGGCTGGTTCTGGGCGGTCTACTCCGTCGGTATCGGCGTGTTCGG
>NZ_JAQIRG010000036.1:0-386 GCF_050600725.1 Klebsiella sp. 141251
TTGCTATGGCTCAGTACCAGCCCGCCCTGCCAGGCATCGAGGCGCGCGTCGCTGTCCACCGCTTTTGAGTCAAAGCCGTAGTTGGCATATACCTCGACGTCGATCGGCCCGGCCTTGATGTTGTGGGTTTTGGTGGTCAACGCGTAGTGGCCGTTGTCGCCGGTATCGGAGCTGCCGGTACAGGTGATGCGCGACGGGTTGGTCTCGTCGGCCATCACTTCCGGGCTACAGGATTTCACCTGCGACACCGTCGCCACGTCGAACTGCACGCCGCCGATATCGAAGTTCTTCACCCCGGCGCCCTGGCCGTCGTGGTTCATCCAGAAGTAGTCGTTGATCCCCTGTTGCGGGCGCTGGTGGAAGTCGCGGCCGGCCCAGATATAGGC
>NZ_JAQIRG010000037.1:0-366 GCF_050600725.1 Klebsiella sp. 141251
CTCAAGGTTGGTGAGCATCCCGCCCGGCACCTGGGCGACCAGGATACGGCTGTCGGTGCCTTTCAGCTGGCCTTCGAAGGCGTGGTATTTTTTGCGCACCTCGCGGAAGTACGCGGCGATGCTCTCCAGTTTGTGGATATCGAGGCCGGTGTCGTAGCGGGTCCCGGCGAGGGTGGCCACCAGCGCTTCGGTGGCCGGGTGGCCGTAGGTGGCGCTCATCGAGGAGATGGCGGTATCGACGCCGTCGACGCCGGCTTCAATAGCCTTCAGCAGCGCCATCTCCGCCATGCCGGTGGTGGCGTGGCAGTGCAGGTGCAGGGTGACGGCAAAGCGTTTTTTGATTTCGCTGACCAGCTCAAAGGCGGC
>NZ_JAQIRG010000038.1:0-361 GCF_050600725.1 Klebsiella sp. 141251
GCGTCGGCGCCGTCGAGCACCCGCGCCTGCAGGGCGGCGTTAACCGGCGCCGGGGTGTGGCCGTATTCGCCTTTCAGGATACCGGCGGTCTCTTTAGCGATGGTTTTGTAGCGCTCGCCGCCCAGCACGTTAAGCACCGCCTGGGTGCCGACAATCTGCGAGGTCGGGGTGACCAGCGGGATGAAGCCGAGGTCCTCGCGCACGCGGGGGATTTCCGCCAGCACCTCATCCAGACGGTGGGCGGCGCTCTGCTGTTTAAGCTGGCTCTCAAGGTTGGTGAGCATCCCGCCCGGCACCTGGGCGACCAGGATACGGCTGTCGGTGCCTTTCAGCTGGCCTTCGAAGGCGTGGTATTTTTTGC
>NZ_JAQIRG010000039.1:0-335 GCF_050600725.1 Klebsiella sp. 141251
GTTCACTGCGAAGTTTTGCTCTTTAAAAATCTGGATCAAGCTGAAAATTGAAACGACACACAGTTAATGTGTGTTCGAGTCTCTCAAATTTTCGCAATCAGAAGATGACACTGTAAAAGGTGACGTGAGCAAAGTGAAGCCAAGGCGTACCGCACGCAGCGAGCGGAGTGGACTATATGTCCATGAGCATCGCGAGTACGGAACAACGCAGGATTCATGATGCGCAACGAACCGGACAGAACGAAACATCTTCGGGTTGTGAGGTTAAGCGACTAAGCGTACACGGTGGATGCCCTGGCAGTCAGAGGCGATGAAGGACGTGCTAATCTGCGAAA
>NZ_JAQIRG010000040.1:0-307 GCF_050600725.1 Klebsiella sp. 141251
CTGCGCACCGCCTGCAGGGCGGCTTTCATGTTGCGCGGGTCGTTCATGGCATCGAAAACGCGGAACACGTCCATGCCGTTTTTGACGGCGCGCTCCACAAAGCGCGCCACCACGTCGTCGGCGTAGTGGCGGTAGCCGAGCAGGTTCTGGCCGCGCAGCAGCATCTGCAGCGGGGTTTTCGGCATCGCCTTTTTCAGTTCGCGCAGGCGGACCCACGGGTCCTCGCCGAGGAAGCGGATGCAGGCGTCAAAGGTGGCGCCGCCCCAGCATTCCAGCGAGCGGTAGCCGACGTCATCCAGCTGAGCGG
>NZ_JAQIRG010000041.1:0-282 GCF_050600725.1 Klebsiella sp. 141251
TCATTTTTCGTCCGAGGACGTTAAGAATCCATGTCACTTTGAGTGCCCACACAGATTGTCTGATAAATTGTTAAAGAGCAGTGCCGCTTCGTTTTTCGCTGCGGCGCGGGGTGTGCATATTACGCTTTCCCGCCTCAGAGTCAAGCATTTATTTTGCTTTTCTCCGCGAGGTTCTCACCGGAACCCCGCTGACCCGGCGGCTTGCTTGCCGTTGTTCCGTGTCAGTGGAGGCGCATTATAGGGAGTTCTGAGACGTTGACAAGCCCTGTTTTCAAAAAACTT
>NZ_JAQIRG010000042.1:0-281 GCF_050600725.1 Klebsiella sp. 141251
CAGAATCAGCAGCACCTCGCCTTCCGCCACCGCCTGGCCTTCGCTGGCCAGCACCTTCCAGATGGTGCCCGCCAGCGGCGCGGTCACCGGGGTGCTGGCGCCTGCCGGGGCGGCTGCCTGAACCGGTGCGAAAGACGGAGTGGCCGCCGTCAGCTGGCTGACGTCGCCGCCGTCGCTGACTTTGACCACGAAGGCTTTGCCTTCCACTTCCACGGTGTAGACGCCGGAGGCGGCGGCTTTTGCCGGCGCGGCAGATTTTGCTTCTTCCACCTGCGGCACGG
>NZ_JAQIRG010000043.1:0-269 GCF_050600725.1 Klebsiella sp. 141251
TCAGATTCGAACTTGGTGTGCGGCTTGATGCTGCCCGGCTTAGCCAGTACCTGACCACGTTCGATTTCTTCACGTTTGATACCACGCAGCAGAACACCAACGTTCTCACCAGCACGGCCTTCGTCCAGCAGTTTGCGGAACATTTCAACGCCAGTACAGGTAGTTTTCGCGGTTTCTTTGATACCAACGATTTCAACTTCTTCACCAACTTTGATGATACCGCGCTCTACACGACCGGTAACAACGGTACCACGACCGGAGATGGAGAA
>NZ_JAQIRG010000044.1:0-269 GCF_050600725.1 Klebsiella sp. 141251
GGGTTAGATTCGAGGACGTTGGTGACGCCGACGTAGGCTTTTTTCAGGTTAACCTCGTCGCTCCAGTGGTCAAACATGACGTTGAGATCCCAGATAGCCCCCTGCGCGCTTTTGAACGCTTTGCTGATCTGGAATTCGCCGCCGTTGCTTTCATTACCGAGACGGCCGATCGCCGAGGCGCCGTTATAGGAGCCGTCGACGCCGACATATTTCTGGTCGCCGGTC
The DNA here is from genome assembly GCF_050600725.1 of Klebsiella sp. 141251. Taxonomy (NCBI): domain Bacteria; kingdom Pseudomonadati; phylum Pseudomonadota; class Gammaproteobacteria; order Enterobacterales; family Enterobacteriaceae; genus Klebsiella; species Klebsiella sp. 141251. The sequence goes on from NZ_JAQIRG010000044.1 coordinate 226, forward strand.
TGGAAGTGGGCGCCATAGCGGGCGTAACCGCTAAATTTCAGGCC
>NZ_JAQIRG010000045.1:0-254 GCF_050600725.1 Klebsiella sp. 141251
GCGCTGCCGGATACCTATCCGGGCTACCAGTACGTTAAGTTCCCGGAAAACCGCGAGAAGTTTGCCAGAGCGTGGGGCGTCGACAGCCTGCCGGAGCATACCGGCTACCGCATCAGCGAGCTGCCGCACCGCGCCGAACACGGCGAAGTTCGCGCCGCCTACATTATGGGCGAGGATCCGCTGCAGACCGATGCCGAGCTTTCCGCGGTGCGCAAGGCGTTTGAACAGCTGGAACTGGTTATCGTCCAGGATAT
>NZ_JAQIRG010000046.1:0-249 GCF_050600725.1 Klebsiella sp. 141251
AGGGACTGGTGGGCGTCGCGCAGGACGACATCGGTAATGGCAACGGTCATGAATTCCTCCGTGAATTAAGGATTAAGGCGGCGATGGTGGTGAATGGCGGCGACAATCGCCGGTTTTAAGCGGGCGAAGTCGTCGGCGGGCGCGGCAGGCGGCTCAGGGAACAGACGGGTAACGGCGAGAGACATCCCCCGGATGGCGAAAATGAGCAGCAGCAGGAACGCCAGCACGAAGCCCATGCCAAGAAACATC
>NZ_JAQIRG010000047.1:0-237 GCF_050600725.1 Klebsiella sp. 141251
GGGTGAAGTCGTAACAAGGTAACCGTAGGGGAACCTGCGGTTGGATCACCTCCTTACCTTAAAGAACCTGCCTTTGTAGTGTCCACACAGATTGTTTGATAAATGATAAATTTCAAAATGTACTGTTAAGTGCATTGTGAAATTTTGCTCTTTAAAAATCTGGATCAAGCTGAAAATTGAAACGACACACAGTTAATGTGTGTTCGAGTCTCTCAAATTTTCGCGACACGAAAATGT
>NZ_JAQIRG010000048.1:0-233 GCF_050600725.1 Klebsiella sp. 141251
CTGAAAGGCGAATACGGCCACACCCCGGCGCCGGTTAACGCCGCCCTGCAGGCGCGGGTGCTCGACGGCGCCGACGCCGTCACCTGCCGCCCGGCCGACCTGCTGAAGCCTGAGCTGGCGGAGCTTGAAGCCGACGTCAAACGCCAGGCGCAGGAGAAGGGCATCACGCTTGCCGAAAACGCCATCGACGACGTGCTCACCGTGGCGCTGTTCCCGCAAATCGGCCTGAAGTT
>NZ_JAQIRG010000049.1:0-224 GCF_050600725.1 Klebsiella sp. 141251
TTGATGTTGTCGCCCGGCATTACCATCTCTACGCCTTCCGGCAGTTCGATGGTACCAGTCACGTCAGTAGTACGGAAGTAGAACTGCGGACGGTAACCTTTGAAGAACGGAGTATGACGGCCGCCTTCGTCTTTGGACAGGATGTACACTTCAGATTCGAACTTGGTGTGCGGCTTGATGCTGCCCGGCTTAGCCAGTACCTGACCACGTTCGATTTCTTCACG
>NZ_JAQIRG010000050.1:0-211 GCF_050600725.1 Klebsiella sp. 141251
GGAATATTGCACAATGGGCGCAAGCCTGATGCAGCCATGCCGCGTGTATGAAGAAGGCCTTCGGGTTGTAAAGTACTTTCAGCGAGGAGGAAGGCGTTAAGGTTAATAACCTTGGTGATTGACGTTACTCGCAGAAGAAGCACCGGCTAACTCCGTGCCAGCAGCCGCGGTAATACGGAGGGTGCAAGCGTTAATCGGAATTACTGGGCGT
>NZ_JAQIRG010000051.1:0-206 GCF_050600725.1 Klebsiella sp. 141251
ACCAGCCCGGCGCACACCCTGCAGACCTGGCTCGACCTCACCGAACAGCTGCTGGAGACCGGCGTCGACTCCATCGCCATCAAGGACATGTCCGGCATTCTCACCCCGAACGCCGCCTTTGAGCTGGTCAGCGAAATCAAAAAACGCTTTGCCGTCACCCTGCACCTGCACTGCCACGCCACCACCGGCATGGCGGAGATGGCGCT